>JAYSVR010000410.1:0-1534 GCA_043718445.1 Acidobacteriota bacterium | reverse complement strand
TAATAGATGTTGGGTTCGATGGCGTGGCGTGCGAGATCTTCCCACGCGGCCTGATGTTCGGCGAGTTCGGCAACCGAACGCACGACGGTGATCGTCATGGGTTGTTGCTCGACGGCGAACTGGCATTTCGCGGGGCGCTGCCATTCGGTCGCGCGCGGGGAGGTGCGCAACGGCATGGGGATGACCGTGGAAGACGCAAATGAGTGGGAATTACGTAAAGCCATACTGAACTTTTAAGTGAGGGATGCCGTGCGTGATTGCAGGCGCGCGCGCAAAGCGCGGCGCAACTGCCCCAAGACACGTCGGGTTTTCAGACCATTTTGATAGAGCAACGTACGCCAGCCCGGTTGAAAACATTCCAACTCGAACGCCGTACGTGTTTGCTCTGTCCACGAATCTTTGTAAGCCGAACCGCCGCCCATGAAATCGAATTCGTGAACGTCTGGATCGTCAACGCAATCCTGCAAACATTGTGCAGTCATCACGCTGCCTAAACTGTGTTTGCTGAACGCCGGATCGAAGCCGCCCTGAAAGTAATGCGCGACCCCGCCTTCTGAATGACCTTCAACAAAAGCCACGAGGGTGGCGACGCATTGACCGTCGAGCTTGTATGACCAGAAACGCAATTGATTGGCGTCGAAAGCCTGTTGAATCGCCGTGCGCAAAAACGCCTCGAATTGCGGAAAGGCGAACGACCCTTCGTGGCCTTTGCTCGTCCAGCGCATTTGATGGAGTCGGATGAAATCGTCGAGCGTCGCGTCGAGTTCGGCTTGCGTGGTGACACGCGCGAAAACGGCCTCGTGCGCTTTGCTCAAATTGCGGGTGCAACGTTCGATGTTGTAGCGAAACTTGCGCGCCCAGGTCAGTCGCAAGGTTTCCCAATCCTGCTCGGTCGAAATGTAATGCGGGTGATCACAAATGGTGGCTTGCGTACTCATCGCTTTTTCGAGATGCGGCAAGACTTGCGAACGGTCAGGCACGTTCCACAAGTTCAGGCGATCCCAGTCGTTGCGTTGCGCGAGAAAGAACGCGATTGATTCGGCGACGGCGCGTTCAAAACCGTGCAACGCGAGAACGTCTAAATGCTCGCTGGTCTTGATCGCCGCGCCCGTGCCGATGAAATTCAGTTCGCGGATATGCGGCACGCCAGCGAAAGTTTGTTGCTGCCAATAAAGCGGCGCGAGTCCGAGCAGTTGACCTTCAGCGTCGCGGCAAGCCAGCAAATAAAGACGGCTGCCAGCGGGCGCGTAAGTCTTCCACCACAGGCGATTCCACGACCAGCGCAGGAAATAAGCCCGCGTCGCGTTTTGCTCAAGCAGCTTGTCCCACGACGCGGCGAGCGCATCGAACGCGGCTTCAGTCGTGAGCAATTCGACCTGCAAGGCCGTTGCCGAAACGAATTGTTTTTTGATGCTGACGCCGGTATCAACCAACGCCAGACTGCCTGTTAGTGCCATGCTTTTTTAACGTGGCGCAGGCTTCAGCCTGTGACCCGTTGTGTGGACTTTAGTCCGCACCTTTTGAACAAGATTTT
>JAYSVR010000409.1:0-14276 GCA_043718445.1 Acidobacteriota bacterium | reverse complement strand
CAAAGACATCTTCGCCGAGCGCGGACGCGGTCTCGAAGAAGAGTATTTCATGCGCAAAGAACGCGAACTGATCGAGAAGCTCCATCAAAAACTTTCGTCAGAAAGTGCGCAACAACAGATGGCGGCGGCGACCGGCATTCAAGACGCCGAAGTCATCGAAGCCCTGCGCGAGTTGGGTTACACGCCCGACACCGTAATGCTGTTGCACCTTGTGCCGCTCATTCAGGTCGCGTGGGCTTCGGGCGATGTGAGCGATAAAGAACGCGAACTGATTATGCACGCAGCGCGTTCGCGCGGTGTGAACATTGGCAGCGCGGCTGAAACGCAACTCAACGATTGGCTGACGAAAAAGCCCACCGACGCTTTCTTTGAAAACACCTTGCGCGCTATTCGCATCTTGATCGAAGCCCTGCCCGCTGACCAACGGCGCGAAGCCCGGCAAGATTTGCTGACTTACAGTCGCGGCATCGCGCAAGCCTCCGGCGGATTTTTAGGCATCGGCGCGATTTCCGGCGACGAAGGCGCCGCGCTCGAAGCGATCACGGCGATCATTGTCAAAAAAAATCCTGATGCGGCAGAGGAAGTGATGGGCGAATAGCGACCGCTCGCCAGCCTAACGAAGCCCCGTAAAGATGCAACATTGTGCGTCTTTACGGGGCTTATTGTTTTTCGCAAGATGGTGCGTCTCTATCGTGCGGTGCTGCGTATCCCCTCAACAGAGAATTTGTTTCGCGCCTAGGCTGCGGGCAATGGCTTCTGATTGTTCGCCGAGTTCGGGTGGCATTTTGACGGCGACGAGAAAGCCTTCGCTGGTGATGGCGGGCATTTTTTTGACGGCCTGGGCGGGCAATTTGGCCCGACGTTTTTTGACCGGCCTGCTTTTTTTCAATGGAACGATGAGCGAACCCAACGTGCCGCCGAGGGCTGCGCCTGCGAGAGCAAACGCAAAAGCGTGACCGGGCAATCCCTCGATGCCGCGCAAGGTCAGCAGCGCCGCTTCATAAAGTCCGATACCAATGACGGTGAATCCGCCGCTGCCGATGATGGCTCCGGTGATGGCGTTGCGGGCGTTAGGCGAAAGTTGTGATTGCGCATCGCGGGTGACGGCGCGTTGCTGGTCGTTCAGCTCTACGCGGACGATGCTCGCGTCCTGCGTCTCGACACCGAGCGCGTGCAAGCGTTCGAGCAAGGCTTGAATGGGTTCTTCCGATTCATACAGCGCGACGAGCCAGAGGCTTTCTTGATAATCGCTGGCGGCACTAGATAGAGTTGAATCGAACGAAGACATGGTTTTTCGGGTTTTTAAGAGACGTTGGCCGGTTCCGCAGAACCACGCGCATCCTAACGCAAGCCATATGGCATCGCAATTTTACGAATTTTTCCGCGCAGATATTTTGACCGGCGCCGTTCTTGATGCGTTGTAGTGACAACTTTGGTCGTTCTGTTAAGGCACGACCAAAGTCGTCACTACAACAGCATTTTTTAAGGAGTAAATGAAATGAAATTATCGAATTGTGCTGCTGCGGTTTTGTCCGTGAGCTTGGCTTGCAACCTAAGCGTTATGGGTTGGGCGCAAACGGCTGCGACACCTGCCGCACAAAAAGCTGCGGTTTCGGCTACCGACGAATTGCTGATGCAGCTTCCCGTTTCTGACATCGTAGCGGTCATTGACGTGAAGCGCGTGATGGGCGAATTGCTGCCGCGCCTCAAAAACATTTCGGTCGCGGGCATCGGCAAGACGGCGAGCGAGATTGAAATCTTCGCCAAATTGAGCGGCATTGATCCGGCGCAGGTGCAAACCGCCGTGTTGGGCGTGAAGATGACCGAAACGCTTTCGCGTGGCAGCGGCTTGCTGTTGTTGCAAGGCGTAAGCATAGACGCGCAAAAACTTTCGTCGGCTGCCAAAGCCGCTGGTGGCGAACTCAACGCCCGCGAATATCAAGGCAAGCAACTTTTCACTTTGAGTTTGAAAGCCAAGCCTGAAGCCGCTGCGAGCGAACTGTTTTTTGCCGCGCTAGATCAACAGCGCATTGCCATCGGCGATCTCGAAGCTGTGCAAAGCGTGTTGTCGGCCAAAGCTCCTACCGCCGCGCACGCGCCGCTCGCCCAGGCGCTAAAAGAAATCAAAGAATCGAGCCTCGTGCGGTTTGCCGGAAACTTGCCCGAAGGTTTGCGTGCGATGTTAGCCAGCCAGGGCGAATTGTTCTCGCAAGTCGCAGCGGTCAAGGCGATTTTCGGTTCGATGGATTTGAACGCAGATAACACGGCTACTGTCTCGGCGCGCGCGCGTACCGCCTCGAATAACGACGCGGCCTTGCTGAAAGAAAGCCTCGGCGGATTGGTCGCATTGGGTAAGATGTTTCTCGGCGGCGATGACGAAAAATCGAAGCTCTACATCTCGCTGCTCGACAAAGTCCAAATCAGCACGCAGGCGCAAGACGTAGCTCTCACGCTGGTCTTGCCGAAAGAATTGATGGAATAGTTTGAGTGCGGAGTGCGGAGTGCGGAGTGCGGAGTGCGGAGTGCGGAGTGTTCACTTTGCGAACAAGTCGGCAATTGAAAAGGCCGAATGGATTTGTTGTGAAATCCATCCGGCCTTTGGTTTATCTGCGGAATGCATAACTCCGCACTCCGCACTCCGCACTCCGCACTCCGCACTCTAAATTTATTGAGCGCCTTCAAAGGCTTTATCAATGCGGTCTTGATAAACCTTGATCTTGCCTGCGTCTTCGTAACGCTTGCGCGCCGCTTTGATGTAAGCGTCATAAGCCAGTCCCTGGCGCTCGCTGACCATACTTTCACGTTTGCCAGCGCGTGCGGCTCCGATTTGCGACATGTCGGCTTCGGTGCGCTTGGTCGCCACAAAAATCATGAATCCGCCCGCACCGTATTTGATCGGCGCTTTGACCACTTCATTCTCTTTGAGGGTGAACAGCGCGTTGCGTGCCACCTGGCCGGTTTGCAAGCCGCCCACCGCCGAACCGGGGAAGGTGACGTTATTGAAGTTGTTGTCGGTTTTTACTTCCAAGCCTTCAGCTTTGCACAATGCGGTGAATTCCGCTGCGCTCTTGGCTTTGGAAATAATGTCTTGCGCACGAGCCAGAGCGACGTTCGGTTCTTTTTCGTCGCGCCATTTGTTTTCGACCTGGTTCCTGGCTTGCTCGAAACTGAGCGCCGTACCTTCGGCCAATACGTCAGCCATTTGCGGAATCGCCAAGCCGCCGGGAATGCCTACCTTTTCGGTGAACTCACCTTTTTTCAAATCCTTGACGGCTTCTTCAAAGGCCGGATTGCTGCCGATTTCGGGCAATGTATCGCCGTCTTTGAAATACGGCGTAGTTTTCAGCAACGAAGCGGCAGGTTGTCTGATGTCGGCGGCGATGGCTTCAGCGCCCTTGAGCAAACTCTTGGCGGCGGTTGCTTCGGCATATGCCTTGTCGGCTAGCTCAGAAGCGCGTTGATAGGCTTTGCGATTGGCGACGCCCGCGCGCAACGTCGCTTTCATCGCTTCGAACGGCACTTCGCGTTGTTCGGTGACTTTCAGAATGTAATAGCTCTTGCCATCACGGAACGGGCCGTCAATGTCGCCGACTTTCAACGACACTGCGCGTTGTTGCCACGCGCCCGGTTTGTTCGGATCTTTGCGAATGAAGCCGATGTCTCCGCCTTTGACGCGCGAAGGGTCTTGCGATTCGGCTTTGGCGACGGTGGCGAAATCTTCGGGCTTCGCGCCGCCCTGTGCGCCGCGTACGCGCTGATTGATCTCGTTGATTTTCTGGCTCACGGTGTCTTCGTCGGCAGAGGTGAGTACGTCGCGGCGAATCACACTGGCACGGTATTCAAACTGTTTGTTGCTGTCGTATTCCGCCTTGAGGTCGGCATCGGTGATCGTCATCGTCTTGGCGACCTGATCGGTCGAGACGAAAATGTAATCAACTTTGCGCGTAGGCTTGTCGGCCTTGAAGCTGTCTTTGTGTCCGTCGTAATAAGCCTGCAATTCGGCATCAGTCGCCTTGAGCTTACTCTTGACCTTTTCGCGGTCAATGATGGCGTAACTGACTTCGATCTTGGTGTTTTCTTTTTTATAGGCTTCTTCGATCTCTTTGTCAGAAATCTGTTCGCCCGCCATCACGTATGCGCGCACCTTATTCGCCGTCAATCCGTCACGAATGGAATCTTCATATTCGCTGGCTGACGTGCCTTGCAGCGCGAGGCTGCGCATGTATTCAGCCTTGCCGATGAACTGTCCGGTTTGTTGATTGGTGAAAGAGCGAACCACTTGTTCGCTGATTTCGCGGTCAGTGCCGCTCAGTCCCAAATCACGCGCGACATCAAGCGCCAGACGATTGGCGACTAATCCGTCCAACGCTTCTTTATCGGCTCCCAATGCTTTCAGCGTGGCATAAGGCAATTCGCCTTGCCGCGTATAGCGTTGACCGTAAGACCGCAGAGCGTTCCTGAATTCCCTGAGCGTGATTTCTTCGGAACCCACGGTGGCCACGACAATTTTATCATCAGCAGAAGTTGCCGTCGTATTCGTGCCCGGCATCAGGTTCGTGCTTGGCAGATAAAACATGACCAAACCGATGAGCAGCAGCAGACAAAACGCACCCAGGAAAAGGTTGCGCGAACGTTGAAACTTGGAAAAAAAACGTAACATAGCAATAACTCCCAACAGTGGATTAAATCTTGACCACGTTCCCCGGTCTCGCGCGGAGAAATTTATGGTTCTAAAAGGCAAAAGTGGTCAGGCCAGAAAGCCGACAATATACCGACACGCATTTGTCTCAGCAAGCGTGGCGATCTTTATAAGAAATCGGGGTGAAAATTTCAGGGCAGCTTTATCGGGTGAATACGGGGAAGGCTTATTGCACGGGGTGTGTCAGCGATGCACAAGCAAAGGCAGTGTAAAAAGCCACCACTCGCTTAGCAAGTCACGTTACGGCTTTGGTCAATTATAAGTTTCAGGCGATTTGCTGTCCGCTCTGTTACATTTTGCGAATACGGCTTCCCAAAATCGAACAGTCTGATCGGACACCTCTTTTCAACGATTCGCTGATGGTTGCTAAAAAGCCCGATTCTATTGACGATTTGGCGGCGCGGGGTTCTGGCATAGGGTTTGTCATCAGCGATTGGCGAAGCTCACAATCAGACTTGAGGAAAGAACGAATGATCCATCTAAACAATCTCGAAAAATCAGTGCCGCAAGGCGCGCAGCGTTATTACATCCTGCGGCGCATCTCGCTCGAAATTAAAGAGGGCGAATTCGTTTCGATCATGGGGCCGAGCGGCGCGGGGAAGTCTACGTTATTGCACATCATCGGTATGCACGATAACGATTGGGCGGGCGAATACATGTTCGCCGAACAAGCGGTGCATCAGATCAAACCCAAACATCGCACCGAATTGCGCAACAAAAACATCGGCTTCGTCTTTCAAAGCTATCATCTGCTCGATCATTTGACCGTAGCCGAAAACCTCGAAATTCCGCTGTCATACCGCGACGTGAAAAAGTCTGAACGCGACGCCATCGTCGGCGACGTACTCGACCGCTTCCAGATCGTAGGCAAAAAGGATTTATACCCTACGCAACTTTCGGGCGGACAGCAGCAACTCGTCGGCGTAGCCCGCGCCGTCATCGCCAATCCGCGAATTATTCTCGCCGACGAACCGACCGGCAATCTGCACTCAGGGCAGGCCAAAGAGATCATGGAGCTTTTCAAAAAGCTTAACGACGCGGGTACCACAATTGTGCAGGTGACGCATTCAGAGGTGAACGCTTCTTACGGCAATCGCGTGATTGAATTGCGGGACGGATGGATGGCGAATCAGTGAAAGTCTATTTGCGTTGTCGGACTTCCTGTTTCAAGTCCTCAAAGCGCGCGTTCATATTTTTTTCAGATTGCTCAACCGTTTGTTTGACGCCTTTGATTTGTTCTTCCAGCACGCGCGTTCGCTCGTCAAGTTGTCTGTTCAAAGTGTTGGTTTGATAGTTCAGCATCCCAATCAACAATCCGCCGATGGCGATGGTGAAAGTGACGAACTGCCAGATGGTTTGTTTGCTGGTATCACGAGCAGTGTGGTTGAGTTGTTCGATTTTGCCTTCTTGCAAAGCGAGTTTTTCGCGCACTTCAGCAACTTGGTGCTGCAATTCGCGGAATTCAGGATTGATGGCCTCCATAGCTGTGTTCTCCTTCAATAACGATTACGGTACTATCGGCCTTCACGCTGCGGCTGTTGCCCGCAAAAGCCGCAGGCATTCTAACATCACTCGTTTGAAGAAGCTCAAATGAATCCTGATTGGAGGTTGCACATGTTCAGAAAAAAACTGTTGGCCGCTAGTTTCGTGCTTGGCTGTTTAGCGTTGAGCGCATTTGGGCAAACGCCCAATGCGAACAACAAACCGGCGGAAAGCGACAGTCAAACCATGAAAGCCTTGCTTGATGAAGTGCGCCAGTTGCGGTTGGTTTTGCAACGCAACAGCGTGGCGACCTATCGCGCGCAGGTCACGTTGGAACGGCTAAAGTTGCAGCAATCGCGCGTTGATGAGTTGCTGAAAGAGCAAACCGAATTGCGTAACCGGATTAAAGAATTCGAGCGCAATGTGCCGAACATGACGGGGCAAATCGTCGAGTTGGAAAAAATGCTGGCTGCTGCGGTCACGCCCACCGAACGCAACGAGCGCGATATGATGATCAAGGGATTGAAGGGCGAGATCGAGAGCGAGAAACAGCAGATTCAAGACCTCCGCGAACGCGAGCCGCAAGTTACGGCGCGCTTACAATCCGAACAGGCCAAGCTCAACGAACTGAACGAAAGCCTCGATAAGCTTGAACGCGAACTCGAAAACGCCGCCGCTGCCGGAGAGAAAGAGAAAGGAAAGCGCCCGTAATACGCCATGAAAACTGCTCCCCGCATTCTTATCGCCGACGACCAGATTGACGTGATCGAAGCCCTGCGCCTCTTGCTGAAGAGCGAAGGCTTTCAGATCGAAACGGCTCAGTCGCCGCAACAGATTATGACGGCGCTCGAAGCGCGCGATTTCGACGTGTTGCTGATGGATTTGAATTACACGCGCGATACGACTTCGGGGCAAGAGGGGCTGGATTTGCTTTCGCGTTTGCAGATGCTCGACGCGACCTTGCCCATCATCGTGATGACCGCGTGGGGCAGCGTAGACCTCGCCGTCGAAACCATGCGGCGCGGCGCGCGCGATTTCGTGCAAAAGCCGTGGGACAACGCGCGCCTGTTGAGCATTCTCTGGACTCAGATCGAACTCGGCCAAGCCTTGCGCAACGAACAAAAACTAACTGCTGAAAACCAATTGCTGCGTGGCGAAGCGCGCGCCGACATGATTGCCGAAGCGCCCGCGATGCAACCCATCCTGCAAGTCATCGCGCGCGTCGGGCCGTCAGACGCGAACATGCTCATCACGGGCGAGAACGGCACCGGCAAAGGCGTCGTCGCTAAAGTCGTGCATTCGATTTCGCACCGCAACAACAAGCCGCTCGTCACCGTTAACATCGGCGGCTTGTCAGACGGCGTATTCGAGAGCGAACTTTTCGGCCACATCAAAGGCGCTTTCACCGACGCCAAAGCCGACCGCGTAGGCCGCTTTGAACTCGCCGACGGCGGCACATTGTTTCTCGACGAGATTGCGAATATCTCGATGCCGCAACAAGCCAAGCTCTTGCGCGTGTTGGAAACCGGCGAGTTCGAGCGTGTAGGTTCTTCAAAAACCCGCAAGGTCAACGTGCGCATCGTGGCTGCGACCAACGCGGACTTATCCGCCGAAGTCGCGGCGGGACGCTTCAGGCAGGACTTGCTGTTTCGCCTCAACACCGTCGAAGTCCGCCTGCCCGCCTTGCGTGATCGGCGCGAAGACATTCCCGCGCTGGCTGAACACTTCTTGCGCCAACACGCGGCGCGCTATCGCAAATTGGTGACGGGCTTCGATCCGGCGGCCTTGAAAACTCTCTCGCAACATCCGTGGCCGGGCAACGTGCGCGAACTCGACCACGCCATCGAACGCGGCGTGCTGATGGCGCAAGGTACGATCATCAAGGCGGCTGATTTGGGTTTGGCGAGCAACGGCAATGACAACGGCGCGCGTCTCGAAGACATGAGCCTTGATGAAGTCGAACGCTTCCTCATCAAGAAAACGCTCGAACGCTTCGACGGCAACGTCAGCAAAGCAGCAGAAGCCTTGGGCTTGAGCCGCAGCGCGTTGTATCGGCGGCTGGAGAAATACGGTTTGTAACTTTGGAGTGCGGCGGCTCGACGCCGCTTTCCCATTCCCTTGTTCGACGGGCGCAATCAAAGAAACGGACGCCACGGCAAAGGGTTTCTTCATCGTTCGTCTTGCCGTGGGGCTGGGAAAGCGGCGTCGCAGCCGCCGCACTCCACATCAACACATGAAACTTTTCGGCATCCGCCTTTTCGGTGACACCGAACCTGACGAATACGCGCGGCGCGATTTGCTTTCCATTTCACCGCCTGCCAATGCCTCGCGCCCGCTGCCCAAGCCTTTACGTTCACGAACTCTTAGTTACGAATCCCGCATTGCGTGGCTCGCGTTTTTCACCGGCTTCCCCGGCGCACTGGTCGCGTTGGCCTTGTTGTGGACGGGCGATTTCACACCCAAAGTGCAATGGACGTTGACCGTATTCATCGGCGTCGTCTGGCTCGGATGCGCCATGGCGTTGCGCGAGCGTGTAGTCATGCCGTTGCAAACGCTGTCGAATTTATTGGCAGCGCTGCGCGAAGGCGATTATTCGATTCGCGGACGCGCCGCGCGCCACAGCGATGCGCTGGGTGACGTAGTGCGTGAGGTTAATTCGTTGAGTTCGACCTTGCAGGCGCAACGGCGCGGCGCGATGGAAGCGTCGGCCTTGTTGCGTACGGTGATGAACGAGATCGAAGTCGCCATCTTCGCCTTTGACGAGAGCCAACGTTTGCAGCTCGTTAATCGCGCAGGCGAACGCTTGCTGAATCGTCCTGTGGAACAACTGCTGGGCAAGCGCGCCGAAGACTTGCAACTCGCCGAATGTCTGGATGGCGAAGCGACACGCACAATGACGACGACGTTTCCCGGTGCTTCTTCTGCCAATTCTTCTGGAAGATGGGGCATGCGACGTTCAGTGTTTCGAGAAGACGGCAAGCCGCATCAGTTGCTGGTCATCGGCGACATCAGTCGCGCTTTGCGGCAGGAAGAACAATCAGCGTGGCAACGGCTGGTGCGCGTGTTGGGCCACGAGTTGAACAATTCGCTCGCGCCGATCAAATCCATCGCGGGCAGTCTTGAAACATTGCTCGCGCGCAACCCTGAGCCGACGGCGTGGCCGCATGATATGCCCGAAGATTTGCAGCGCGGTCTTTCGATCATCAGCACACGCGCCGAATCGCTGGCGCGGTTTATGAGCGCATACGCGCGGCTCGCCAAATTGCCGCAGCCCGATTTGCAACCGCTCAACGTCGCCGCCTGGATTCGCCGCGTGGCTGCCCTTGAAACCCGCCTCACGGTTGCGGTTGAACCCGGCGACGAACTCACCTTGCAAGCCGACAGTGCGCAACTCGAACAATTGCTCATCAACCTCATTCGCAACGCGACCGATGCGTCACTTGAAACTGGTGAAACCGGCGGCGGCGTGCGCGTCAGTTGGACGCATAACGCCAACGTTCTCGATGTGTTTGTCGAAGACGACGGTCATGGCTTATCGAATACCGCCAATTTGTTCGTGCCGTTTTTCACGACGAAGCCGCAAGGCTCCGGCATCGGCCTCGCCCTCAGTCGCCAGATTGCCGAAGCTCATGGCGGTACGTTGATGCTCGAAAATCGCGCCGACGCGCAAGGCTGCGTAGCGCGTTTGCGGCTGCCGTTATGAACTGTGCGCTTTGCCTCACTTCACTTTCTCGTACTCCTTCTTCGCCTCAATCAACAGCGGCAAATCCGTATCCGCGTCTTTCCATAGCGCGAGGAAATCCTGATACGACTGGCTAGCTTTCGCCTTGTCGCCTTGCAACACCGCCGCCCGCGCCAGACCGAGATGCGCGAGTGCATAGAGTACCGACCGCAGCGCTTCACCGCGATGGTCGAGTATCTTCTGGTATTCGGCAGCAGCTTCCGCAGCTTTGCCGAGCTTCAGGTACGCTTGCGCGCGCATCGTTGGCGGCCAGAATTCGGCGGCGGGTTCGTAGCGTTTCGCCGCTTCCAACAAATCAATGGCCGCTTGCGCATTGCCTTGGCGGAGTTCGAGCGCCGCTTTGATCGTCGGCAGCCAGAGTTGGTTGATGAGCGTGTCTTGAGGATATTGCTGCTCCATTTCGCGCACGAGCGGCTGTGCCTCAGCCGCATCGCCTGCCAGCGCACGGGCGAGTGCGACGGTCAACCATACGTTCTTGTTACGGGCGAGCTTCAACGCGGCGGCGGCCAGACTGACGGCTTGTTTGTTTTGCCCGAGCGCAGCCGCGCGCAAGGCTTCGTCCGCCGTGTACTGCGCCCCGACCTCATGTACGTCTTTGCTGACGGCCATTTCCGCCGAGCGGCGCGCCAATTCCTGCGATTTGCGCCACGCGCCTGCAAAGGCTGCTGTCTGTGTCTGCCAGTCCACCGCTTGATATTCGGCGGGTTTGCCGTTCGTCCACGCGATCTGCTCTTGCATCGCCGCCGTGTCACCGCTGACGAAGGCGAGAGCATAAAGGTGGTTGCGAATGAAGAAGCTATCCAATTTCTGACTCTGCGCCCGCGCACATGCCTCTTTGGCTTCGGCGAAGCGGCTGAGTTGCAACAGCGATGCAATCAGATTGCCGTGGATGAGTACGCTGTTAGGACTCATTCGTACCGACTCACGGTCAGCGGCGAGGGACTGCTCGAATTGCCCCACTTTGCTGTAAAGACCGGCGAGGTTCGTCGGCCCAGTGGTATCACGCGGGTAAGTCTTGACGAAGGCCTCTTGCGCCTCAATCGCCTTGTCCAACTCGCCGGTTACATTTTCGTAGTAGCGGGCGGTGATCCGCGTCTTCTCGTATTCGCTCACCCGGTCGCGCAATGCGAAAGCTTTTGTCGCGCACTCCGCCGCCAGCGCCGGCTGATTGGTGTTGGAGTATTGAGTAGCCAGACCGCTCCAGGCCGCAGCGAAATTCGGGTCGAGTTCAACCGCCCGGCGCATGTGCTCAATGACCTTGCGAAACTGCGCATTGCGCTCATCGGCTCGGCCCAAGGTGTACGCCTTGAGCGCCTCGAGTGACGAAGTTGTGCGTTCAAACGGCGCGTCGAATTTCTGAATCGAACTCAGGCTCTCGCCCAGTTTCCCGCGCAGTTCGGTGGTGGCGCGCGAGAGCGCCTGCAACACCTGATCCTTGCTTTCGGCTTCGACCTGCGTCAGCGCAAGCCAGTCGCCCGTCTGGCTGTTGAGGGCTTCGAGCGTGAGCGAGTAGTGGCGGTCGAACTTCGCAATCGAGCCGACAATGAGCGCCTTGAGTCCCTGCCGCTGACAAATCTCGCGCCCGATTTCGCGCGTCACACGCTCGTCTGGCTCGCGGTTCATCAGCCGCAGCGTCGCTCGCACGCGCGCATCGGAAAAAAGGCTGAGGAACGGCGACTGCTGCAATTGCACGGCCAGCCCCTGCCGCAACGTTCCGTCAAACACCTCTTCGCCGGTTTTATTGACGAATTCGGCTAGCAGAATCGTGTCTTTGTCGGTCAAGACCGGCGGCTTGCGATTGAAGTATAAAAACGCTGCCGTGGCCGCGAGAGCCAACAGGATAAGCGCGGTAAACGCGATGAACTTGTGGCGTTTGACTTCGCCCAGCAGCACCTGCCCGCTGGAGCGTGTCGCGGTTTGTTTGTCGGCGGCGGCGCGTTCGCCGGTCGAGAACGCCAGTTCGTGTTGCAGGTCTTTGAGATCACTGAGCAACTCCTGGCTGGTTTGATAGCGCTGTTCGCGGTCTTTGCGCAGCGCCTTGCTCACGATCTGCGCTAACGCGGGCGGCGCGTCTAAGGATGAAAGTGGCGGCGGCTCATGATCCAGCACTGCCGCGATCACGTCGGCGGTCGTCGCGCCCGCAAACGGCGACTCGCCCGTGAGTAGCTCGTAAAGCACTACGCCCAAGCTGAAGATGTCGGTGCGCGCATCCAGCTTCAGCCCGCGCGCTTGCTCCGGCGACATATAACGCAACGTGCCCATCACTCTGCCGGGAATGCTCAGTGACGCCGCGTTGGTCGAATCTCCCGCGCCCGGCAGCCCTTCGGTCAACTTGGCTAGTCCGAAGTCCAAAACTTTGACCAGCGCATCAGGCCGCACCATGACGTTTTCGGGTTTGATGTCCCGATGCACGATTCCGGCGGCGTGCGCGGCCACCAAAGCCGAAGCCGTTTGCAGCGCCACCTCCACCGCCGCCCGCAGCGTCAACCGCCCGCCCGCCAGTTGCTGGCGCAGCGTTTGGCCTTCGATATATTCCGTGATGATGTAATAAGCGCCGCCTGCGGTTGGCGCGGTTTGGCCGATTTCGTGAATGGTGAGGATGTTCGGATGATTGAGCGCCGAAACAGCGCGGCCTTCCAGCTCGAAGCGGCGCAAGCGTTCGGCATCGCTGGTGAAGCGCGCCGGCAAGAGCTTGAGCGCTACCTTGCGCCTGAGCCGGGTGTCTTCGGCCAGATAGACTTCGCCCATGCCGCCCGCGCCGAGTGGGGAAAGGATTTTGTAATGGCCGAATTCATGCCCCGTCATTGCCCCCGCCTGCGCTTGCACAAAGGCCTTGCCCGCCAACGATGCGACCGGCACTTCAATCAGGTTTTCCGCCTGCGCATCCGCCAGTAGCAATGTTTCCACTTCGCTGCGCAAGGCCTCATCGTCCGCGCAGGCAGTGTCGAGGAACGCCGCGCGCTGTTCGGTCGGCTGATCGAGCGCCAGTTCCAGCAACGCATCAATTTGTCGCCATCTTTCAGGATTCATTGGGGCAGGATTCATTGGGGAGTTCATCAGCAGGCCTTTCGGTTTCTGTATTACTGAGCGCGCGTTGCAACCAGGCTTTTGCTTTGCGCCATTCGCGCTCGACTGTGCGCAACGACATATCCATGACTTCAGCCACCTCTTCGTTGCTCAAGCCGCCAAAGAAACGCAATTCGACCAAGCGGCTTTTGCGCGGATCAAACACCGCCAAATCATTGAGCGCATCATCCAGCGCAATCAACTCTGCCGCACGCTCGACTGACACGAGGGCCGCTTCATCGAACGATACCTGAATTGCACCGCCGCCGCGTTTAACGCGCGCGTGATCGCGGGCGTGGTTGAGCAGGATGTGGCGCATCATATTCGCCGCGACCCCGAAGAAATGCGCGCGGTTCTGCCAATCAATCTGCTGATCTATCAAATGCACGAAGGCTTCGTTGACCAGCGCCGAGGTTTGCAAGGTGTGGCCGGGACTTTCGCGCTGCATGTAGCGCGCGGCGAGCCGGTGCAATTCGTCATAGACCAGCGGCGTCAGCTTCGCCAGCGCCGCTTGATCGCCGCCGCGCCACGCCAGCAATAGTTGAGACACCTCTTGTGAAGAAGCGTTTGTCATAGCCCGGATTCTTTCATTGAAGTAAGGACAGGTTGGAACGGCGCGGAGTATAGCAAAGATGGCCGTCGTGAAAAAAAGTTCCTTCCTGTAAATAATTTAAGGCTGTTCGTGCGCCCACCTATGGAGTGCTGCGGCTCGACGCAGCTTTGCGTTCGCGCTTGGCCGCTTCGGGTTCCCTGCATCCGCCACGAACAAACGAAAAGCTGCGTCGAGCCGCAGCACTCCATATTTAGCCCCGAAAAATTTACAGGAAGAAAAAGTTTTCAGAGCCGTGGCGGGTCTTGCCGCGAAACGGTTCTTATGCAGGTGACGGCAACCAAAACGAGCAAGCAACTCAACGGTCGGGCCGTCACCACATTTTCAACCTCGAGCGCTGACAAGCAATAGCGCAACTCCATCGTTCCCGCGCACACGATGAAGAGGGGCGGCGGGATTGGTGTGCCTGTGGGGGCCGCCGCTCCCGCCGCGCGGATTCGTGCGCCCACGCAGATGGTTTTTATGACATCTGCCCACAGTTTCAAACAGCAACGCAAAGGAGAAACGTTATGACTTCCCGCAAGAATACATCTCGGAATACATTATTGGCGCTCGGCCTCGTGCTGGGCGTGATCGGATTGAGTCTGGCCGGTTGGCGCGTCGGAGCCAGCGAATACGGCCAGCGCTTGAGTGAACGGCTGCATCAGCCATCTACCGCGCAACAGGTCGAGCGTCTC
>JAYSVR010000408.1:0-1537 GCA_043718445.1 Acidobacteriota bacterium | reverse complement strand
GACGCGATTGAATGGATGGTCAAGAGTGTCAAAAACAACAATGGCCGCGTAGGAATTTTCGGCGTCAGCTATCCTGGTTGGCTGGCCGCCGTACCTTTGCTCGAGCCGCATCCCGCGCTCAAAGCACTGTCGCCACAGGCCGCAATGGGCGATACGTGGATGGGCGATGATTTCTTTCATCAGGGCGGCTTTCGGCTGGCTTACGGTTACGAATACGTTTATGGCGTAGAGAATACGAAAGGCGGCGACGATCCTTCGTTTGAGATTTACGACACGTATGAGTGGTATTTGAAGAAAGGCGCGCTGTCGAATTTCATCACGCCGCGCCTGCCTACGTGGAAGGCGTTTATCGAGCATCCGAATTTTGATGCTTACTGGCAATCGCGTTCAGCCGTTTTGTATTTGAAAAATCCGACCGTGCCGACGCTGCACGTAGCGGGCTGGTTCGATCAGGAAGATTTTTACGGCCCGATGAAAATCTACACGGGACTCGAAGCCAACGATAAACAAAAGATGAATTACCTCGCCGTCGGCCCGTGGAATCACGGCGGCTGGCGCGGCGGCACGGGCAGCAGTCTCGGCGCGATTCAGTTCAAACAGAACACCGGCGAATACTTCCGCGAGAAGATCGAAGCGCCTTTCTTCGCGCATCACTTGCACGGCAAGCCGCTTGATTCATTTGCCGAAGCGCATTCGTTCCAAACCGGCAGCAACGAATGGAAGACTTACGACCAATGGCCGCCGTTGAATAAAACGACGATGCGCAATTTGTATTTTCACGCGAACGGCAAGCTGTCGTTCGACGCACCGGCGGATGACGGCAACGCGGCGTTTGCCACTGCATATGATAGCTATGTGAGCGACCCGAAAGCGCCAGTCCCCTATCGGCGACGTCCGATTCAACCGACTTATTTTCGCAAGGGTTCAGGTTGGAATACGTGGCTGATGGAAGATCAACGTTTCGTGCAAGGACGGCCTGACGTACTCACTTGGGAAACGGGAACGCTGACCGAAGACGTAACTGTCGCGGGCGAAATCATCGCGCAGTTGCAAGCCGCGACTTCAGGCAGCGACAGCGACTGGATCGTCAAGTTGATTGACGTTTACCCCGAAGATTACGCCGACGATCACAAGATGGGCGGCTTTCAATTCATGGTCACGGGCGAAGTGTTGCGCGGGCGCTATCACAAATCGTTCGAGAAGCCGCAGGCTTTGAAACCCAACCAAGTGACTGAGTTCAACGTGAACCTGTTACACAAAGATCACAGCTTCAAGAAGGGCCACAAGATCATGGTGCAGGTGCAAAGCTCGTGGTTCCCCGTGATTGATCGCAATCCGCAAAAGTACGTCGAGAATATCTTCAAGGCGACCGATGCCGATTACATTGCGGCGACGCAAAAGATTTATCGGTCGAAACGGTTCGCTTCGCATATCAAGTTGCCGGTCGTGGTAAAGTAAGAAGCAGGAGGAAACAATCTATGTCTGCGTCAGCGGCTTATGCACACTATCAATTCACGGTGGCTGACTATCACCGCCT
>JAYSVR010000407.1:0-14286 GCA_043718445.1 Acidobacteriota bacterium | reverse complement strand
CTCCGAGTCCAGCGCGCCAATGAGGAATGGAACGCCTATTGGCAAAAGCTATGTCAAGCGCCTACTGAAAACTTCGTCCCGATTTAAATCGCACCCCTTGACCCTGCGTTGGAAGCGGCGGCGCGAATAGTGAATTCCTCAAGATTGATTTCTGACACCGCCACCATTCTCAAAATCCGGTAACTGCACTATCCTCACCCTCGTCTGAGTAGTCGCAATCGCCTTTCATTCACATCACCAAACCATCGCGTTTCAACTTTAGGAGGCAAATCCGATGAACCGCACGTTCCGTTACGCCTGCACGCAAGTTGCGTTGCTGGGTCTGGTCTTTTCCCAACTGTTGTTTTCGTCCGCGCCTGCGCTGGCGCAAAGCAAAAAGAAAGCTACTGCCGCGCCGCCTACGCCTGCTGCCGCTGCGCCACAAACTAACGATGCTGAATACACGGCATCCATTCTCAAAAACACGACCGAGAAATTCTTTCTGACCGAACTCGTAGATCATTTGCCCGCGTCGGACAAAGTGCCTACGCCCGCGAAGGTGTTGGGCTATCCCGTAGGCACGCCGAACAAGCTGACTTACACGAAAGACCAATATCGTTATTACCGCGAACTCGAAAAGGCTTCGCCGCGCGTGAAGGTGTTCACTGCGCCGGAGAAAAGCGAACTCGGACGCGAGCAGTTGTTGATCGCCGTCGGTGACGAAGCGACGCTGAACAATCTGGCGAAATACAAAGACATCACCGCGCGGTTGGGCGATCCGCGCCGTACGAATGACGCCGAAGCGCAGCAACTGATCGGCGAAGGCAAAGCGATTTATTGGGCGAGCGGTTCGATTCATTCGACTGAAACCGGCAGCCCTGAAATGCTGATGGAAATGGCTTATCGCCTCGCCGTCGAAGAGACGCCGTTCATTCAGGCGATTCGCAAAAACATGATTGTGCTGATTACGCCAACGCTCGAAACCGATGGGCGCGATATGATGGTTGACCTTTATAACTGGCGCAAAGCCAACGAAGGCAAGCGCGCGCCGAGCTTGTTGTATTGGGGCAAATATGTCGCGCACGACAACAACCGCGATGCGCTGGGCATGGCGCTGGCGTTGACGCGCAACCAGATGGCGCATTTTCTCGATTACCATCCAACCGTTTTGCACGACTTGCACGAATCGCAATCGTTTCTTTACACCTCGACCGGCACCGGGCCTTACAACGCGTGGCTCGATCCATTAGTCATTGATGAATGGCAAACGCTGGCCTATCACGAGATCGAAGAGATGACCAAGCGCAACGTGCCCGGCGTTTGGACGCATGGCTTCTATGACGGCTGGGCGCCGAACTATATGTTTTATGTCGCCAACGGCCACAACTCGATTGGCCGCTTTTATGAGACGCAAGGCATTGGCGGCGCAGATACGCGCGTGATTACGACTTCGGTGCAACAGAATACGCGCCAATGGTATCGCCCGAATCCACCGCTGCCGCGCGTGAATTGGTCAATCCGCAACAACATCAATTTGCAACAAAGCGCGATTCTCTTTGCGATGAATTTCGTCTCGAATAACAAAGACAAATTTCTCAACAACTTTTATCTGAAGAGCAAACGTTCCATCGCCAAAGCCAAAACCGAAGGCCCCGCTGCGTGGGTGTTGCCCGGCGACGAAACGCGCCCCGGCGGACAAGCCGACTTGCTGAACCTGCTAAAAATGCAAGGCGTCGAAATTCACCGCACCAATGCCGAGCTTGAAACCAAAGACGGCAAATTTGCGGCGGGCAGTTACGTCGTGCGGATGGATCAGCCTTATTCGCGCATGGCCGATATGTTGCTCGACACGCAGTATTACAACGTGAATGATCCGCGTCCTTACGACGACACGGGCTGGACGTTGGGGCCGTTGCACAACGTCAAAACTGTTCGAGTGAAAGACGTAACGATTCTTGATAAGGCGATGACGTTGACGAATGGAATGATCAAAGTCACCGGCAAAGTCGAAGGGACTTCGGCTTCATCTGCAACTGGGGCTTGGGTCATCAATCACAACACTGACAACGCGCTGGCGACTTTTCGCTATCGTTTGAAAGACGTGAAGATGAATGCCGCCGAGGCTGACTTCAAAATCGGCGAACGCGCGTTCAATACGGGTTCGTTCATCATCAAGGCCGAAGGCAATCCGTCTGACTTAGCCGCGCGCATTACGAAAGAAGCGACCGAACTCGGCATCACCGTCAATGCCGTAGACAAAGCTCCTGACGTAGCCTCGCACTCGCTGGCCGCGCCACGCATTGCGCTCGTGCATACGTGGGTGAACACGCAGGACGAAGGCTGGTTCCGCATTGAGTTTGACCGGCTGAACATTCCTTACACTTACATTTCTGAACACGTGCTGCGCGACACGGCGAATTTGCGCGACAAGTTCGACGTGATCGTGTTTCCGCCTGCGCGCGGTTCGGCACAAGCAATAGTGCGCGGCAATGCCAAACGTGGCGACGCTGAACCGCCGCTGCCGTGGAAAGGCTCTGACCTCACGCCGAACATGGCGCAATCGCCCGACACGAGCGACGACATACGCGGCGGCATGGGCATCAGCGGCGTAGCCAATCTGCAACGCTTCATCGAAGGCGGCGGCTTGTTCATCACCATCGGCGGCAATTCGTCAGTGCCGATTGATTTCGGCATTACCGAAGGCGTCTCGATTCAAGAGTCACGCACCTTGATGGCGCGCGGCTCGGTGATGAACGCTTCGTTTGCCGATCGCAAGAGTCCGATTGCGTATGGTTACGGCGAAAAACTCGGCGTCTATTTCAATCAAGCGCCGCTGTTTCAAACCGGCGGACTGGGCGCATTGGGCGGAGGCGCTGCGGCGGCGATGCTCGGCGGACAAACGCAAGGCCGTGTGACGGGACGCGGTTCACTGACCGATCCTGACATTCCGCAAGGCCGTGCGCCTGCCGCGCCAGTTGCGCCGAGTCCTGACGGCATTCCGGCAGAGATGCGTGAATTCATGGCGACGCAAATGGCTCCGCCTGAAATGCAACCGCGCGTCGTGTTGCGTTTCGCGTCGGATGAAAAGGCGTTGCTCATCAGCGGCATGCTCGCGGGCGGCGGCGAACTCGCCAACAAACCCGCAGTGATTGACGTACCCGTCGGCAAAGGCCACGTAGTGATGTTCGCCAACAATCCGATGTGGCGGCATCAAACGCACGGCAGTTTCTTTTTGCTGTTCAACGCGGCGTTCAACTACCAACACCTCGGCGTAGGCCGCACGGCACCACGTCGCAACGGGCCGCCAACCGCAGGACAGAGCGGCGAAGAAAACTAAGATAGATTGTGCTTTTCAGCCGAGAGTTTTTGAGAGTACGAAACAGACGGAAATAACAGAACGGACGGAAGGTTTCCGTATTTCTTTTCCGTTTGCTCCGTTATTTCCGTCTGTTCCGTACTCTCTCTTCTGCCTTTAAGGAAAGCTCAACTTATGCCCGTGTTCGGTATAAGGAGTGTCCTCTGAATCCAACTGCAATATGACTTTTATGAAAAAGATGAAACGCACGCTGCTCTGCTTCACTCTGCTTTGTTTGTCCACCGTAACGTTCGCGCAAATCGCGCCGCCTTATTTCACGACGGCTGCGCCCAGTGGCGGGCAGCGTGGCAAACAAGTTTCGCTGACCATCGAAGGCTTCAACCTCACGGGCGCGAGCGAGGTGTTATGGAGCAAGCCGGGCATCAGCGCCGTGATCGTGACGAATGCCGAGACGGCGCGTGACAAGCCGCGCGCTTCGACCGATCCGACCAAGAAATATCAGGGCGATAACGTAACGCGCAATCGCCTCATGCTCGAACTCACCATCGCGTCCGAAGCCGAAACCGGGTTGTATCGCTTCCGCCTCAAGACGCCGTTGGGCACTACGAATTTGGGGATGTTTTATGTCACCGCGTTGCGCGAGACGATGGAAGCCGAAGTGAACAACACGTTGTCAGACGCGCAGGCGTTGATGCTGCCTACGACGGTGGTGGGCGAGATGAACGTGCGCGGCGACCGCGATCATTTCAAATTCAAAGCCGAAGCCGGACAACAACTCGTTTTCGAAATCGTCGCGGCTGCGTTTGGCTCAAAGTTCGACGGCGTACTGACGTTGTTTGACGCGAACGGCAAACAACTGGCGATGAATAATGATTACGACTTTCGCCGCGATCCGCTGTTGGCGTATGCGTTCAAAGAAAGCGGCGAATACGTTTTGCGCGTAACTGATTTCGAGCAACAAGGCATGAGCCGTACGCACGAATTCGATTATCGGTTGAACCTCGGCGCGTTGCCTTACGTGACTTCCCTTTTCCCACTCGGCTTGCAACAAGGCACGAGCGGGCAGTTCACGGTGATAGGTTACAACTTGAATGCCGCGCAAACGTCTTTCACCGCGCCTGCGTCTTCATCTGCATTGGGCACGTGGAATGCTTCCGCGCCGCTCGCCCTCAAATCGCTCAACAATCTCAACAATCTGGGCGTAGCCATCGGCACGGTTCCCGAAACGCTCGAAAGCAACTCCGTTAAATCATTCGCCGCGCCGCAAGCCGTGACACTGCCCATCACGATCAACGGCAAATTGCACAATCCATCATCACAATCCAACTCACAAAATGGCGAAGACTTTTATCGTTTCACCGCACGCAAGGGCGAAACGCTGATGCTTGAAATCGGCGCGCAACGTTACGGTTCGCCGCTCGATGCCGTGATCGAAATTTACGACAGCAAAAACCAACTCGTACCGCGCGCGTTGCTGCGTTCGGTGAGCGAGACGCAACAAACTTTGAATGACCGCGACTCGTCCACGCGCGGCTTGCGAGTGCAAAACTGGAGCGAGTTACAAGTCAACGATTACATTTTGATTGGCAACGAAGTGCTGCAAATTGACGTGCTGCCGAAAGGGCCGGATGAAGATACGTTTTTCAAAGCCTTCGGCGGGCAACGCATCGGTTTCTTTGACACTACGCCCGAAGCCCACGCGGTTTATACGCCGATGTATAAAGTCACTGTGCATCCGCCTGACGCCAAGCTGCCGCCCAACGGATTGCCGCAAACGATGCTCTATTACCGCAACGACGACGGCGGCCCGATGTATGGAAAAGACTCGCGGCTGACTTTCACCGCACCGGCTCAGAGCGCTTACACGGTGCGCGTGCGTGACGTACGCGGGCAGCAAGGCGAACGCTTCGCCTATCGTTTGACGATTCGTCCGCCGCAACCTGATTTCGTGTTAAGCCTTGAGCCTGAGAACGCGAACATTCCGCGCGGCGTAGGCACGTTGCTCACGGCACGCGCCTTTCGCACCGACGAATGGCAGGGCGACATTGCGGTGAAATTGATGGATCTACCAGCAGGCTTTACGGCGACAGAAAGCGTAATTCGCGCGGGCGAATACACGACGCAGATTTGGCTGAAAGCTGATGCGAATGCGACTGACAGCTTTCCGCTCAAGTTGCGCGGCGAGGCGATAATAAAAGAGGGGGGCAACGGCAAGGCGCTGGTGCGCGAAGCGAATACATCCGAACGCATCGCGGTTGCAACGCTCGTGAACGAACCCGAAGTTTTAGTTTGGACGGAACAGGAAAGCGTCGCGCTTTCGCCGGGCAACAATGCGTGGGTCAATTTGAAGATTAAGCGACAAGGCGAATTCAAAGGCCGCGTGCTGTTTGACGTACGCAATCTGCCGCACGGCGTCATCGTCAAAGACGTAGGCCTCAGCGGCGTGATGATCCCAGAAGACGAAACAACGCAACGTTTTGAACTCGAAGTCGCGCCGTGGGTCAAGCCGCAGCAACTGACGATTTATGTCGTCGCGCGCATTGACTCGGCTTCACCGCAACGACTGGAATCACCCGCGCGTCCGTTGTCGCTGACGGTTCAAGCCAGCAACGTGACGAAGAAATAGAGCTGGGTACGCGCGCGTCCCCGCGCGCTCTTGTTGGGCGAGCGCGCTTTCAGCGACCAATACTTTCAAGCTGTAAGTATTTTTTATCGTTAGGGTTTTGATGCAAGCCACAGCGCGCGAGGACGCGCGCGTACCCATTTCAGACATCACATAGCACGACGGCTTCGCGCAACGAAACCAGCGGGTCAGGCTTGGTCGGTGAAAACTCGTGTGCGACTACGCCGGTGAATTTGAGGTCGGCAATGGCTTTCATCACGGTGCGCCAGTTGAGTTCCTGCGAATCGTCCAACTCATGCCGCCCCGGTACGCCGCCCGTGTGAAAGTGCGCGATCCACTGAATGTTATCTTTGATCGTGCGGATGATGTCGCCATCCATGATCTGCGCGTGATAAATATCGTAAAGAATTTTGACGCGCGGATGATTGATGCGTTTGCAAAGCTCTACGCCCCACGACATGTGGTCGAATTGATAATCGGGATGATTCACTTTGCTGTTGAGCAATTCGAGGCAAATCGTCACGTTGAATTCGTCGGCGATGCTTTTGATGCGGTTAAAACCGACGACGCAATTTTCCAGCCCTTCGCCGTCTGACAAACCTTTGCGATTGCCCGAAAACGAAATCACGTTTTTCCATCCGGCCTGAGAAGCCGCTTGCGCGTTGCCGCGAAAAGTTTCGACCAACCGGTCGTGATGTTCTTTGCGGTTAAAGGCTTCGGGGATATTGCCCGCGCCCGGCACCATCGTCGCTACTAAACCGTATTGCTTGAGCGTCACCCAATCCTTGCGATCATTCACCAGATCAATGCCGACGAGTCCCATCGCTTTGGCGGCCTGACATAAGTCATCCATTTTGACGCGGCGATAATTGCCACGCGAAGCCGATTGTTTGATGCGTCCGTTGAGCTTGAGCGGTACGAGATGTTTTTTGTCGAGTACGTAATCTTGCGCAGGTGGCGCAGGCTGTTGGGCGCCCTGTCGTCCTAAAGCCGCTTGTGCGAAAGCCAAACTGCCTGCGGTTTGCCATAACAGTTCGCGGCGCGTGAGTGGTTTGCCAGTCATAAATTTTCCTTTGGGTTGGGTTGTGCGTTGACTACCTGATGAAGCGGGCTAAGATTACGGGCAAACGTACAATCACTCAATGGCACACAACGGAAACGAAACCATGAATTTAGATCAAGCCTTCGCACAACATTTCACGCGCCGCCAACTCTTTGGCCTCGGAGCTAAAGGCATCGGCCTCGCCGCACTTTCGTCGCTACTCAAACAAGACGGCTTGGCTGCGCAAGCGAAAGACGCCAAGACCGGCGGACTCACTGGCTTGCCGCACTTCGCGCCTAAGGTGAAGCGCGTTATCTTCCTGCATCAATCGGGCGGGCCTTCGCAGATTGACCTGTTCGATTACAAGCCCGCGCTCGAAAAGTTGCACGGCACTGAGTTGCCCGACTCCATTCGCAACGGCCAGCGCATCACGGGCATGACCTCGGGGCAGACGACGTTCCCTTGCGCCAAATCCATCTTCAAATTCAAACAACACGGCAAGTCAGGCACGTGGGTGAGTGAGTTGCTGCCGCACACCGCCAGCGTCGTAGACAATCTCACTGTCATTCGCACGATGAACACCGATGCGATCAATCACGATCCGGCGATTACGTTTTTTCAGACGGGCTTTCAACAACCGGGTCGTCCGAGCATGGGTTCGTGGGTGAGTTACGGACTCGGCAACGAAAATCAAAACCTGCCTGCTTACATCGTGCTGCTCTCAACCGCGCACGCGATCAACACCGATCAGCCGCTGTTTTCGCGCCTGTGGTCGAGCGGATTTCTGCCATCAAATTATCAAGGCGTCAGGTTGCGCGGCGGCGGCACGCCCGTGCTTTACCTCGACAATCCGCCGGGCGTAGACCAGAAGACCCGCCGCCAGATGCTCGACGCCGTCTCCAAACTCAACAAGCTGAAATCACAAGATTACGGCGACCCTGAAATCGAAACGCGCATCACGCAATACGAAATGGCTTATCGCATGCAATCCAGCGTGCCCGACCTGATGGACTTATCGAAAGAACCCGAAAGCACTTTCGAACTTTACGGCGCAGAAGCGCGCAAGCCCGGCACTTACGCCGCGAACTGTTTGCTCGCGCGGCGACTGGCCGAACGCGGTGTGAGGTTCATCCAGCTTTATCATCGCGGTTGGGATCAACATAACGATTTGCCGCGCGATCTCGCGTTGCAATGCAAAGGCACTGATCAACCTTCGGCGGCGTTGGTGAAAGACCTAAAGCAAAGAGGTTTGCTCGACGACACCTTGATCGTATGGGGCGGCGAGTTCGGGCGTACGGTTTATTCGCAAGGCAAACTGACCGAGGCCAATTACGGGCGCGATCATCATCCGCGCAACTTTTCGATGTGGCTTTCTGGGGGCGGCGTCAAAAAAGGTTTGGTGTTAGGCGAGACAGACGATTTCAGCTACAACACGGTGAGCGACCCCATATCGGTTTACGACCTGCAAGCGACGATGCTCCACCTGATGGGCATTGACCATAAACGCCTGACCTATCGCTTTCAGGGACGTGATTTCAGGCTGACGGATGTGCATGGCGAATTGGTTGAAAAGATTTTGGCTTAAGAATTTTTTGGAGGTATTGAAATGGCAGCAGCACCACAAACCAAACGGAGCCGCTACAGCGTCGAAGAATACTTGGCAATCGAACGCGCGACTGACGAGCGGAATGAATACCTGGACGGTCAAATTCGCGCGATGGCGGGCGAGAGTCCTAAACATGGCACGCTTTCTGTCAACCTAGTGGTTGAGTTGGGTACGCAACTCAAACGCACGCCGTGCCTCGTATGGACAAAAGATTGCAAGGTGCGCAGCGGCCCAATTCCTGCGTCCGGTCATTCGACCAAAGGGCTTTATTCATACCCTGATTTGGTCATCGTTTGTGGCAAGCCAGAATTTCACGACGAGCATCAGGACGTGCTGGTCAATCCCAAAGTCATTATCGAAGTCCTTTCAAACAGCACCGAAAACTTCGACGCCAACGAAAAGTTGCGACGCTATCAAAGCTGGAACCCTACGCTCACCGATTATCTTTTAGTCGCGCAAACCGAGACAGTCGTTTATCACTACGTGCGACAGGACGATGGAGGCTGGTCTTATTACACTTATCAAGAATTGACCGAACGCATCGAGATCAAATCGGTCGGCTGCGTACTGTCGTTGCAGGACGTGTATGACCGCATCACCTTTGCAGACGAAGAAGACAACGATGCGCCCGAAACAGCCTGAGTGCTGATCATAAACTGCTGAATCAAAACTCAAACTTGACCGATATTTTGCTGGGGCGGCCTCAAGTGAAACACCGTTTCTGCTTATCAGATGTTCAAAGACAAACGCCTGCTACCGATTTTCATCACGGTTTTCATAGACATTCTGGGCTTCAGCATCATATTGCCGTTGTTGCCTTATTACGCGAGTGAGTATCAGGCTTCGCCGCAAACCATCGGCTGGCTGGTAGCGATCTTTTCGATTTGCCAGTTTCTGGCTGCGCCGTTGCTGGGCAGTTGGAGCGACCGCGCGGGTCGGCGTCCCGTTTTATTGCTCAGTCAAATAGGTACGTTTCTCGGCTTCATCGTAATGGCGCTCGCGCCGCGTTTGCCCAATCCGCTGCTCTGGCTTTTCGTAGCTCGCATCATTGACGGCATCTCAGGCGGCAACCTCACCGTAGCGCAGGCTTATATCGCAGACGTATCGCCGCCCGCTGAACGTACGCGCAATTTCGGCATGGTCATCGGCGTCTCGTTCGGCCTGGGCTTTTTGTTCGGGCCAACGTTTGGCGGCTTGCTGTCGCGGTTCGGATATGAAGTTCCAGCCTTTGCCGCCGCGCTGCTTTCGTTGTTGTGCATTTTAGTAACGTTCTTTCGCCTGCCCGAACCAGAGCGGCAGATTGATGAAACTAAAGCGCGGGGCTGGCGGGCTTATACGCGGGCTTTCGATTACCTGACGATGCCCGAAGTGCGGCGCTTGCTGTGGGTATTCTTTTTCAACGCGCTGCCGTTTGCGCTTTACGTGACGATGTTCGCGCTGTTCGCCAAAGAGCGATTGCAATTCACCGCCGAACAAACCGGATATTTTTTAGGTTTCGTAGGGCTGCTCGGCATCTTCTGGCAAAGCGCCATGGGGCCAATCGCACAACGTCTGGGCGATCACAAAGCGTTGATACTCGGCCTCGCGTGCAGTTGCCTCGGCCTGTCTTATCTCGCGTTGGCAGACGTTTGGTGGAAGCTGATTATCGTCGCCTTGCCGTTTTCATTTGGGCATACGCTGGCGCGTCCGGCGCTGACGAGTTTGATTACGCAAGCCGTACCGGCGCAACGACGCGGCGGCGTATTGGGCGCGACGACTTCGCTTGAAAGTATGGGCCGCATCATCGCGCCGATCTTAGGCGGATGGCTCATCGCGTTTCATCCCAACTGGCTGGGCGCGTTGGGCGGCATCCTGTTTGGCGTAGCGACCGTGCTGGCGGCGACGTTGCGACCTTTGCCCGCGCCATAAACCATGTAAAAGAGCCGAGGGGCATATCCGGCCCCCCGGCCCAATGGTGTCGTGATTGATGTCGCCAATGGCGTTTAAGTTAGTGCTTTAGGTCTAAGTGCGCCCGCTCTACTCTTAAGCTACTCCTGCATATGGTTTGGAGCAGGAGGTTGGATTCGCACCAACATCTGACACAGATTGTCACCAACAGTCGAGCTGGCGACCACGACGAATATTGAGCTTCTGAGAAAGAACCTAATCTTGAGCGGACAAGGATAAATTCCTCGCGTCTGCCATTCCGCCACTCTCGCATAAGTGGTTAAAGGTGCGAGAGGCAGGACTCGAACCTGCACGTCCGTTGGTTCAGATTGATTCTGAGCTTCAGCTTGTCTCAATGCATTTATGATAACAGATAATCGAAAAGTGTCTTCCCTATTTTCCGGTTTTCAGCTTCAGCAGCATTGGCGGTTTCACGAGCATACTTGACGGCTTTGGCGAATTTTTCGATTCGTTCCAACAACATCAGTTTGCGCGGCACCGGTAAGGCACCGCTATGCTTGACCGTATCCCAATAGCCCACCGTTACATCTTCGGTAATCATTTGCGTCTGCGCCGGGTGTTCTTTAGTGGCCTCGTAAAGCACGACTGGCTTTTGCAATTTCTTGGTGCGATGCGTTGCGATAGGCGCGGTCTTATACAAACCGGAGTTGTCGTCTTTCGACCAGTCGTCCGATTCGTCAAGCACGGGCAACTTATCAACGAAGGTGTGCAAATCAGTGATCTGTTTTTCCAGAAAAAGCAAAAATGGGACGGGCGCATTTTTGATGAGTGTTTGACCGTCTATTTCGACATCGGCAACCGCCTGGCAATTCCCCCAATCTTTCGTGGCCGTCACATCCATCAACTCGGTCAACTGGGCCGCCGCTTGCGTGAGCATCGCGTCAGCAAGCATCTGCACCTTCTTGCGTTCAGGCGGATAATCTTCTCCGTCCTCATCTTTCTTGCGATAATTTTTCGTAAAGCCGTTGAATAGCTCCGGCTTTTGCGAGGCTTTGTGCAACTCGGTGATTTCACCGTAAACACGGCTTTTCACACCTTTTTCGATAGCGATGATTTGGTTGAGCTTTGGCATTGTCGTCTCCTTGTTTTGTTGTTCCTAACAGCCATTCACCTAGCGACAGTAGCAGAGGTTTCGGCTATTGAAGTTTTTTGCAACTGATGGCGAACTATACTTCAACGTGGATACATCTTGAAAAATCTTTCTTCGATGCCGCTCACCACGTCCTGCCCGCGCGTGAGCATTTCGTCTAGTTCAGCGCGATGGCGATTGGTGAAATCAGGGTCGGCTATCGAACCCAAACACGTAAAAATCTGATAAGCCCCACCGCGCAACGCTGTGAGCGCGAGTTGAGCGCCTACGGCCAAATCGGCGAAGGCGATGGGATTGCCGATCTCGCTGAGTTCGTCGAGCAAGTCCAAAATCTCTGCGGAATTGCCTGCGACGCGCAGCCGCAAGGTGACGAGGGCTTTCGTCGCTTCTTCAATCGCGCCATCGCGGGCGAGGCGTTCGGCTTCGCTGGCGCGCGGCATGCGAATGGCGTCGAGCGCACGTTCCTGACTGTCTGAATCTTCAGGAATCGCCGCACGCAAGTCTTCGGCTAAGTCGTCGAGTTGCGTGATGAGTTCGCGGATGTCTGCTTCTACGTCTTCATACTTTTTCTTGCCCAACGTGAGGTTGCCGGTCATCACGCCCAACGCGGCAGCAAGCGAACCCGCATAGGCCGCGACGCTGCCGCCGCCCGGACTCAAATCGCCTTGCGCCACAGCCTCATGCAACGAACCAAGCCACGGCAAGCGGGTTTCCACTTCTTCATTTTCTTCTTCATCTTCTGTCGGATGATGCGCGTCGTAATCTTCGAGCGCAGCCTGCAAGCGGTTTTCCAACACAAGGTCGTCGCTGAAATCCTCAAAGCGCAGGTAATGATCGGCGCAAGCAGACAAAGCCGCTTGTGGTACGAGGCCGACGATTTCGCTGCCGACGATGGCGACGCCATAACGTTCGGCTTCGAGCCTGACCATCTCAAAGGCGCGAAACATCGGCGAGGCTTCGTGATTGACCAGATTCATCGTGACTTGCACGAGGCCGCGCGCTTTAAGCTCTACGCCCAAGGCCTTGACGTATTGCAACCCGCCGCTGCTGCCGCGCACCGCCCGTGCGATACTTTTGGCGATGCTCACGTCATCCGTCGCCAGATTGATGTTGTAAGCAATCAACGGCGAACGCGCTCCGACAGCGACGGCTCCGGCAGTAGGGTGCAACATCGGTTCGCCGAAATCGGGCTGCCGCGCCGGATTGATTTCGACCTCGCGGCGCAAGCCTTCAAATTCACCTTTGCGCACCTCAGCCAGATTCACGCGGTTCGGTTTCGTAGCCGCTTTTTCATAAAGGTAAACCGGAATCTTCAACTCACGCGCGATGCGTTCGCCCGCGCGCTGTGCGAGTTGAATGCAATCTTCCATCGTGACGCCTTTGATCGGCACGAAAGGCAATACGTCCATCGCACCCATGCGCGGATGCGCGCCGTGATGTTGGGTGAGATCAATCAACTGCGCGGCTTTGGCTGCGGCACGTACAGCGGCTTCCACGCAAGCGTCGGGTTCGCCCGCGTAAGTGATGACCGAACGGTGATGATCGCTATCCATTTCCCGGTCTAAGACAAAGACGCCGCGTACGGCAGCAATCGCATCGGCGATTTGATCTACGACTTCCGCATCGCGTCCTTCGCTGAAATTGGGGACACATTCGACAATTTTTTTCATAAGTCAGTTTTGGGCAACTATCAGATTTGACTACGGTTGACGTGGATTGTAGCCAGCCATCCGATTAGAAGAAAGGGCACAACCGGTTAGGAAGCCAGCGAACCAGATGCTTGTCCGCCCATGCCCAGCGCGTTAGGATGCCAACATTCTCGCTAACGAACTTCAACATGGCGCTGTGCGGCAGAGGCTGGCACAGCCATCACACCCAAGAGGAGTAGAAAAATGAAACCAACCAAGTTATTGATTTTGGTATTGCTGGGCAGCCTGACAGCGGCATGCAGCAATACGACGGAAACGAATACGGCGACGCCCTCGCCGACGGTAAGCGTGGTAATCCCGGCAGCGTCGCCCACTGCGATGCCTAGCCCTACGCGCACGGTGAGCACTACGCGGACGGTGGCGAATAAAGACGGTTCGACGACGCTCGTCACGACTTATTCAGACGGCTCGACGACCGAAGATCGCACGTTCAAAGGCGGGCAATTGGCACGCGTGACGCGCGAGACTTCATCGTCAGGCACGACCACGGCGCGCGTGACTTATCGCGCCGACAACCGCGAAGTCGAGGTGAAAGATGAATCGTGGATAAAGAAAGCGATGAACGCTACGGGCGACGCGCTCGCCACGGCGGCCACCAAAACTAAAGAAGGCGCGCTGGTGGTGGGCGACAAAACCGCAGAGGTTTCTAAAGACGCATTTGACGCCACGAAACAAGGCGCAAAGAAAGGCGTAGCAGCCACCAAGCAAGGCGCAGTGAAAGTCGCAGAAAAAACCGGCGACGCCTGGGACGCCACTAAGAAAGGCGCGAAGAAAGGTGCGGAAGCGACCAAGAAAGGTGCGGAAGCGACCAAGAAAGGCGCACTCGTCGTCGGCGACAAAGCCGAAGATGTGGGCGGCGCAATGAAGAAGGGCGCCAAGAAGGTCGGAGGCAAGCTCAAAGACGCAGTGCAATAAACGGCATGCGTAATTCAAGGTTGGCGGAGCCTGTGGAGTGCGGCGGCTTTGACGCAGCT
>JAYSVR010000406.1:0-42818 GCA_043718445.1 Acidobacteriota bacterium | reverse complement strand
GCACGTCGAAGACCTCGGTGTCGTGGTGCTCAAAGACATTATCGAACGTTGTGAATATCAGGGCGCGCTGGCTGAGGTGGAATATCTGCCAGCGCGGTTTCAGCCCGTGTTGAAACGCGGCCCGCTGACTTTTCGCCAGCCGCTTGAGTCGAGCGCGCCAGCCGCCGCGATGTTGCAACAAGACATACGCCGTGCGTTGCCGCAAATGGTTGTGCAAAACATCGCGGCTGCGCCGGATGCACTTGCGCCGCTCTTTGCGTGGGACGATCTGATTCATCCCGCCGCGCTCATCAGCCGTTTGCAGACTGGCAAAGCGACAGCAGCCCAAGCCTTGCGCACCAAGCTTTCGCCAGCCTTGCTTGAAGCGTTAGGCATCATTCCTACTTCCGGGCCTGCTTCCGCAAAAAAACAGCTAGACCCGATTCCGCTTTTGCTCGATGAGTTGAAAGCCTTGCTCGCAACGTGGTCGCCGCAAGCCGACCTTTTGGCGAGCCAGGCCGAAGATCGCCATTTCGTCGTTGAATTGGATAACGACAGTCGCGGGCATTTGCTGTTCGGCAACGACGAACTCGGCGCGCAACCCACTGCCGGACAGGCTTTTCAAGCTGAATACCGCATCGGCAACGGACTGGCAGGCAATGTCGGTGCTGAGGCTATCGCTACGTTGGTGACGATCAAGCAAACCCTGAGCGGCGGCATCACGAACGTACGCAATCCGCTGGCGGCTCAGGGCGGCACTGCGTCCGAACCGCTGGCCGAAGCGAAATTGTTTGCGCCGCGCGCCTTTCGCAAACAACTCGAACGTGCCATTACCGCCGATGATTACGCGGCGCTTACCGCGCGTGCCTTTCGCGAACAGTTGCAAGGCGCAGCGGCTACGTTGCGTTGGACGGGCAGTTGGTATGAAGCGCAAGTCGCCCTAGACCCGCGTGGAGACCCGCGCGGCACCGAAACCACGAGCGCCGCTTTGCTCGACGCGGTTTACGGTCGTTTGCATCGCTATCGCCGCATCGGCCACGACCTCGCGGTCAAGGCCGCGCAACGTGTGCCACTGACCATTGAAATGGATATTTGTTTACTGCCTGCGTTTCAAGCCGGTCACGTGCAAGCAGCTTTACGCGCAGCTTTCAGCACAGGCTCGTTGCCCGACGGACGACGCGGTTTTTTCCATCCCGACCAACTGACCTTCGGGCAAGGCATTTCATTGAGCCGATTGGTCGCAACTGCGCAAGGCGTAGCCGGTGTCGAAAGCGCGCAGGTTAAGAAACTAGAACGCAAATTCGCTCCGTCAGGCGAAGCTCTCACGTCAGGCTTACTCAAAATCAATCCGCGTGAAATCGCGCAAGTCGCTAACGATCCGAGTTTGCCTGAGTTGGGTACGATTAAATTCAACTGCCACGGCGGCAGGTAAATTTAGAGATCAATTTGGATTGAGCCAATAGCGGAGGCCCTGCCATGAAAAACGAATGCGGCTGTTGTGCCGCCATCACCAATCTGAAGCCTGTTGCAAACGCCAACCGTCCGGGGCTGGACGCATTGCACTATCGCATCGGTACGCACTCGTCGTGGCTCGGCGCAATGCTGGCGCGGCTTTCCAGCAGCCGCTTGTCGCCCTTGCGCGGACTGACCACGCGCGCCACCGACGACCCATCCATCGCATTGCTCGACGCCTGGGCGACGGTGGCCGACATACTCGCGTTTTATCAGGAACGCATCGCCAACGAAGGCTATTTGCGTACGGCGACCGAACGACGCTCCGTGCTGGAACTCGCGCGCCTCGTGGGTTACAGCTTGCGCCCCGGCGTAGCGGCCAGCACTTACCTGGCGTTTACGTTGGATAAAGACGCTCACTACCACATTCCCGCTGGCAGTCCCGCGCGCAGCATACCCGGCCCCGGCGAACAGATGCAGGTATTTGAGACGGCTGAAACGCTGATGGCGCGAGGCCGATGGAGCAATTTGCAGATACGACTAACGCAACCGCAAACACAGGCAACAATTATTGGCAGTAACCCCGCACGAGTTTATCTCAAAGGCATTGCCACGAATCTAAAAGCTAACGACCGGTTGTTGATAGACTTTGGAAATAGCAACCCGCTGTTTTTTCTGGTTGATACTGTGACGACTGAACCTGAGCGAGAACGGACTCTTGTTACCTTGCAAGCGGTCTCGACGAAGCAAAGGGTTAGTGACGCACTTAGCGATTGGCAAGCTGCACAAGCCGCCGCCTCTATCAAATCGCTTATCGGAACCAAAAGTAAGCCTGGCTTGGTAACTCAGTTAGCTAACAAACTTGCATCAGCAAAAAATGATGACGAAATTCAATCGTTTCTCGAATCAGATTTTTTGCCAAAAGCCAGCCAACTTAACGACGCAGTAGAAGTATCAGCGCTCCAACCTCTAATTAAATCAATAGAGGTGTTCCTACCAACCAAAGCAGGCGCGGTAGTTGTAAATACGGCTGCCGATCGCAACCAGATTTTGCTGGATGCGCTTTCGCTTTCTCCTTCAACACAGCCTGCGCAAGCTGCGCAGCTAAAACGTGATTTAGCAACTGCCTTTAACCAGCAATCCGGCCAACTGCTATCCGTGATTGGTGAGTTCAACATGGCTGCACGAGAGAAGTTACCACGTGCGCTGGCGCAGGCCCCTGCTTTGCTATCCAACAATATCAAAGTCTATGCGATGCGAGGGCAAGCATCCTTGTTAGGGCATCAACATCCAGGCAAACCAAAATATAAAAAGGACGGCGATGGGATGCTTGAACTGGAGGAATTTACGCCTATTAACTTAAGAGGCGTATGGCCGAGTACCCGCAATTTGGGGAAAATCATTCCGTTGGAAGGAGCAAACGAAACGATTAAGCCAGCCAGTTATTTGCTTATCGAACGCCCAAATTTACCTTTCGAATCTGCCACTCCTATAAATAAAAAATTTATGGTTCGCCGAGTAGTTGAAACCAACGTTTACGAGCTACCTATTTTTGGCGTGACCTACAAAATCAATGAAGTTACTTTGCCAGAAAATCAGGGCTGGCTGACTAGCACTGAAATAAGGTCAGCCTCTGACTGTGACGCGCTGTTACACCGTACTTTGGTTTATACGCAAAGCGAAGAGTTGACGCTGGCTGAAGAACCTTTGCCCGAAGACGTTTGTGGTCAGTTGCCATTAGAGTTGGCAGAGTTTTATGAGGATTTAGAACCTGGACGCTGGGTCATGATTACAGGCGAGCGCGTGCTGCCTGCGGGCATCACAGTTCCGGCAAGTGAGTTGGCAATGCTCAAAGCGGTGAACCATGACGTAAAGAAAATCCTACCCATCGATGGGGCAAGAGTACTGAGCGAATTGCCTGATGATCGGTTGCATACATTTCTGACACTTGCTGAAAACCTAAAGTATTGCTTCAAACGCGACACCGTAAAAATCTATGCCAATGTCGTCAAAGCTACGCATGGCGAAACGCGCCGCGAGGTGTTGGGCAGCGGGCAAGCCAGTCAGGCGTTGCAACAGTTCACGCTCAAACAAGCGCCGCTCACTTACGTAGCCGATGCCAACCCGACGGGCGCACTTTCTACGTTACACGTATTCGTCAATGACGTTGAATGGCATGAGACTGATGCGTTGGCGGCGTTACAGCCACAAGAGCGCAATTTCATTATCAAGACCGATGACGAAGGCAAGTCCACCATCGTTTGCGGCAATGGCAAACAGGGAGCGCGCCTACCCACGGGCATTGAGAACGTTCAAGCGCGTTATCGCAGCGGCATCGGCAAAGCGGGCAATCTCAAGTCGGGGCAGATCAGCCAGCTCGGCGGCGGATTGCTCGGCGTAAAAGAAGTGATCAATCCGTTGGCGGCCACCGGTGGAGCCGATCCCGAAACGCGCGATCAGGCACGGCGCAACGCTCCATTGGCCGTAATGGCGCTCGACCGTTTGGTGTCGGCGCGTGATTACGCAGACTTTGCGCGCACGTTCGCAGGCATCGCCAAAGCCTACGCCGTTGAATTGCCGAGCGGCCTCATCCATTTAACCGTCGCGGGTTTAGACGACATGCAACTTGAACCGTCATCCGACTTGTGGCGCAACCTGCGCGCGGCGCTGCGCCGTTATGGCGATCCGCAACAAGCCTTCGAGTTGAAACTGCGCGAGCTAAAGTTGCTCGTGTTCAGCGCCAACGTAAGCATTCACCCCGATTACCAATGGGCAAAAGTCGAGCCGCGTTTGCGCGCCGCCTTGCTCAATCATTTCAGCTTTGACCGGCGCGAGTTGGGGCAGGGCGCTACGCTGGGCGAAGCCATCAGCGTGATGCAGCGCCTTGCCGGTGTGGAATATGTGGATGTGGACGTGTTCGGCGGCGTACCTGAGAAAGACGGCGAAGGAAAGGTGCAAACGCCTAGTGATATTAGTGCGACCATTGTGGCTATGACCAACGCGTCGCCGCGCGTTACCGCTCAACCGAACCAACTCGTTTATTTCACGCCTGCCGTACCCGAAACCATGATTTTGCAGGAGGTGAAACCATGAACGCCCTGCTGGAACCCGAACAAGATGCGCGCCTCGACCGGCTCTATCAATTGCTGCCGCCGATTTATCGTATGCGCGATGCCGAGCAAGGACTGCCGTTGCAGGCGTTTTTGCGCGTCATCGCCGAACAGGCCAATCTGCTCGAAGACGACATCGCCCAACTTTATGACAACTGGTTTATCGAAACCTGTGAAGACTGGGTCGTGCCTTACCTCGGCGATTTGCTGGGCTGGCAACCCGTGCGCGAAGCCGGTGAACCGGGCGAGATCAACACGCCGCAAGGCCGCGCGCGCAATAAGATTCTCATTCCGCGCCGCGAACTCGCTGACACGATTCGCATGCGTCGCCGCAAAGGCACTTTAGCCTTGCTCGAATCGCTGACCGAAACGACAGCGGGCTGGCCTGCGCGCGCGGTCGAATTTTTTCAACTGCTGGGCTGGACGCAACCGCTCAATCACCAACGGTTACAGCGCGGCGGCACGATAGACTTGCGGCAAGGCGCGTTGCTCGAATTGATTGATACGCCGTTTGATCGCAGCGCGCATTCCGTCAACGTGCGCCGCCTCAGTTCGACTCATTCGCAAGGCCGTCACAACATTCCCAGCGTAGGACTTTTCGTCTGGCGCTTGCGTTCTTATTCCGTCACTAAGTCTGCGCCGTATTGCTTAGAAAAAACCGGTCCGCATTGTTTTACGTTCAGCGTACTGGGCAACGATGCGCCTTTATTCATTCGCCCTGAGCGCGAAACCGATCCGGCGCACATCGCCGAAGAGTTGAATTTGCCTGTGCCTTTGCGCCGCCGCGTGTTAGCCGACCCACATTTGCGTCACGGCAAAAATCAACCCGTTGCTGCCGAGGCCCTTTATGGGGCAGGCAAAAGCCTGATGATTTGGACAGGCCGCAACAAAGCGTCAGCGGATGACGATGCGCCATACGACGCAGACCTGGATCAAGCCGAGCCGCAGATTGAATGGGTTCCGGTTCCGCGCCAAGCCGTCGTCGTGGCCGATCTGGCGGGCTGGCAATATCAGGCCAAACCCGGCACGGTAGCCATAGACCCAGTGCTCGGACGTTTTGCTTTTTCGCCGAACGCCTTCCCCAAAGCGGGCGTCAAGCTTTCTTATCATTACGGATTCAGCGCCGATCTGGGCGGCGGCGAATATCGCCGGTCATTGTTGCAACCGAAAGAGCATCGGCTTTATCGCGTCGGACAAGCGGGTGAGTTCCGTTCGTTGAACGCGGCGCTCAAACAGTGGGGGCTGGATAAACCCGCTCACGCCGTCATCGAAATCACCGACAGTGCCGTTTATGAAGAACCGTTGGGCATACGCTTGCGCACTGGGCAGCAATTGCAATTGCGGGCGGCGCAAAAGCAGCGACCGGTGTTGCGTTTGCTCGATTGGCAAGCGGCGCGTTCTGACGCGTTGCTGGTCAAAGGCAAAGCAGACAGCCGTTTCACGCTCGACGGCTTGCTCATCACCGGACGTTCGCTGCAACTCGAAGGTGATTTGGCTGAATGTACGATTCGCCATTGCACGCTCGTGCCCGGTTGGACGCTCGAACCCGATTGCAAGCCGCACCGCGCCGCTGAACCCAGCCTCGAAATTTTCGCGCCGCGCGTGCGCGTCAGCATCGAACACAGCATCCTCGGCACGATTCAAATTGCGCCAGTGACTGTGCCGCTTTCCCCTGACGATAGCCCAGTTTCTGATGAAGAACTGAAGCAGGCGAAATGTCAGGGCATCAGTTCCGGCATAAGGCTCAATCCGTTGCGACTGCACATCAGTGACAGCATCGTGGACGCCACCGACACCGTCAGCGAAGCCATCGGCGCACCCGGTTGCGATTTCGCTCACGCCCTGCTGACGATTGTGCGTTCGACGGTCATCGGGCAAACGCAGATTCACGCCCTCGAACTCGGTGAGAATTGCATTTTTGACGGAGCGATCACCGTGGCTCGCCGTCAGCTAGGTTGTTTGCGTTTCAGTTACGTCACGCCCGGTTCGCGTACGCCCCGGCGCTATCGTTGCCAGCCTGATTTGGTTGAAGCCGCAGTGGATCAAAGCAAGAGCGAAGCCGAACGCGAGGCGCTGAAACAATTTGAACGCACGCGGGTTCGCCCGGTTTTTGAGAGCGTGCGTTATGGCTCGCCGCGTTATGTCCGTTTGGCTCGCACGACCGCCGCAGAAATTACGCGCGGGGCTGACGATCAGGCTGAGATGGGCGTTTTTCACGATCTCTATCAACCACAGCGCGCGGCCAATTTGCATACGCGCCTTGATGAATTCCTGCCGGCCAGCCTGGACGCAGGCGTGATCTTGGCCGACTAACCAAACCGAAGGAGCAACTATGAAAGGCGATTTTTCCCGACTGACATTTGATGGCGAGAACCCTTATAGCCGCGTACTCATGCAACAGGGCCGCGTGCTGCTCGACAGTGACTGGAACGAAGCGTTCGAGACTCAATTACATTCCCTGCGGAAACTCGCAGTGGATGCAGGAGGAGAGCATTGGGGATCATATTTGCAATCCGATGCATTCAAAATTAGCGACGTTCGGGACAATAACTTCACGATTGGCGCGGGCGAGTATTACGTTCAAGGTCTTTGTTGTAGTGCGAAAATAACGCCACCGGCTACTACGTTAAAATATAAATCGCAACCGCATTGGCAGGTGTCGGCAACTGAGACATTCCCAGTTGTGGCAGGTAAGCCCAACACGCTGGTTTACCTCGATGTTTGGGAACGTCACTTGACCGCGGTGGAACAAGAAGATTTACGCGAGGTTGCGTTGAACGGGCCTGACACGACGACTCGTACGAAAATTATTTGGCAAGTGAAGTTACTCGCGACAGCTTCATCCAATAATTCTTTCAAGACAGGTTACGCTGCTTTTTTAGGAGAGATCGGAGCCAATAAACCCAAAGGAAAACTCGCGGCGCAATTAAATCCAAACACGGCAGCGAACCTGCTCCCTTGCCCCGTAGCGCCAGACTCGCGTTATCGCGGAGCCGAAAATCAGCTCTATCGCGTTGAAATTCATGAGGTAACCATCAAGCCAGACGGCACGCCAGCGAAAATTTCTTTCAAGTGGTCGCGTGAAAATGGCTCGGTAGTTTTTCGGATCAAAGAGATTATCGGTAACACCGTCACACTCGAACATCTGGGACGCGACGACCGATTCGGGCTAAAACCCAATGATTGGATCGAAATCACGAACGATGATTCTGCGTTGAAAAACGAGCCTGGTTCGTTTCATCGGGTGAAAGAAATTGCGCCTGAAGAAAATCAAATAAAACTTGATAGCATACCGTCTTTGCCTTTTGTTGAAGCCACCGCCGAACAGAAGCACTTTGTTTTACGGCGTTGGGATTCCGCTTTGGTGGAGGTGACAATACCGACTTCAACCACAACGTGGCTTCCGCTTGAAGACGGCATTGAGATTCAGTTCACACTGGGAAGTAATGATTCGCTCCGTTCAGGAGATTACTGGCTGATTCCAGCACGCGTAGCGACAGGCGAAATTCTCTGGCCCAAAGATGGGACTACAGCCAAAGCGTTACAGCCATTTGGTGTGAAGCATCATTACGCGCCGCTCGCGTTAATCAAGGCTGCCAGTGCAACAACAGATTTACGCCGGATTTTGAAACAGCCGTGGGAAGCCTGAAGAATCCGTCAAGGCGGCAACCCGTCTGTCGCATTGTCCGTAGCCCAACGTTAGCGAGAGCTACTTCGCTAACGTTTGGGCTACGGACACGAGGTCGCATCCGATTGAAAATCGCTAGTGCGCACAACACGGCGCACAGGCACAACAGCATGGCAAAAGCCGAGAGGGGGAGTTGGTTCAGCATAAATGGTAGTAACTCCAAAAAAGCCCTATGAGCAAGGCAGTTCGGGCTTGGGATATACGATTGTCGTAAATGCAGTCGCTCAAAATCGGGTAGTGACCGATTCATTCAGGGAAGCGACGAATGATGTGATGTTGCTATCGTTAAATCAGCTAACGGCGGGGCTTGGCTCGTCAGCTTGTCTGGCAAACGCACTGTCGCCATCACGGTCTATTCATGCAACCGCCCAACAACGCTGCTGTTATGGTTGATGCGACATCCGAATTTCTCTGATTACTATGTCGGTGTCGTGGCTCGCACTGGCGTGCAGGCGCAGTTGATCGAACCATCCGCCAAATTGCGTAAGGTCTATCTTCGCAAACTTCGGCGCAAACTTCGGCGCAAACTTCGGCTCATTGCTTACAGCTTTGATTGCGGCATTGATGGGGCGCAAAAACTCCGTTTGCGCTGCGGTCGCTGTAGCGAAAATCAGATAGAAGGTTTCAGCGCCGCTCTTTTCATCCAACCGCCAGCCGCCGAAGCGCGTGCTGCCCGCAGGGGGCAATTCAATTGTTTGTTGGGCTGCGATGTCGTGCTTGCCGCCATTCACGTTGCGATCTGGATAAAGCACACTCAATGTACCGTCACTGCCGTGATGCAGCACATAGAGCCAGCCGTTTTGAGAAAAACTCATCTTGAATTTCGCTACGTCGTTGTTGCGCCACACAGCGTCGCCGGTCACTGCTGTACCGTTGCGAAAGGTCGAGAGCGTTAGTTGCGGTGCAACTTTTGTCGTCAGCTTGGCGGGCGCATTGGGTTGCGTATTCACCGCTGGCGCAGGTTCAACGCCTGATGAAACCGGACGGAAATTCCACAACACTCCGGCGATCAACAATAACGCCACGCCTGCCAAGCTGGGCCAGAGCCAACGATTCGTCACCCGTTTGGCGGCTTCTGGTTTGGACGTAACGGTCGTGGGCTTATCAAGAATGGTCGGTGCGGAATGCAAATCAGAGCGTGTGACAGTGGTGGGCGTAATGCGTTCAGTTGGCGACATTGTCGGTACGTGTGGCGGCACTCGTTGCGGCGAATCAACCGGCGCGGCTTGATTCGGCAATGCGGCGATGACCTCTTGCATCAACGCGCGAATGTTCGGCTGGCGCTGTGGCGGGTCTCTTTGCAAAGCGCGTTGCAACACGGCGTCAATCTGCTTGCCGATCTCAGGCCGTAACGCACTGGCGGGCGCTGGGTGTTTTTCGTGAATGCGGTGAATGTCATCGGGAAAATACAAACGGCCTGTCAGCATTTCGTAAATCACGAGCGCGAACGAATAAACATCGGAAGTCGCGCCGATGGCTTCGCGCGGCGCGTTCGCCATTTGTTCGGGTGATTTATACACCGTCGTACCCGGCGAAAAGACCGAGGGCTTATGCGTCAAATAATCGCGGTTCATTTCTGTGGCGGTGAACGCAGGCGGAATGGCGATGCCGAAATCAATCACCTTGACGCGCACGCCGTCCTGATTGTGCAGAAACATAATGTTCTCAGGCTTGATGTCGCGATGGACGATTTTTAGATCGTGCGCCTGTGCCAAGCCGGTGCAAAACTGCCGCGTAATCTCTTTGACCAACGGCAACGGCAAGCCTGCGCCGTTTGTCGCGCGCGAGGCTTCGCGCAATGTCGAAAAGCCGCGCAGGAATTCCATGACGATATAAGGCTGTCCGTCACTGCTCGTGCCGCCGTCATACAACCGGGTGACGTTGTCGTGTTCGATCTTGCAAAGGATGCGCATCTCTGACTGAAAGCGTTCGACCAGATCGTGATTGAGTCGGCCTTTGAGAACTTTGATGGCGACTTCGCGTCCGAGCTTTTGGTCTTTGGCGAGATATAACTCGCCCATGCCGCCCGCGCCGATGCGCTGCTGAATTTCATACGTCCCAATGGTGGTTCCTATCATCGCTGCTGCCTTTCCCTTGAGATCGCTGTGAATTACCGAATAAGCCGCCTTATCCAAAAAGCCCGCCGCCGCTGCCGCCGCTTCGCCGCGAATCCACGACGCGAGTTCGGCGCGCAACGACGGTTGATCGTGAAACTGGCCTTGCCAATAGGCCGCGCGTTGCGACGCAGGCAAATTCAGACCGCGTTCATAAACCGCTTCGACTTGATTGAGTTCTTCAGGTGTCACGCTGCCTCCTTTCAAATGCCTAAGCGTATGGCTTCGTCTAAACGGCTCATTCAAAAATTACGTCTGTTGCAACTGGCTCATGATGCGAGCGCGCGCCAACTGAAGCTGTCGCTTGACTGTCGCCAGCGAAATACCCCGCACCTCGGCAATCTCTTCGTTGGTTAACCCGCCGAAGGCGCGCAAGACGACGACCTGCGCCATCAGCGGACGTTGCGCTTCGAGTACTTTCAGAATCTCGTCAACTTCGATCCAACTGACATCGTGATCGAGCTTGAGGCCCAGTTGTTCGTCTATGGTTTCGAACTGGCGCTCGCCGGGCTTGTGCTTGCGCGCCAGGTCAATGATGAGATGACGCATCGCCACCGCCGCGTAACCCAGCAGATGCTGCCGGTCTTTGAAACTCATTGGCTCGCGCTGCAACAACTGCAAGATGGCATCCTGGGCTACGTCTGAAGTGCGGACGATACCGGCTACGTTATTGCCTTTGAGCAACAGATGCGCACGCTGTTTGAGCAAAGGCGTCAGCACTTCCCACAAACGGTTGCGCGCGTCTTCGTCGCCGTTATTGGCGCGATGGAGCAGTTCGGTAATGGGTTCTTCTGTTTTCATAGCGTTCAGGCCTCGAGTAAAGCTGTTCGACTAATCGTATTACGAATGCCTGAATCACGCTACGCGGCACATGAATGTACCTGACTTTCTCTGGCAGTTCGATGCTACAATGCGCAAACAGGAGGCAGGATCATGAGCATTACTAGCGAAGCAACTGTGGTGCAGCGCGCGCTGCTGCAATTTTTTCAATTCACCGACAGAGGAGAAGCGTTATGAGCATTACCCAGTTCTGGAAGCAGGAGCGGTTCCCAACCGTTTACGAAGCGGGAGAAGCGAAGTCCGTACTCGTGGATATGGCCTCGTTCGCGCAGATCGAATTAATTCTGGACAACCTGTTTCATCGCGAAAGCGAACCCGAAGACGCGTTGCTAGCCCAATCGGAAGCTCTGCGGCAACTGGTGACGCGCGCGCAACAGGAAGCCCCTTCGGCCAACTGGCGGCAAGAACTTGATGAGCTATAAAGTCGTCCTGACTCATTCTTTCAAGCAAAGCGTCAAGCGGCTGGGCAAGCGCTTTCGTCGCGTTAAAGACGACGTGAGCGCGGCGCTCGAGGCGTTGGAACACATGCCGCAACTCGGCGCTCAGATTCCAGGCGGCGAGGAAGTGCGCAAGTTACGCGTCGCTAATTCTGATCTGACGAAGGGGAAAAGCGGTGGCTACCGGCTGCTCTACAAATTGGCCGATCAACCGGAGCCAACGCTTTATCTGTTGTTGCTTTACGCTAAATCCGACCGGGAAGACGTCGCCAAAGACGAGCTACGGCAACTGCTGGATGATCTGGCAAGTGAGCAAGCAGTTTCGGAATCTGAAGCCAGCAATCCGCCGATTGAGATCCCTTGACGTAATCCCTAACTACGTCCTCACGAGGCGGAAGCCGGTGCCGTTGCCGTGGATGCCCGGTGAGATGTTGCCGCGATAAGCCGAACGGCAGTGCTCGGCGGTGAATTCCCAGTAGCCACCACGAACCACCCGGGTCGAGCTTATGTATATATCCTCGCACCACTCCCACACATTGCCTGGCATATCGAAAATGCCCCACACATTCGCCACGCCCAAACTGCCCACGTCCACTGTCTTCTCCCGGTAAACGCCCTTGGGCGCTTTGCCGTAGGGAGAATTCCCGTTGTAATTGACGATCTCCGCGTTGATCGTATCGCCAAAAGCAAACTCCGTCTTCGTGCCCGCGCGCGCCGCATATTCCCACTCGGCTTCCTTCGGCAAACGGTAAACGCTCGCGCCGCTCAAGCGCAGCTTCGCGTTCAAGCGTTTGATGAATTCCTCGACGCTGAGATCTTTCGGGCAATCGCTCCCGCCCCAGCAGACATTTTCGACCGGCAACCTGTCGCCTTTGAACCAGCTCGGGTCGTTGCCCACCACTACACGCCACTGCGTCTGCGTCACTTCAAACTTGCCGATCCAGAAATCCTTGATGGCACCGTTTCCCTTGACCGGCACCATCTCCAACAACACGCCGCCGCCCAAATCCTCGACGTATTGCTGCGTCGGCGTCCCGGCAAAGCGTGTCACCTTGCCGTTCGCATCCACACTCGCTGTCGTGAATGTCAGCACTGAGAGCGCTGCCGGATTGACCTTCGCTGGCAAGGCAATCAGCGGCGTTAAAGTGGTGGCGACCGGCGCAGGATTGACCGGCGCAGGATTGGCGGCAGGCGCGCGCAGCCGGGCGATGCGGTTGCGCGCGCTCACCGCAAAGCGTCCACTCGGATATTGCCGCAAATACTCTTCGAACTCGCTGATCTCGTTGCTGCGGTCGGCACTTTGCCAGAGCGCGAATTCAAGCGCCGCCGGGTCAAGGCTCGGCGTAGGCGCAGGCAACGGCGTGGCAGCCACCGGCAAGACTTTACGCAAAAAAATAAAATCGCCGCCTTCGTCTTTGGTCTCTTGAATCACCCCGTAACGCGGCGTAGCGATGCTGCCGTCGGCTTGCCGTTTGCTGTTGTTGATGACGGGCTGGCGCAATTGGGCGAATAGTTCCTGTGCAAACAGATAAGGCGCGGCGTTGCGTTCGAGCTTATCGAGCAAGTACTGCACAAAGACGCTACGGTCAGGAACGGTGGTGAGCGCGCCGCTGGTCATCGCGGTGCGGCTGCGCAGCTTGTCTACTTCTTCAAGTGCGGGTTCACGAGTGAAGGCTTCACGCGTCACGAACAATCCGCCGCTGAAACAAGCATCGGAAATCAACAGCGTATGCCGCGCGGGAATTTCGACAATCGCGTCGCGCAAATCGCTGTTCGAAATCCAACTCGAACGCACCGCCCGCCGCGCGTCGCTCGGCAACCAATAGCCTTGCTGATTCACTTCGTTCCAAACTCCGTGCCCGGCATAAAAGATCAATAGATGGTCTTCGGGCTTGAGTCCGGCCAGTTCCTGCAACTCACTGAGAATCTGTTCGCGCGTCGGGTCAGCCAGCGTCTTCACGTTCGCCGCCGCGAAACTGTAATGCGTCGTCAGCGCCTGTTTGACACGGGCTACGTCACGCAGCGGGTAATCAAGGTCGTTAACGCGCGGGTCAGTGTAGTTGGCTACGCCGATGAGCAAGGCGTGGTATCGGCCTGCGATAAGAGGAGCGCTGGCGGCACTGGTACGCGGACGTGCCGTGATTTCACGCTCTTGCGTATGCGCGAAACGCACGGCGAAGGCGGTTATGCTAGACAGGATGAAAGCCGTTAGGAGGAGTCGTTGTTTCATAGCGTTGCGTGATGAGGTTGTAATTGATTGAAGCGAGCGCGGGCTGGTAGCGCGCGCTACGCAGCCCACATTAAGCCTCAGTTCTTTTTGGTCGTAAAGATCGGCAGACTCGCCGCTTGCCAATCAAGGGCGGCGGGTTTGACTTCAACGCCGCGCATGCGTTGGGCGACTTCTTGTTGCAGTTCTTTCAGATTGAGCAAGCCGAACAGTTCATCCCACGAATAGCGATCTTTGATGGCAAAGTTGAGCTTGCGCGTCGTCACCAACGCCACCGTCATATCCAACCCCGTCGGCGTGATTTCGTAATCGCTGGTCGCGGGCAGCCGCAAGCCGGGCGGTTTGATTTCGTTGTTCATGCCTTCGTGCTGGTTGGGCAACAGCATCGTGACGTAAAACGCCTTGGTGTCGGGGTCTCGGCTAAAGGCGAGCAGATACAAATAACCCGCCGTATCGGTGCTGATCCCGTAAGAGATTTTGTCTCCGTCGTAATAAACCAGATGGCCTTGCGCATTGCGCGAATGACTGGTGTCGTTGGTCGTCAGGCTGACTTTGATTTTGGAGCGCGGATTGACAAGCGCGATGGCGGGTACGCTTTCCCACGTACCGAAAAGTGGCTCGGCTTTTAACCGCACGGCGCTTACAGCGAACTCAGGAATTTGCGTCCCGCCAAGTTGTTTCGCCAGTCGCCACTTTTTGAGCTGCGCGCGAATCGAGCTTTCCATCTCACCGAGCTTGGGCGTGCCGTTGCCGTAAGCCAGCAACAAGCTCGCCGTCAGGCCGCCGCGATAATGGCCGTTTTCTTTCATCCCATAAGCCAACTGTTTTGCGCCCGCCGCAGAGATGACGACGACATCCGATTGCGAACTGATGCGGTTGGTGTCGGCGACGAGTCCATCTGAGACTTCGAGCAGGTTGCGCGTCTTGGGCGCTTCGGTGAGCAACGACGGATCGGGCGCGAGATAGCGTGACGTTGCGTCAGTCGCCGTCGCGGCAAAAGCATCGCGCGAGATCGTACCCGAATGGCACGAATCGAAAATCATCACAATGCGGCGTCCGGCTAGGTCGGCGATCCAGCGCGAAAATTGATCGTCACGAATTTGCCCCATGCCTTGCCGGTTGGCGTCATAGGCCACGATGGTTTCGTCGTGCTTATCGTCTAACTCGTCGCCGTCGTTGTCCGGCAAAATCGAGCCGTGGCCGGAATAATAAAACAGCACGCGGTCGCCGGGTTTGGTGCCCGCAATCAGCCAGCTTTGTACGGCGGCGGTGATCCCTTGCAACGTAGCTTCTGCGCCCGTGAGTTTGCGAATGGCGTGGGGCGCGAACTTGAGTTGTTGTGCGGCGAAACGCGCCATGTCGTCGGCGTCGCGCACCGCGCCGAGGGCAGGGCGCACATCAGGGTTTTGATAATTTTCGACGCCGATGATCAAGGCGCGATCTTCGGCATGGGCAACGAGCGCGCTGCCCCAAAGGCACAGCGCGCTCGCGAAAAACGAAAGGGGGATAAATCGGTTCATGGCTTCCTCGCTACTTTCTCGCAGCATGGCGTAACGACAGTTTATAGATCACGGGCTTGCGCAAGTCCGCGTTGTGACTGGCCGACACGACGAAGGTCGCAGGTTGTCCGTCATCATCGGCTTCGTCAGAAGTTTCGGTGAAATCCTTGCTGGTTTGTTCGAGTTCGTTGCCGAGCGATTTGCTGTTGAGCAACGCGATAACCTCAAGTTGCGGGTTAGGCGGCGGCGGGGCGGCAGCCGCAGCAGTTTGTCCAGATAGCCTGACTAACATTTCGCGCGTGGGCACGTCAGACAAAATGACGATAAGGCGTTCAGTGCCGGGTACGTCATCGAATTTCAACCAGTTGCCGGGCGTAGTCGGTATGGTGAAATCCGTCGTTTTGGTGACTTTGCGCGCGGCGTCTTCCTGCGTTTTGGGATAAATCAGTTGCAGGTCGCCGGTCGTTCTCTGATTCAAAATCGTCAGATAACCGTCACGGTTGATGCGAATGTGCAGCTTCACCCGGTCGTAGTTAAAAAACGTAGCCGACAGCTGCGCATAACTCACCTTTTCATCGCGCTTGAGTTCGAGTTTGACCATCGCGCCCGGACGTCCGCGCCGTGGCGCGGGCTTTGCGCCTGCGGTGGGGCGAGCGGGCGGTTTGACATAATCGTAATAGATATTTTTGGCTCCCTGGTCCTGGGCTGCCACAACGGTTGAAATCAACAACGTCATTATCAAAAACAGTTTCATGAAAATTCTCCTTACCAATGTTCAATTGCTGTGCTGCTGTCAGAGCAAGCGCGTTCGGTTGATTAAGCGCAGAAACCGACAACAACGGCTCATTCAAATCGCCTTGAAAAAACGTGCCTCAATTTGGGGCGATTGGCTGCTAGGAAAAGCCTGAGTCTCATAGCTTAGTATTTTTAGCCAAACCGTAAATGTAAGTGTTTGAAACGCGAAGGTTTCAACCTTGGAGCTGATAGTGAATGCTTTCGGGGGCGCTGTGAGTGGCTGGGGCAAAGCCAAAGCGCGGCGCATAATTGCTCAAAGGATTTACCAACGCAACTTCGCCGCAGGGACAAGGTCTATTCATTCTCGAAAGACGTGGCTCGAAAGACCCGGCAAGCATTGGCGAAAAAGCGGCTTGGCGGTATGCTGCAAGCGCAATTCTATCAGCACAGAATGAACAACTCATTGGTTTTGACTGCCGTTGTTTAGCCTTCAGCCAATTGCGGTTGGTTTAACTTTTCAACTTTTGACGAGGAATATCTCATGAAACAAGAAACCGATAACGCCCCTGATCTGCAACGCCGAGAGTTACTGAAAAATACCGCGGCGGCTACGCTCGGACTCACCGCCGCAGCATCCACAACCGTCGAAGCGCACGCCGAAGAAATCGTAGCGCCACGCGTCGCCGTCCCTGAAATTGCGCAACAACGTCCGCAAGCGCCCAAAGCAAAAGAGATCGTCAAGATCACGAAGCTCGAAACTATTCTGGTCAAGCCGCGCTGGATGTTTCTCAAAATCCACACCAACGTAGGCGTCATTGGCCTCGGCGAACCCATCACCGAAGGCCGCGCGCTCACTTGTCAAACGGCGATCAAAGAGATCGAACCTTATCTGATCGGCAAAGACCCGCGCGCCGTCACCCATCATTGGCAAGCGATTTATCGCCACGCTTTTTATCGTGGCGGCCCGATTCTCACGTCCGCGTTGAGCGGCATTGACATGGCGCTGTGGGACATCAAGGGCAAGTTGCTTGACGTACCCGTTTATGAATTGCTCGGCGGCCCTACGCGGCAACGCATTCGCGTGTATTCGCATGCGCGCACGGTCGAAGACATTCGCGCCGCCAAAGCGAGAGGTTTCACCGCGTTTAAGACCGGCCCCGCGCGGCTCAATGATCGGTTCTCGCGTCCGGTGGACAATATGGCTTACGTTGAAAACGTAGAAAAGAAATTTGCCGAATTGAGAGAAGCGGTTGGCAAAGACGGCGACCTCGGCATTGATTTTCACGGGGCGATTCAACCGGGCACGGCAAAGCTGTTGATGCACGCGCTCGACAAATATCAACCGTACTTTTACGAAGAGATCGTCCAATGCCAAAACGTAGACGTGATGGCCGAACTCGCCAAGCAAACCCATATTCCGATTGCGACGGGCGAACGCATTTTCACCAAGTGGGGCTTCCGCGAAATTCTCGAAAAGCACGCCGCCATCATCCTGCAACCCGACTTGTGCCACGCGGGCGGCATCAGCGAAGTCCGCCTGATCGCAGGTATGGCTGAAGCCTATTATGCCAACATAGCGCCGCATAATCCGCTCGGCCCGATTTCATTGGCGGCGGGTTTGCAAATCGCTGCTTCGATTCCGAACTTCTTGTGTCAGGAACAAGTGAGTTTGGGTGATGGATATATCAAGAATCCGTTCAAGGTGCGGGAAGGTTACATTGACTTGCCCACCGGCCCCGGCCTCGGCATCGAACTCGACGAAGAAGCCATGAAAGATAAAATCGGACACGACTGGAAGAATCAGGAAAGTTACGACGCGGACGATGGTTCGGTCGTTGATTGGTAGCCGCCTCTTTAGCTGACATAAAATTGGGACAGAAATATAGTGGTTATTATTTTTCTGCTCCAACTTTTCTGTCAGCAAGGTAATGATTAATATGATAATTCGGGTTTTATTAGCCTTATCGCTTTTGTTAGCTGCTGCCCTTGCGCAATCTACAAAAGACGAGTCACCCAAGCCGCGCGGCTTTACCATTCTGCAACTTGACCTTGCCCAAGACACCGCGCGCCAAACCATCGTTGATCGTGAACTCGGCCAATATCTCGGACACCCCACAACCGTGTTACTCGAAGATAACAAAACCATTCTCGCTGTTTATCCTAAAGGCCACGGCAAAGGCGCGATTCTGTATAAACGCAGCACTGATGGAGGATTAACTTGGTCTGAGCGTTTAGTTACGCCGAAAAGTTGGCTAACTTCGCTTGAGACGCCCACGATTCATCGTGTCGTAGATAAACATGGCAAGAAACGACTGATCGTATTTTCGGGCTTATATCCAATTCGCTCTTCGATCAGCGAAGACGACGGCAAGACGTGGAGCGAGCTACAACCCATCGGCGATTTCGGCGGCATCGTAGCGATGGGTTGTGTCGAACGGCTGAAGAACGGCGATTACGTCGCGCTTTTTCATGACGATGGCAGATTCTTTCAACGTGGCGGCAAACGAACCGGCACGATGACGCTTTATCAAACCTTTTCGCGCGACGGCGGGCTGACGTGGGGCAAGCCGGAAGTTATTTTTAGCTCCGATCAAATTCATCTATGCGAGCCTGGCTTGATACGCTCGCCGGATGGCAAACAACTCGCTGTGTTATTACGTGAAAATAAACGGGTGCGTAACTCATATATCATTTTCTCGAACAACGAAGCGAAAACCTGGAGCGTGCCGCGTGAGTTACCAGCAGCTTTAACAGGCGACCGGCACACGGGCAAATACGCACCGGATGGGCTTCTGTTTATTACCTTTCGCGATATGGCGCACGAAACTCCCACCCACGGCGACTGGGTGGCGTGGATAGGCCGCTATGAAGACCTCACGCAAGGCCGCGAAGGCCAATACCGTGTGCGACTAATGGAAAACCACCCTAACGTCAGCGGTTGGGACGGCGATTGTTGTTATCCCGGCGTCGAAAGGTTACGCGACGGAAGCATTGTTACGACGACCTACGGCCACTGGCAGCCCAAAGAAATGCCTTATGTGGTTAGCATTCGCCTTAAACTGGCTGAACTGGATGCGCGCTTGAAAAAAAATAATCTTACGCCGGAGGGCTGGCGTAAGGCTCGTTCGGGTATTAGAATGCGCAGCCTAATAACTCTTACTCGAATTTCGACCACTACCTACTTTCCGCTGTTGTAACTCCCTCAGACTATTCAGTAGTGGCGGTTGTTGGCATTTTTGTCGAATATTTTTTTCAAAGAGGATAACTGGAGGATAACTGAATGAAAGGGTATCAAGTTTCTGAGTTTGGTGAGATTGACGTACTTAAATTTATTGATTTGCCTGAACCGGTGGCAGGGCCGGATCAGGTAATCGTGCGGGTTTACGCCTCAGGTGTGAATTATGCCGAAACCGCCATGCGCGCGGGAGTTGGCCCATTTCGCTGGATGCCATTGCCTTTCGGCCTCGGCCAAGAAGCCGCTGGCGTCATTGAGTCAGTCGGCGCCAATGTTACTGCCTTCAAAGCCGGTGATCGCGTTTTCGGTCGAGCGCGTGGCGCGCACGCTGAACTGGCATTGTTCGATTCTTTCAACCTGATGCGCTTGCCCGATAACTTAACTTTCGCACAGGCTGCGGCAATTCCGGTGGGTTTCTTAACCGCTTGGCACGCGTTAGTTACTGTGGCTAATTTGCAGTCCGGTCAGCGTGTGTTACTCGAAGCAATTGCCAGCAGCGTGAGCAGTGCCGCATTGCAAATCGCCAAATGGGAAAAATGCTGGGTAGCTGGTACGACCAGCAACGATGCCAAAGTACCGGTAGCCAAAGCCCACGGAGCCGATGCGGTTTATAATTATCAAACCGGCAACGTAGCTGAAGAAATAATGCGCGACACCGATAAACACGGGGCCGACGTAGCGTTAGTTATTATCGGCACGCCTTCGGCAAAATCCACCATCGCCGCGATGGCTAACGAAGGCAAAGTCTTACTTTGTGGCGCAGCGGGCGGTTTCGATTACGGGTTTGACCTGACCGTGGTAAATCGCAACCTGCAATTTCTTTGTGTCAGCATTATGACTAGCTCGCGCTTTGTGCCAGAAACGATGAAAACCTTTCAGGAAATTGCGCTGCCTTTATTTGCCGATGGAACGTTTAAGTCTGAGTTACATACGACGCTACCTTTTGCTGAACTGGGTAAAGCTCATCAGATGATTGCTGACCGCCAACATTACGGAAAGATTGTTTTGCAATGGCAATGATACAGCTATCGTTGAAAGAAAAATTACGGCAAGTTACCGGCGTTTGGGTGGGAACGTATACACACGTTTCTCCCCAAGGCCAAATGCTCGATACGTTCACTTCGCGGCAGGAAACCCGGCTGGAAGGCGACGACTGGTATGAGCGAATAAATTATCTATGGCCCGAAGGCGATAAAATTCAGTTCGATTTTCACGCGCGGTTCGACCCAACAGGCGAAGCAATGATTTTCGATGACCCGAATTTTCATGGAGAACTGAAATTCGTCAATGATATGGTTTATGTTTTCCCTTATCACTGGAAGGCTAAACCTGAAACCCATGCGGTTGAGACGATTGTCATGGCCTCGCCGCATTACAAATCGCGCGTGTGGCAAACTTTTGAAAACGGCGAGTTAGTCAAAGTGACGATCATTACCGAACGCCGAATAAGTGCGATGCCCGAAATATGGTATCCCGCGAAAGCTATTTCCAACTAACTTCACAACAAACGTACTAACGGAGAATTTATGACAGCACGCTTTTTGATGCAGCGGTGCTGGTGCCTGGTGTTGGTGGCCGGAAGCCTATTTGGATGCGTATTTAGTTACTCGCAAATTTCCCACGCGCAAGCCAAACGCTTCGTGTTACGCGGCGATGAAACACCGCGTAAATATACTGAAGCCCCCAGTCTGGTAGCCGATAATGGCTTGGCTCATTTGGTGGTAGGCGTTCGCAATCTCGACGAAGCCCTCAAGTTATGGGTAACGACGCTTGGCTTTGAACTCGTCGCCCGCCAAAAAGGCCCTGACAGCGGACTCGCCAAGTTATGGCAAATGCCTGCCGATGAGATACAAGACCAAGCCGTAGTCGGTACGCCCGGCATTCGCACGGGCAGATTGCATCTGGTTCAGTTTGCTCACCCATTGCCTGCGGTTAGAGATAATGCGCAACCGACTGACCTGTTACCTAAAAATATAGACATAGCCTGCAAAGAATTACCGGTTCGTTATGATGAGTTATTAAAGGGCGGGCAAAAATTCCGCTCAAAGTTTGTTACTTACCCAGTCAAAGACCATCCAGGTGAACCGTTGCAGGTGAACGAGGTGCAAATGTACGGTCACGATAGCACGAGCATTATGCTGATTGAGATCATGCAAGTTAGTTATCCGTTCGGCGCAAAAGGCTATGCCGGAATGACTAATTTCGTTCCGATTGTCGAAGATGCGGCGGAAGAAGAAAAGTTTTATGCCGACGTTTTCGGCTTTCCCGCACTGACCTCCCATTTATTGCAAGGCGAAGAAATTGAAAAAATGGTGGGACTGCCGAAAGGCGCTCAGTTAGACATACGCATTTTAGGCGTCGAAGAAAACTACTTTGGGCGGATTGAAATGGTTGATTACAAAGGCGTGAATAGCGTGAATAAATATCCGCAAGCCAAACCCGGCGCGCTGGGAGTAACGCACGGCACTTTTTTCACCACCAATATCGCTGAGGTAAAAAAGCGCGCTGAACAGCATAAGGTCAAAATGATTGACCACGGTGCGATCAAAACCATTTTCGGCACGGCTCCGGCGCTGACGGTTTTTACTCCTGCGGGTTTACGACTTGACGTATTCGCGCGTAACGAAGTTGCTTCTGACGTTGCGCGCTGATTAGCGAATTACCTGCGCTTTGCTCACAGCTTTTGGCGACAGTTCATAAGCCCAGGCGCGCTTTTGCTCAAAGAAAGATTGTGAAGCCCATACCTCGGTGTTGCGGGCATTGCCGATACGGTCAAACGAAGCTTTGGCAGTGACTTGGTCACGCGCTAACGAGGCGAAATAAGCCATTTCGTTATGGCGCAAGTTATTTCCCTGATAGCGGGAAAGTAACACTTGGTAACCTTCTTTAAGCCTCGACCAGTTCACGCGATTTTTAGCAAAGAGACTAGCTCCGAGCGTGGAGCGTAAATGTGAGACGATCATAAAATAAGCCAACGCGCCTTCTTGTGCGCCTAATAGGCGATAAACCTCATCGGCATAATTTTCCCACTCACCTTGCCCACCGCGATTACGCGGTAAATAGTTAATGGCTTTGGCTTGATAAAAATAATGATAGGACGGTTCCTGGGCGATGCCCTCGGCGTAAGGCAGGTTAAATTCATTCCAACTCCAGCCTTGCGCCATCGCCAGCCTGAGTTGAATGTAATAAAGCTGCGGGCAATGGTCTTTCACTTTCTTTAAGCCCTGCAAAACAGTTAAGCCGATTTTCAACCGGGTTTGAAATGCTTTTCCACCTGCTTCAGTCCCCATCGAATTCCATTCCTGCCCGGTCACGTGGGCTTTCAGCGCGTACTCAATTAGGGCTGCGCTATAGGTGATATGAGCCGTGACCGATTTAGACGAAGTTTTATGCCAGCGTTGTAACTTAGCCAGATGCGGCTCCCAATCCATTTCTCCGGCGGTAGTGCCTGAAGCAGGTAAGGTCAAAGCCTGATATAAAACAAACAGTTTCCATTCACCGTCAGCGAAACGGGCTTTGCTGGTGCGGGCTTCGTTGGCTAGTGAGTCGAGCGCAGCAAAATTATCTTGTGTGAGTAACTGGCGAGCCTGTTTTGTCAGCGATTCAGCCTGGTTAAAACTAGCTAGATTTTCTGATTGAGCGGGAAAGGCGTAAGTCGTCTGACTGCTAACGAAAAATAAAGCGGCAAAACATAGCGATAAATAACTCAGATTTTTCATAGCCAATTTTCTCAACGTGGTTAAACGATTTAAGTGAAATTTTGAGCGACCGTCGTACGTTCAGACTGGGTGCGCAACGCGACTTAGCCAGTTACTAAACATATCTGTGTTGCTTTCAGGGATGACTTAATTTTGTGTGGGGATGAGAGTTGCGGCGGGATGTTGGAATTAAGACAGAACCGATTTGTGTTTCTGACTCGACGGAGCGCGATTATGCACAATTGTTTTTTTGAAGCCAGCTTTTTTATCTGGCGGCTTGGTCAGCTTTGCAATTCAGCCAGGTCGCGGAAGCCGTCCAGGGCTTCGGGGTTGGCGAGGGCTTCCTGATTTTTGACAGGACGGTTATGCACAATTTCGCGCACGGCGAGTTCGGTGATCTTGCCCGACTTGGTACGCGGAATGTCGGCAACCGCGATGATCTTGGCGGGTACGTGACGCGGCGTGGTGTTCGTGCGAATGGTTTGCTTGATCGTATGGTTGAGTTCGTCGTCGAGCGTGATGCCTTCTCGCAAGCGCACGAATAACACGACGCGTACGTCGCTTTGCCAGTCTTGCCCGATGACCAACGATTCGAGAATTTCGGGCAGGCGTTCGACTTGGCGATAAATTTCGGCAGTGCCGATGCGTACGCCGCCGTGGTTGAGCGTTGCGTCAGAGCGTCCATAAATCACGATGCCGTTGTGTTCGGTCAGTTCGGCGTAATCGCCGTGCGTCCATAAGTTGGCGAAGCGCGCGAAATAGGCCGCGTGATATTTTGCGCCGTCTTCGTCGTTCCAGAACCCAATAGGCATCGAAGGAAAAGCGCGCTTGCAGACGAGTTCGCCTTTGGTTTGGTTCAGCGAGTTGCCTTGTTCGTCGAATACGTCAACGGCCATGCCCAAACCTTTGCACTGAATTTCTCCGCGATAAACCGGCGCGGTCGGATTGCCCAATACGAAACAACCCATGATGTCAGTGCCGCCAGAGATCGAAGCTAAATTCACATCGGCCTTGATGTGTTCGTAAACAAAATCAAAGCCTTCGGGCGCGAGTACGCTGCCGGTTGAGAGAACGGTGCGCAGTTCGGCGAAAGCGTATTCCTCACGCGGACGCAATTCGCTCTTGCTCAGTGCATCAATGAATTTTGCCGACGTGCCGAAATGCGTGACTCGTTCGCGTTCGATGAAATCGAAAAGTAGGTGGCTGCCGCCCGCGAAAGGTGATCCGTCATAGAGCAACAACGTAGCGCCCGAAGCCAAACCCGAAGCCAGCCAGTTCCACATCACCCATCCGCAGGTCGTGAAATAAAACAGCCGGTCGCCTGCGTGAATGTCACTGTGCAGTTGATGTTCTTTCAGGTGTTGCAACAGCGTGCCGCCCGCGCCGTGTACGATGCACTTGGGCACGCCTGTCGTGCCGGAGGAATACATCACGTAAAGCGGATGATCGAAGGGCAGTTGTGCGAATTCGATAGTGGTCGCGTTATGAAAGGGCTGGGTGAACGCGGCGAGCGTTTGTGCGTGCGGAATGGCGCTGATGTCAGGTTGATCGTTGAGATAAGGAACTACGATTACGCGCTCGACCGAAGGCAGTTGCGCCACGATGTCTTTGAGTTTGTCGCGCGTGTCGTTGGCCTTTTCGTTGTACCAATATCCATCAACTGCAAACAGGACTTTCGGTTCGATCTGTCCGAAACGATCCAGCACACCTTGCACACCGAAGTCAGGCGAGCAGGACGAGAAGACTGCGCCGATGCTGGCGACTGCCAGCATTGCAATGATGGTTTCAGGCAAGTTGGGCAGATAAGCCGCGACGCGATCACCAGCCACGACGCCTTGTGCGCGCAAGGCAGCCGCGAGTTGAGCGACTTGTTGATAGAGTTCAGCGTTGCTGAGTCGTGATGATTTTTTGCCTTCGCCACAAAAAACGATGGCATCGCTTTCATCACGATAACGCAGCAGGTTTTTAGCGAAATTCAAACGCGCTTGCGGGAACCATTGCGCGCCGGGCATTCGGTCGCCGTTAATCAAAACGGTTTCGTCGGGTTCGCCGATGACTTCGCAAAAGTCCCAGAGGTCGCGCCAGAAATCTTCGCGTGAATCAATTGACCAACGATGCAAGGCTTCGTAATTGGCGAACGACAGTTGATGTCGCGTTTCAACCATTCGTTGAAACGCCGTCAGCTTGGCCGATGCGATACGTTCGGCTTGGGGAGTCCACAGCAAGTCGCTCATACAGTTATTTTTTCAAAAGCCCTTGCACGTTGAGCCATTCGCCGAAGCGTTCGATCCATTGATCGGAGGGCAGGTTTTGTTTGCGCATGCCGAAGCCGTGCCCGCCCTTTGCGTAAAGGTGCATCTCGACCGGCTTTTTCGCCGCGAGCCATTTGCTATAAAGCGCAACGCTCTCGGGCGCGAGATTGAGTTGATCGTCAGACGCCGCGACGATGAAAAGTGACGGCGCGTCTTTCGGTACGTCGCCTGGTTTTACTGCGCCCATATAAGCGTAAACCGGCGCGGCAAAATCAGGACGAGTTTCAGGCGTGTTATGAAACGTCACAGATGCCGTCACTGTGCCTCCGGCAGAAAAACCCATGAAGCCGATGCGTTGCGGATTGACGCCTAATTCTTTGGCGTGTTCGCGCACGTAACGCATGGCGGCGAGTCCGTCGGCGTGGGCGAGTTCGGCGACGTTGGTGTTGTTGGCGTCAATGTGGATGGGCTTGGGATTGCCCATCTTGCCCATCACTTCTTTCACGCCGTCTTCGCCGGTTTGCACGAGGCGATAACGCAAGACGAACGCGGTGACGCCTTTGGCTACGAGCCATTTGGCTACGTCAATGCCTTCGCTGTTGATCGAGAGTGCGTGAAAGCCTCCGCCGGGTGCGATGATGATGGCGGTTCCATTGGCGATGGCGTTGTCTGGGGCATACATCGTGAGCGATGGGTTGACGACGTTCGTGACAACTTGGGTTTGCCAGAGGGGCGAGAAGTATTCTTTTTCGGGCTGCTTCCAGTTTTCAGAACCAGCGGGCGTGTTGGGATAAAGGCGAATGACTTTTTGTGCGTTCACGGTTAACGCGAGGGAAAGGAATAAGAAACAGAAAGCAGCGATGTGTTTCATAGTTTTTGTTGATTGGATGTTGGGGCAATGAAAGCGTCCGGTAGTTCGAAAAGGTCGTGAAAACGAATAGGGCAAGCTTGGCGAGCTTGCCCTACCGTTTTACTTGAAAAGTTGCGGCGCGAATTCGCTCAAATAATTGCGCCAGTTGATCCACGTATGTCCGCCTTCGGTTTCTTTGTACGTCGGATTGAAGCCCTGCTTTTTGAATAAATCCAGCGTGGCTTTGGTTGTGCCGAGCAGGAAGTCTTCTTTACCGGTGGCGAACCAAAACAGCTTCAAGCCTTTTTTCAGATTGGCGTCTGAGAGTTTGGCTTGATGTTGTTTGACCCACGCTTCGCCAGCGGGCGAGATCGTTGGGATCGTACCGGCGGTGGGTGGCGGGCTGCCGGGCGTCATACGCAAAAACGCGTTTAACAGCCCTGAGCTATACACCCCGACGTAAGCGAATTTTTCAAGATGGGGAATGCCGACGGTGAGCGTTTGTCCGCCACCCATCGAAAGCCCGGCAATGGCGCGGCTGTTGCGGTCAGTCAAGACGCGATAATTTTTTTCAACGTAAGGCATCACGTCGGTCGTGAAGTCTTGACCGAATTCATCGGGCGGCGGCGTTTGTCCGGGTTGTGGCGGAGCAGCAGCGGGCATTCGATTGATGGCGCGCGTATGTCCGGCGGGCATCACGACGACCATCGGCTTGGCTTTTCCGGCGGCGATCAGGTTGTCGAGAATGAATCCCGCGCGTCCGACGGATGTCCACGCTTCGTCGCAATCGCCTGCGCCGTGCAGCAGATAAAACACCGGGAGCTTGCCCTTGCCCATCTCATAGCCCGGCGGCGTATAAACGTGCATCCGGCGAAACTTGCTCAACGCGGTTGAGTAATACGTGACGGCTGCGACTGCGCCGTGCGGTACGTTTTTGGTGTCGAATAGTTCAGAGCCAGGGATGTTGACCAGACTCCATACGTTGTTATTCGATTCGCTGATAGAGGAGTTGCGCGGGTCAATCACCGTCACACCGCTCACATTGAAATTGTAACGATAAGCGCCCGGGTCAATCGCCGGGAGCGTAATTTCCCAAATACCCTGTTCGCCTTTGGTCATCTCTTTGCCTTGTCCCATACCGGGAATGTCGCCGCCGCCCAGCTTTACGCTCGTGGCTTGCGGAGCCAGCAAACGAAAGGTGACGCGCCGGTCGGCATGCACTTCGGGCGAAGTCACTTGCGGCGGTGGTGTGCGCGGCGGGTTCGCGGGTTGCGCGAAAGCCAGCGCAGATAAGACGAGTAACATCGAACTCAAAATCAGCTTATTCATTTTTTGTCTCTCAAGTCATGGAGCGCTTTTAGCGCACAGTTTGATCGTGCGGATTACCGCACGCTATTTAAGAAGCCCAATAACGCCTCAGTTACTTCTTTGGGGCGTTCGAGTTGAACCCAATGGCCTGCATCGTCGAGCAAGACGATGCCGCGCAAATCATCCAAACGGCGTTGCATTGATTCAATGGTTTTGCCGCCGCCGAATGAAAGTACGGGATCGCGTTTGCCTGCAATAAAGAAGGACGGCTGTTCGATGTGTGCGGTTTCGAGTTGCGGTGTCAGGTCGCAATTGCGGTCAATGTTGCGATACCAATTGATCGGGCCGCGAAAACCGCTCTGCTCAAATTGCGCGAAATAATAATCCAAGTCTTCTTCAGTCAGCCAAGCGGGCAAGGTTTCAGGGTCAATCATTCCGTCAAGAAATTTCGCCGTTGACGGTTTGTTCATCCGCAGTCCGTTTTGCGGGGCGCGCGAAGCGTCAGCCGAAATCGAGTAATAAATCATCCTCAGCGATTTGCGCAGGTCGGCTTCGAGTTCGGCTTCGGCGACGCCGGGCTGCTGGAAATAAACCATGTACCAAAACCTGTCGCCATAAAATTCCTGCTGCGTCAGCGTACCCTTGCGCCAGCGCGTGTAAGGTACGCTCAAGCCCGCGACGGCCTTGACGCGCTGCGGATGCAACAGCGCCGTATGCCACGCGACCGGCGCTCCCCAATCGTGGCCGACGACAAGGAAGCGTTCGTGGCCGAGCGCGGTGGCGATGCCCGCTACGTCGTTGGTCAGCTCGATCATGTTGTATGCCTCAACCGCCGCCGGTTTATCGCTGCCGCCATAACCGCGCTGATCGGGTACGGCGACTTGAAAGCCCGCCGCTACCAGCGGTTCAATCTGATGCCGCCACAGATACCAACATTGCGGCCATCCGTGTAATAAGATGACCAACGGGCCGTTGCCTTCAACGACTACGCGCAGGCGGATGCCGTTGGTTTCGATCATTTGGAAGTTGCGTGGTTTCATCAGAATTCATTTCCTTATTGGTTAGCGAAGCGGCGACAGATAAACCGTACTGTCAGATTCCACCAGTCCGAAGAATAGCTTGCGCAACCAACCGTTACGACCCAGCAGGTTGCGTTGCAAGCCGGGGTATTTGGCGAAATACACGATGCTCTCAAAGGCGATGCCATAAAATTCCAGCGTGACCAGATGGCCGTAAGTCGCCAGCGTTCCGCCCGAAGCGGGGCTGAATGATTTCGGCTCGCCCGTCTCGATTTGCAGCCCCAGCATCAACCCAACCTCATTTCTAAAAACGCAATCGCTCGCGCCGCAATCTACATAACCTGAGGTATCGGCTTCTTGCCCGCCGCAAAAAATCGTGAGCGGGATTTTGATTCCGTCGTCGGAGTCGTAACGTCGTACAACCTCGAAAGAGAGTTCAGGCATAGGATTAAAAGAGGAAAGGCAGCGCATCCGCCGGTTCGACAAAATCAAAAAACGGCGAACGAGCGCCGTCGGCTTCTTTAGCGGCTTTCAATGCCAGAATATCGTTTCCGGCGGCAATCAGTCGGTCGCCATCCAGCACTACCCACTGCCCGCCGTACTCTTTGCGATGCTGTCGTATCCATTCCATCGAAAGCAGGGCTCGGTCGTGGCGCTCCTCCCACGGCGGCTTGCCGTTTGGCGCAGGCTGCGGTGTTTCCGGCGGACGCAATTCAGTCAGCGTGGCATCCAGCGTTTCGATAAACTGTTGTGGCCCTTCCGCGTTCGTACGCAACTCAGATTGCATCACTTCTTTCACCAGTCGCAGCTTTTGCTCTGGCGACAAAGCCAATGCCTGACTCAGCAGAGCTTCATCGAGCGTTGTAGCAGTTGCGAGATTTGTTATTGGCATGGTTGCTCCTTTTGTAGTGAATAGCAGGGCATCGTCACCAGCAGTATACCTGCAAGGATAGATTCCCTCCCACCAGCCGCTCGAATACGCAGGCGATTACTGCGACAACACCGCCTGCAACATCGCCTTCGTATACCCTACGTTATAAATCTCGCCACCGAATCCGCCGCCGCCTGCTTTGGCGTATTGCCCGACGATGCTGCCTTCGCGTTCGCGGTCGTAATCAAGCGCGCGCGGATGTTCGGGATAAAGGCCGCGCGCGTATTTCTGCTTCACCAGTTCCTGCATCACGGCGAACATATTCACCTGCCCTTCGTCGAGGAAGACTTCGGTGTAATCAACGTAAGGCTTGCGCACGATCACGTTGCGGTAATGGACGTGATTGATCGTGTCGCGCGCGCCGAAGTATTTCGCCACCGTCACCGGGTCTTCGCCGAGTTCGCGCGTCACGCCGCAATCGAAGGTGATGCCGTTGTGCGGACTCTTAACGATGTCTACCAATTTTTTCCAACCGGCTAGCGTAGCCATGATTTGTTGCGAGCCACGACTGAGTGGTGCGGGCGGATCGTTGGGATGTTGCGCCAATCGCACACCTGCTTTTTCAGCTTCGGGGACGACCGCTTTGAGAAAGTAAGTGATGTTCGCCCACATCTGATCGAGCGTCCACGCGCCGATGTCGGGCAACGGCGGTAGGTCTTTGACGCGGTCGTGATTGAAAGCCGTCATCCCCGCGCCGCCGCGTCCCAACTCTTCGTAATAGCCCTCGACAATGCGATGCGCATAGAAGTTGTATTCGATGACGGGCAAGCCGACTTTGCCGGCGGCGCGGATGGACTGAATGATCTGTTCGATTTCCTGGTCGCGTCCGGGCTTGCCATAAATCGTTTTGGGAAAGCCGCCGATCATCATGTTGATAATCGTCAGACCGCCTGCTTTGAAACGGTTCATGCGTTCGCGCAAATCTGCTTCAGTCCAGGGAATTGGCGGCCCACCCATCAACACATAATCTACGCCGATTTGTTTAACCCGGCGCATGCGCGCCTCGTCCACCGTGCCTTGCAATCCCAAACAGATTTTCGGTGTGCCCGTTGCAGCAAGCGGCCACGGTTTATTTTGCGCGGCAGCGAACGCTGGCGTCACTAATGCCGCAGCGCCTGCGGCTTTCATAATTTCTCGGCGTGATAAGTTAGTGGTCATAGAGTTTCCTTTTTGCTCACCAAAGCGAAGTAAGCGTCGAAATAAACTTCTCGTGGTTGGACATCAAAAATTTCAGATAGCGTTTCATTACACCAAGCGCGAATGGCGGATTCATTTGTGCCGCTTGCGATGGCACGCTCAACACAAGTTTCACTCAAGGCGTAACGCAAATAACTATCAAGATTGAGCGGCACAGCGACTTCGAGTTTCTGATATCCGTCAAGCTGTAAGCCGAAACGCTCATATTCCAACGCGCAGACATCCATCGCGTAACCCGGCGGCGAGGAATAACGTTGCTTGAACGCTTCGTACCAACGCCCCAAGCGTTCGTCACCGCGCAAGCGTCGGCCTTCTGAAAAATCATAAATTACTAGCAAGCCATCGTCGGTCAATACGCGCGCGGCTTCGGGAAAGAACAACTCGCGGTCAGCGTAATTCAACGAACCCGCCGCCGTCAGCAAATCGAAGGAGCCATCGGCGAAAGGCAAACGTTCAGCTTTCGCAACTACAAAGTTAGCTCGGTCAGTCACGGCGCGACGATGCTTGAGCATATTCGCCATCGGTTCAAGGCCGTAAGCGCATCTTGTGAGCGGAGCCAGCGCCGCCGTTGAAAGCCCTGCGCCGCAACCGATGTCGAGCGCGCGATTAAAACGTTGCGGCAAGTGTTCGCGCAGTTTCGCCGTGATCGCCTGATGCACGGGCGGACGATCAAAGGCATAGCTGCGCGCCAACCGTTCGCTATCATAAAGACTGTCTCTATGATTCGTTGGCATCAGTGACTAAAAACCTCCAGCGTGAGTTTGTTCACGACGCCCGCTTTGATTTCAACGAGGTAATCGGTTTTGTCTTGCGGATGTTGGCGACGATAGACGCGCTGGTTTTCGATGCTGGGCGAAGAGTCGCGCTGGCGGACGTAATCGCCCCATTGTTTGCGCTCTTCATCCGTCAGCTTACCCGCGCGCGATTTTTCCATCATCCCGATCATCACCGGATCGCGCGAATTGCTCAGCCAGCGCACGGCGTCTTGCCGAACCTCGACGCGATATTTGCCTGCGACCAAGCCCTGCGCGGCGCTTAACGCAAACGAACCCAACGGATCGGTGTGAGCGTTCGTGATGTAAATCGTCGCAGACGGCGCGTTGGGATTATCAACCGGCGTGAGAATGGTGACGCCGCGATTGAGCGGAGCGCCATTGAGTTTGATGACGCCTGCGATGGGCAAGCGCGCTTGGGCGGTGAGAAAGCCATTCGCAACCAGCCAGCGATGCATCAGGTTCGGCCATTCGCCGAGGATGGGATCGCCTTGCGCGAAGCCTACGCCATGCACGCCGCTGGCAAAGAAGTGCGCCTCGGCAGGCACTTTGGCTTTATTCAAACTGGCGTAAAGATCACTCATCCCGCGCATTGCCCCCGCGTCTTCGGCGGTGCAATACATAAACGTAGGCGGCACATTCGTCACATTGGCGGGCAAGGCCAACGCGCCGTAAGACAAAACCAAAAAGTCAGGACGGCTGTTCATCCGATCAAGCTGGTCGCTCGCATTGGCTTCGCCCGCGAGCGGATTAAACGAAACGTCGGCGGCGAGATGCGCTCCGGCTGAAAAGCCGACGATGCCTATGCGATTGGTTGCGACGTTGTATTGTTTGGCGTTCGCGCGAATGAATTGCACGCCGCGCTGGGCGTCGCGCAGCCAGTCTTTGCGTTCATAAAGAGGGCGCAGCCGATAGCGCAAAACGAAGGCCGCGATGCCGCGCGCTTTCAACCATTGCGCAACTTGAATGCCTTCGTGATCTACGGCGCGCAACGTGAATCCGCCGCCGGGACAAACCAGCATTGCCGCGCCTGTTGCGTTGGCGGCATCCGGTATGAAAGGAATGACAGCGGGTTTGTCTTCGTCACTCGTGCCCGTTGCGCCAGGTGCGCCGTTGGGCCAAAGCTCGATAGTGCGGAAGTTGGGTTTATCCTGAGCGAGAGCAATCACAGACAATATCATTGCCAACGCGAGTGTGACGGTTGCGAAGTAGAAATTTTTCATAAGCATTCATCGGTTGCGCTTGCGCGCTTGTGCAATCAGAAAGACGGTTCCAATATTGAGTGGCGGTGCAGCTACTCTTACTGCATTTACCGCACAAATTGAAAGGGCTTGGGCTGCGCTCCAAAAAATAATGAAGACAAAAAGCGATTCACTCACTGAGGCAAATTCACCGTTGCGCACCCGCCGTGAATTTCTCTGGCAAGCCGGTGGCGGACTTGGCGGGATCGCGCTCGCCTCTTTGCTCACCGAACAAAATGGGTTGAACGAACAAAACGCGCTTGCGCAAAGCGTGAAGTTGCATCACGCGCCCAAAGCCAAGCGGGTCGTACAGTTTTTTATGGCGGGTGCGGCGAGCCACCTCGATCTGTTTGATTACAAGCCTGAACTTGTCAAACGCCACGGACAGCCCAGTGATTTCGGCGAACCGGTCGAAACGTTTCAGGACGGGCTGGGGCCTTGGCTGAAACCGCTTTGGGATTTCAAGGCTTACGGCCAAAGCGGCAAGTTGCTGGGCGAACCCGTCGCCGCGCTTGGTTCTGTCGTGGATGACATCGCCTTCGTTCACAACATGACAAGCAAGTCAGGAGTACACAGCACGGCGACGTTGTTGCAATCCACCGGCTTTTTGCTGCCGGGTTTTCCCGGTGCGGGTTGTTGGGTGAGTTACGGCTTGGGTTCGATGAATGACAACCTGCCGACTTTCGTTGTGTTGCCCGATCATCGCGGCCTGGCGTCGAACGGTATGAAGAATTGGGACGCGGCATTTTTGCCCGCACAACACAGCGGCACGGTGATTTATCCCGGACGCGATGCGCCCGTCGCCGACCTGTTTCCGCACCCGTCGGGCAAGTTCGTCACGCCTGCCAGCGAAGCCGCCGCGCAAGAACTGATGAAAGAAATCAATCAGCGACACGCGGCTGCGCGCAAAGATGACCAACGGCTGGAAGGCCGCATTCGCAGTTATGAACTTGCCGCGAAGATGCAACTCGCCGCGCCCGAAGCGTTGAATTTGAAAGCCGAACCTGCACACGTGTTGAAGTTGTATGGCTTAGAGCGCGGCGTCCAAAACTGGTCGAAAGAAATTAACGACGAAGAAGAAACCTATGTCTTCGCGCAAAAGTGTTTGACCGCGCGCCGCTTGCTCGAACGTGGCGTGCGCTTCATTCAAATCTGGAGCGGCAACGACAACAGCTTTCCGCGTCGCAACTGGGATTCGCACGAAGACGTTAGGCAGGATCACGGCCCGCTCGCCGTGGGAATGGCGCGCGGTTGTGCCGCGTTCATTGCAGACCTCAAGCAACGCGGCTTGCTCGAAGACACAGTGATTTTATGGACTACGGAATTTGGCCGTATGCCTTCGAGTCAGGCGGGCAAAGGGCGCGATCACAATCCGTTTTGTTTTACGAACTGGCTCTGCGGTGGCGGCATCAAGGGCGGCGTGACGTATGGCGAAAGCGATGAGTTTGGCTACAAGCCGCTGGATCGTCATAACCCAACTGAGGTTTACGACATACACGCGACGATCCTGCATCTGTTGGGCATTGACCACGAAAAGCTGACGCATTATCACAACGGCATCCAACGTCGCCTAACCGACGTACACGGCAAAGTCATCCAAACCCTGCTCGCATAACCCTGCTCGCATAAATAATGAGCGAGCCGCTGTTGATTCGCTGAACAGCGGCTCGCTCTATTCTTGCCTCTCCCAAAGCAAGAAAACGGGCAGGTTCTTTTTATAAGAACCGGAAAACAATCGGGCAATTCACGATGATGCCAACCGAGCCATATTCACCGCCGCCGGGGCCGGTGATAAAACCGCCTTCGGCCAAAGCGAGAATCTGGAACTCTTCGTTCACCCGTGAACGAAATTGCTTTTGGATGGCACTGTCGGTCCAGACGCCTACGTTCACATCCCACATCGGGCTGTAATCGGTGGCGACGGTCGGAATGCCGCCGAGTACGTTGAGCGGAGCGCGTCCATCGGTCAATGCGCTGAACATCCCTTGCCGTTGCGGGTTGCCGCATCCGACGGGGCCGTTGATCGTGAGGAAGAGGCGTTCGGTCGCGCTGAACGCGCTGTCGTCATTGCCGGTGTCAATGTCGTTCAGTGCCGGTGCGAAGGTGTTGTCTTCGAGCGCCGCGACGAGCGGGTCAGACGATTCAGTCGAAAGATAAAGCACCGGACGCGCAAAACTGAAGCCGGGAGCAAGGCGCAGTTTCACCACGTTATTGCGCGTGTCAATGCTGACGACTTGATCGTGAACGAGCGAATAATTGGGCTTGCCGTCGGGAAAATGAATCTTTTCGCGCGCCACACCGAACGCGACGACGGGCGCGTTATAAATGTGATTGCCCGCGTTGGTGATGCGCACCAGCGGCGTGTAAAGGCTATCGCCGATTGACCCAGGTTCTGCCACGGTTGGAGGGAAAGGCGCAGTGGCCGGCCCCGGCGTGACTTTACGCTCTGGCGAAAAATCCACTTCGCCTTCGTTGAAAGTCAACAGACCGCCTGAACGCAACGAAGCCGTGCGCACGGCGTGTCCCGTGTCGGAATAGTTCAACTTGGCGGAAAAATTCAAACCTAAAGCAGCGGCATTCGCTTGGTCAGTGGTGTCGGTCAGGATGTAATAAACCTGTTTGCCATTACGCATTTGCCCGGTGTAAAGCGGCAGCGTAATCGTGCCGGCTGCTCTATCAAGTTGCCCGGCGGTCAACAGTTGCAGCGGGCCAATTAGTTCTTTTTGCACGGTCGAAGGGGCCGGGCCGAAATAAGTGGCAGGCACATCAGCGCCAATCGAAGGCGAAGCCGGGTCAATGCGACAGCCCGGCATTTCCTGTTCTGTCGTCGCCACCACACGGTCACCGACTGAGCGACCTGAACTGCTGCCGCCGCCGCCGATTGAGCGGGTTGAAAAAGCCTCACGACGTTGCTGAATCTTTTCAGGCGTGTTGGCAGTCTTTAATTGTTGCCGCAACTCTTGACGACGCGCCGCTTCGGGTGAATCGGTTTGCTCCGCTAATTGGGCGGCGGTGGTTTCAGCCTGTGCCCGCGCGCCTTGATTTGGCAGGCTCTCAATGAGTTCCAACGTTCCGTCGTGCGAACTCAGCACCATCGGAGCCTGACGTCTGCCTTGCGCGTGACTGCTTATCAGCGAAGCCGACAAGCTGCCAACGACCAATAAGGCCGAAGCAGAAAATAATAAGGTCTTTCTTTTCATGTAATCCTCTCTGATTGAAATAGGGCGCAGTTATCCCTGCCGAAAATTCAGCTAAATTTCTGCACACACTATAAAGTTAAGTTACTTGACGAACGGTGAAGTCCGTTGACGATGGGGCAGAGCTACGCCCGCTCTTAGTTAATTAAACACGAATAAAAAGCTTGGCGAGTTTATTCCACTAAGTTGGTTCGCACTCGATTTTGGTTGAATAACTGTCTTGAAGCTATTTCGTCGAAGCTAAAAATCGTCTTTCCGTGGAGTGTAACGCGCAGTTGCGAGGCTTTATTTCGAGAGGTAAAGAAAAATAAAAAAGGAAGCCGTTGAGCTTCCTTTTTTTACAGGTTGAGTTGAGACAAGTTAGCGGGCGATGGCGGTTGCCTCAGCCAGTCGCAGATGTTCGCTGATCGGTTGCGCCACTTGCTGGGCCAGTTGCTCGCTTTGCGCGTGCGCAAGTTTCGATACGACAAAGACGATGTGGCGTTTGGTTTGCCAAGCGCTCATCGTGCAACCCGCTTGCTGGTCGTGTTGCAGCGGCGTTTGCTTACCGTCGTTGTGGGGAACTAAGCCGTCGCGCATTGCTGTCGCGTCGCGTTCAGTCACCATAAACGAAATCAATTCGCTGCCGCGTGAAAATAATAGGTGGGCGAAATTACGCCCGACCAGCGCGCATTTATGCGCCGCGCGTAACTGCATCCCTTGGGTTTTAAGTTTAGCGACTTGATCCAACCCCGCATAAGCCGCGTCATATTCGACTGCTGAAGCAGCCATGGCTTTCGGCTCATCAGCGTCAGCATAAAAGTGCGCGCATAACTCGTGTTCGCGCGCGGCCTGTTCAAACACCGCCGGACTCAACACGGCAGCTTGCACCGACGAACTATTAGATGAGTTATTCGTGCGCGTCAGCCACCAACTCAACCCGACTAACAAAAGCAAGGTGAGCGAGGCGAGCAACGGCATTCGTCCGCTAAACAAACCCGCGAACCGCGCGCGCCAGTTAGGCCCGACATTTATCATTGGTTGTGGGGCCGGGCTGATTTCTTGCCGCAAGCGCGCCCGCAGGCGTTCGTGTGCGTCGGCAGACATTTTTTCCTGTCCCACAACGCGTTGCATTTGCAGTCGCAAGTTACGGCGCGCAGCCATTTCATTGCGGCATTCGGGGCAATGTTCGGCGTGGCGAATCATTTCGAGATTCGATTCGACCAGTGTTTCGCCGCACAGGAAGGAATCAATCGTGTCTTTATATTTTCGGCAATCCATATTTTTTTTTGCCTCCTGCTTTTATGCGTCACCGGCGGCTTGGCGTAATCCGAACCCGCGCAAGCCGCGTTGTAAGTTGGTGAGTTCGGCGCGCAATAACTTGCGTCCGCGATGCAAGCGCGACATCACCGTACCGATGGGCCAGTCGAGCGCGGCGCTGATTTCTTTGTAAGAAAGCTCTTCGACATCGGCCAGCAGGATGGGCAGTTTGTATTTCGTTTCGAGGCTCTCAATGGCCGCGATGACTTCTTCGTCAGTCAGTTGTTCAGGAATCGGTGCTTCATAAACCAGCGTCGCCGCCGTCGCATCGTCGAGCGCCGTCAATTCGTGTTTGCGGCGCAACTGGCTATAAAACGTATTGAACATAATTTTGAACAGCCACGCGCGCAGGTTCGTGCCAGGTGTGAAGCGATCAAACGCGCGCCACGCTTGCAAATAAGTTTCTTGCACCAGGTCTTCGGCCTGCCCGCTTTCGCGCGTGAGACGCAACGCGACGCGATAAAGCTGGTCGGCAAATTGCATTGCCGTCCGCTCAAATTCGACCAGCTTTCGTTCGTCCGGTTTCGAGGCCGGTTTCGAGATTGATGACTCAAGCATAAAGGGTGAAAGCGACTTTCGGTTTGTTAGCGCCAGCATCAGTGCCAGCAGGGCGCTTGCTCGTGTAACGTTCGCGCGGCGGAGTTTATTTCATGTCGCCCCAAAAATCTGCTATCCATTGAGGCGCGCGCAAAGGGTGTGTTAGGGTGCAATTTGGTTACTCATCAACTTCCCAAGCAATCAATGAATCGTCCTGAACTCTTAGCACAATTGCGTGCCCACACTCCGTTTGACGAACACGAACGAGCCATGACTGAACGGCTGACGGCCTTTGTCGAAACGCACGATAACTTTCATTCACGCGAACTGTTGATCGGACACCTGACTGGTTCAGCGTGGGTCGTTGACCGCGAGCGGCAATACGCTTTGATGACGCACCACCGCAAGCTGAACCTTTGGGTGCAACTCGGCGGACACTGTGAAGACGACGTTTCGATGAACGCCGCCGCCTATCGTGAAGCGTGCGAAGAATCAGGCTTAACCGAGGTCAGCTTCATCTCTGACAGCATTTTTGACATAGACATTCACGCGATTCCCGCGCGCCGTGATGAACCCGCGCACGATCATTACGACGTGCGTTATGCGTTCGAAGCCGATCGTCACGCTCCGCTTATCGTCAGCAGCGAATCGAAAGAACTCGCCTGGGTAGCGCTGGATGAAATAGAAAAACTCACGCAGGAAGAATCCGTTTTGCGGATGGTGAGAAAAACAAAACAACTCAACTGAAACAACATGACTTTTGAAACCTGGTTTCCAACCTTACACGCAAACATTCCGCTCTTTTCTGCCGACTCAGTCCTTCGTTTAGTCGAAGAAGGCGGCACAGTTCCATTCATCGCGCGCTATCGTAAAGAAGCGACTGGCAATCTTGACGAAGTCGCCATACAACAGGTGATTGACGCCAAAGATCGTTGGGACGAAATCATCAAGCGACAGACGTTCATTGTCGAAGAGATCGAAAGGCAGGGAAAGCTCACCGAAGAATTGAAAGACAAGATTCTCACGACCTTCAATCTAGATTCGCTCGAAGACATTTACTTGCCTTTCAAGGTCAAGCGCAAAACCAAAGCCGTGATGGCGAAAGAGGCCGGACTCGAACCGCTCGCTCTTTGGCTGTGGGACATCGGCCACGCCGTCACGCAAGCAGAGCAATCACTTGAGGCATACGCGGCGAGTTTCGTGAACGAAGAACTTAAGGTGAATGACGCCGCTGCCGCGATTCAAGGCGCGCAAGACATCTTGATCGAACGCCTGAGCGAAACACAGGAACTGCGCGAATATACGCGCGGCTACGTTTTTGAGAGGGCTACTGTGCGCACGGGCAAGGCCGATAAAGCGAAACCGCACAGCAAGTACGAACGCTATTTCGATTATTGCGAGCCGATTCAGAATTTGCTGAAACCTGAAAATTCGCATCGTTATCTGGCGATGCGGCGCGGTTGGATGGAAGAAGAAATCAGCTTGCACCTCGGCGGCGCTGACCTGCCGCGCGCCGAAGCCGATAAACGCGAAGTTGATCCGCTATACGAAGCCGTCTTGTTGGCGCGCTATGAAAGCGAAGCCTTGACGAATGATGCGGCGGAGCAATCCATCAAAGACGTATTGCTCAAAGCCGCACGCATGGCGATGAAGGCTTATGTCGTGCCGAGCATCGAAACCGAAGCCCATCGCGCGCTGAAAGACATTGCCGATGAAGCCGCGATTAAGGTGTTTGCTGAAAACGTACGCAAGCTGTTGCTCGCCGCGCCTTATGGTTCAAAGGCTGTGTTGGGCGTTGACCCAGGCATACGCACGGGTTGCAAACTCGCGGTCGTCAACGATGCGGGGCAATACGTCGCGTCAACCGTGATGTATCTGCAAGGCGATAACGAAAAAGCCAAAGCGAAAAAACTGCTGGAAGAAACCGTGAGCAACGCCAACATTCGCGCCATCGCGGTCGGCAACGGCACAGCCGGACGCGAGACTGAAACCTTTGTGCGCGAGGCGTTGAAAGAAGTCGGCTTGAGCGTTCCCGTCGTGATGGTCAACGAGTCAGGTGCTTCGATTTATTCGGCGAGTGAAGCTGCGCGCGAAGAATTCCCCGATCTCGATTTGACGATTCGCGGAGCCATCAGCATCGCGCGCCGCTTGCAAGACCCGTTGGCCGAACTCGTCAAAACCGATCCCAAGTCAATCGGCGTAGGCCAATATCAACACGACGTATCGCAACCCGCGCTCAAGAAAGGTTTGGATTTCGTCGTTGATTCGTGCGTCAACTCAGTCGGCGTCAATCTCAATACGGCCAGCTATCACCTGCTCGAACACGTAGCGGGCATCGGGCCATCGCTGGCGAAAAAAATTGTCGAACATCGTTCGACGAATGGTCTGTTCACTTCGCGGCAACAACTGCTCGACGTGTCGCGTTTCGGCAAAAAGAATTTCGAGCAAGCCGCCGGATTTTTGCGCATCGCGGGCGCAGCGCATCCCCTCGACAACACCGGCGTACACCCAGAGCGTTATGCGCAACTTGAAGCGCTCGCCGCGCGCCTCGACAAAACCGTAGCCGACCTGACCGGCAGCGGCGTCGAACTTGTCAAACAAGACGCGGCACTCAAAACCGAGCTTGGCGAGTTCACTTTTGCCGACGTGATCGCCGAACTCAGCAAACCCGGACGCGATCCGCGCGAACAGTTTCAAGCCTTCGCTTTCCGCGAAGACATTCACTCGTTGAGCGACTTGCAACCCGGCATGACCTGCCCCGGCATCGTCACCAACGTGACGAATTTCGGCGCGTTCGTAGACATCGGCGTACATCAAGACGGCCTCGTACACATCTCACAACTCGCCGACCGCTTCATCAAAGACCCACGCGATGTGGTGAACCCCGGTGACCACGTGACGGTGCGCGTACTCGAAATCAATCTCGACAAAAACCAAATCGCCTTGTCTATGAAAAGCGAGGGGAAGAGCGGCGCAGACATTCAGCGACAGCGTCAACCTGTGGGCGAACAACGCTCAGACGCCGATCAAGGCAATCGTCCGCCGCGTCGTCAGCCTGAACGCGACCAAAACCGTGACAGGCGACCACCGCGTGATGACCGCAAGCGCGAAGAAAAGAAACCACCGGCTTTTAACAATCCGTTCGCCGAACAACTGGCGAATTGGAAGAAGTAAGCAACGGCATTTCGGGCCAGCTATGAAAATCAAACTTTCCTTTTCCGTCCTCGCACTGGTTTTCACGCTCAACGCACAAGCTCAAGTGCGCTTGCTGCGCACACCCAATGAAGGCATCCAGCCGCAAGCCGTCGTGGATCAACGAGGCGTGTTGCATTTGCTCTATTTCAAAGGTGAAGCGGGCGGCGGCGATGTTTATTACGTTCGTCGTGAAGCGGGCAGCGAGATGTTCAGTGCGCCGCTGCGCGTGAACAGCATTCCATCGAGCGTCGTTGCCACGGGCACGATTCGCGGCGCGCAACTCGCCGTCGGCAAAAACGGGCGCGTACACGTGGCGTGGAATGGCGTGCATAAACCTGATGGCCCCGAAACGCCGATGTGGTACGCGCGGATGAACGCGGCGCGCAACGGATTCGAAGCGCAACGCAACGTGATGCAATTTGCGGGCGGGTTGGATGGCGGCGGTTCCGTAGCGGCTGACGCCACGGGGCACGTTTATGTCGTATGGCATGGCCGAGGCGATCAGCCGGGTGAAATCCATCGCCGCGTCTGGGTCGCGCGCTCAATGGATGACGGCAAGAGCTTCGGGCGCGAGACGGCGGCGTGGCAAGAACCGACGGGCGCGTGCGGCTGTTGCGGCTTGCGCGCCTTTGTTGATCGGCACGGAAGTTTGCACGTGCTTTATCGCGCGGCGACAGAATCCATACACCGCGATATGTATTGGCTGACCTCCGACGATCACGGGCGCAGCTTCACCGGACGCTTGCTCGACCGTTGGGAAATCAACGCCTGCCCGATGAGTTCGGCGATGCTGGCCGAAAGCGCGGCGGGCGTCGTGGCTGCGTGGGAAACGCAAGGGCAGGTTTATTTCGCTTCGCAGTCAAATAAGACTCCGATGGCGGCTACGAGCGCGGCGGGCAAGAACCGGCATCCGGCGCTGGCCGTCAACGCGCGCGGCGAAACCTTGCTGGTCTGGACGGAAGGCACAGGCTGGAAGCGCGGCGGTACGCTGGCTTGGCAACGTTACGATGCACAAGGCAAACCGTTGGGCGAACGCGGTACGGCGCAAGGCATTGCGGTGTGGAGTTTTGCGGCGGCGATTGCGGAGAAGGACGGAACCTTTACCCTCGTATATTGAAGGCTGGGTTGATTAACAATTCGAACCCTGTTTTGTCACACAATGTTCAAGCCGTATGTGAGGTTATTTGCCTTGAACTTTCTTTTTGTTATCTGCCCTCAACCCAGCCTCAACCCAGCCTCAACACGATCATCGGCCAAGCGATTCAAACCCGCGCCTTATGATGGCAGCCATCAGCTTTCTCCGCTCTTCTAGAAAGAATTCGTAAGGCATGTGCTGCCAGCCCTCCGGCAAAGCATGAAACTCGTGCATACGACTCCACTCTTCTGCGGAAAATCGTTCCTGAATTATTGGAACGTACTCTGCTGGCGGCTTATCACTGATGTCGAGATTGTCAGGCCATTCCAGAAGTGCAAAGTTGGCAAGCTGGTTGATTTGCTTTAAGTCAACGATGCCTTGCCGCTCAAGCCACGCACGTGGAAACAGGTGATGTCTTTCCAGTGCTTTTTTCTTGGTCTTGATGGCTGGGTCTAGCAAGTCTGCCACTTTCTTGTGTGAGAAAAGTACTGGCGCACTCAAACGATTTTGCGCTGCAACGTAGGCGAACAATTCAGGGTTGCGCGCTGATGAACTATCGAGATTGGAGGGCAATGTCACAGACCAGAAATCGTTGGTCAGTTCGTTTGCCATCATCCCTTCCAGTATTCCAACAAATCCAGCCGTATCTTTCGCGGCTTTGAATCGGTTCAGGTCGCCATCCATGACTGTCTCAGGCGAACTTGTATATCTCCCTGTCAGACTTGCAGCGAAGAACCAACGCCCAATCAATCGCTGTAACTGGTGTTCAGGCAAAGCGAATCTCTTCCGCCCAATAAGGTAAAAGGCATAAGCATAGAGCAGCGCATTTTGTGACGAGATCATTTCTGCGCTACGAAAGCCCGCGCCGAT
>JAYSVR010000405.1:0-42865 GCA_043718445.1 Acidobacteriota bacterium | reverse complement strand
CTTAACTTCATGGTGTACCTCCTAGACGCCATTTTCACATACTTCTACTCCGGTTGGCGGGGGCTACCGGCGTAGTCCCGCTTTTAATCGCACCCCGTTGTATTGGTCGCGCTGCTTACGTTTGCGTTGTGGGCTTGGCTGGGGCCAGAGCCGCGCTTCGTTTACGCGCTGGTCAATGCCGTAGCAGTTCTCATCATCGCTTGCCCTTGCGCGTTGGGATTGGCTACGCCGATGTCGGTGATGGTCGGCACAGGACGCGGCGCGCTAGCGGGCGTACTCATCAAAAACGCTGAGGCGCTTGAGACGCTGCATAAAGTCACGACGCTCGTGTTTGATAAAACGGGTACGCTGACCGAAGGCAAGCCTAAAATCACAATGTTTGCTGACCTACGGATTTTACGAGCGTTGGAGTGTTGGCGATTGGCAGCCAGTTTGGAAAGTATTAGTGAGCACCCGTTAGCTAAAGCCTTCACGCAAGAGATAACGGGGCGCAAGGTCACACTTTCAGCAGTAACAGAATTTCGTTCCCATACAGGAAAAGGCATCACTGGTAACATAGGCGAATATGCCGTAGCTCTGGGCAATAGAAATTTTATGGAAGAGTTAGGCATTGAATTGGGCATTGCCTCAGAAAAAACAGAAGCATGGGGGAACCATGGCATGACTACTGTGTTTTTGGCTGCCAACAAACAATTGGTTTATGTGTTCGGCATCGAAGACCCGCTTAAATCAACAACCGCCGAAGCTATCGCACAACTCAAACAAGCGGGGTTGCGTTTGGTGATGCTCACCGGCGACAACCAAACTACTGCCAACGCCGTCGCGCGCGAACTGCCGCTTGACGAAGTCATCGCCGAGGTCCTGCCCGATCAAAAGCGCGCCGTCATCGAACGCCTGCAACGCGACAACCAACTCGTAGCCATGGCCGGTGACGGCATCAACGACGCGCCCGCGCTCGCCCAAGCCAACGTCGGCATCGCAATGGGTACAGGAACAGACATCGCCATTCAAAGCGCCTCGATCACACTCGTCAAAGGCGACCTGCGCGCATTGTTGCGTGCGCTCAAACTCAGTCACGCGACGATGCGCAACATTCGTCAGAACCTGTTTTTCGCCTTCGTTTACAACCTGATTGGCGTACCCATTGCGGCGGGTGTGCTGTATCCGTGGTTCGGTTTGCTGTTGAGTCCGATGCTGGCAAGTGCGGCAATGACCTTCAGTTCGGTGTCAGTGATTACGAACGCGCTGCGGTTACGCAAATTGAGTCTTTAACTCGAATGTGGCCTGGGCTGCTAGCCCGCACGGCACGCTCTTGCGTCACATGCGGGCTAGCAGCCCACACCACAAAATTACTCAGCTTTAACAAATCCTTCGCGCCAAGCATAAACCGCCGCTTGCGTGCGGTCGGCTAGTTGCAGCTTGCTGAGGATGTTGCCGACGTGCGATTTGACGGTTTTCTCGCTGATGAAAAGTTTTTCGCCGATGGCAGCGTTCGATAGCCCTTGTGCGATGAGGCGCAACACTTCGAGCTCGCGTTCGCTCAAGTCGGCAAAGGGATCGCGCGGCGCGTCAGGCTTTTGCAGGTTTTGCATCAACTGTTGCGCAATGCGCGGATGCAGCACCGCTTCGCCGCGCGCGGCCTTGCGCACAGCGGCCAGCAATTCCTCCGAACTCACATCTTTCAACAGATAAGACAACGCGCCCGCTTTGATCGCAGGCAGCACGTGGCTGTCATCGTGATAAGAAGTCAGAATCACAATGTGCGTGCGCGGGCTCACGAGTTTGATTTGCCGCGTAGCCTCTACGCCATCCATCCCTGGCATCACCAAATCGAGCAAGACCACATCGGGTACGTGTTCGGCGCAGAGCTTGACGGCTTCTGCGCCTGAATCGGCTTCGGCCACGATGTGCAGGTCGGCGTGCGTTTCGAGATAAGCGCGTACGCCGCGCCGCACCATTGCGTGATCGTCTGCCAAAATGAGTGTGATCGGTTCGGTCATTGCGTTTTGAATTGCACGACGACGCGCGTGCCTTGTTGCGGTTGGGTGATGAGCGTGAATGCGCCGTCGGGCAATGATTGCGCGCGTTCGCGCATGCTGGATAAACCGAGTCCGGCGGCGGGCGTGTCAGGCGCGAAGCCGCAGCCGTTATCGCTAATCGTCAGTTGCGCCGCGCGGTCAGGCGTGTGTTCGAGATGCAACTCTGTCTGTGTTGCGCCGCTATGCCGCGCGATGTTGGCAAGGGCTTCGCGCGTGATGCGCAAGAGCGTACGTTCCACCGTTGGCGTGTAACGAATCTTATTGCCGTTGAGTTGCAAGGCGACAGGCATGCCGGTTTGGCGCGTCCAGTCGGCGGCGAGCGCGCGCAAGCTGGCATCTAAATCTCTAGGCAAATCTTTCGCCGCTTGCGCAGGAACTAATTCCTGAATGACAGCGGTCAATTCATCCTGCATTTGGTGGGCGAGCGTTTCGCTTTCGCGCAGGTGCGTTTGCGCCGCCGCCGGATTCGTCGCCAGCAAACGTTGGGCGGCGCTGATTTGCATGGCGCAGGCAAACAGCCGTTGTTTGACCGTGTCGTGCAATTCGAGCGCGAGGCGGTTGCGCTCTTCCATCGTCGCCAGTTGTTGTTGCAGCGCCATTTGTTGTTGCAACTCCGCCGCCATGTGATTGAGGCGTTCGCCGAGCGCGCCGAGTTCGTCGCGGGGCTGTTCGGGCGCGCGTTCGTCGAACTTTCCGCCGCCCCATTGGGCTGCCGCATAAGCGATGCGATTGAGCCGATGTGTCAGATTGCGCGCCGTGAAAAATCCGAAGGCCAGACCGAATACCAAGCCAAAAATCGGAACCCAGATAAGTTGCCCCAACAGTTCGCTGACGAAGCCGCTCGCCAAATCCCAGCCGAGCGCGACGTTGACTTCAGCCCAAAAGACGCCCGCGACTTGTTTCGTAGCTTCATCAAAAACCGGCACAGCCGCCAGCACGAATTGCTCTGCGCTTTTGCTGACGAGTTGTAGCGCGTCGGTCGTGCCGTTGCGCGCGAGGTGCAAGCGCTCGGCGGCTGCTGGAAACGATGCCGGAAACAACGCCGTCATATCAGTGCCGCGCGCCAACGCCAATACCGGTGGATTGCCATACGCTGCCAACACTTTACCTGTGGTATCGGTGAGAAACAGCGCGCGCACTCGTTGATCGAGAAAGTCGCGCCCGTCATTGCGGCCTTGAAAGTTGTAGCCGAAGCGAAAGCGTTCGCCCGATAGCTCTAATTCATAATCAGCCGTGAAGCGAAACTGTTCGAGCAACAAACTGTTTTGCGTGGTGAGATGCGGCGCGAATTGCGGCGCTGCGGCCAGCATCGCGGAGGCGATGCGCGGCGGAAAATCAGGCGCGCGAAAAGCGCGCATCAGCGCGACCATCACCAACGAATACACCAGGATTTGCAGCCCCGCGACCAACGCCACCGTCACCAGCACATAGGCACGCGTGAGTTTCCATTGCAGCCGGTGAAAGAAAAAAGGCCGCCGCACATCGTTCTTCCATTGTTGATAAGCGTGCAACATAGTTTAGGCATTGTAATGCGCAACGCGCGCTTTCCCCTACAGCCGCAAGGATGAGTTCAACTCCGACTTAAGTCTGATTTTACCGCGCTAAATTTCCTGCTTTCGGCTTAGCTAATTTCCTGCCTGCGCCCGATGTGGCGCGCACGCCTTCTCACTATCCTCTGGCTCGTTAAACACACTTGCAATGGCACACCGGCAGCCCCCTGTCGGGTGAGTCAAAGCGAGTAACACGTAAGAGGAGAAGGAAGAATGACAACTAAACTTATTATCACGCTCGTATGCCTAATCACGCTGGCCGTAACGCACAACGCCCAAACACCCGCCCCGTCGCCCTCATCAAAGGTCGCCGATGAAATCAAGCAGATGGATTTTTCTGTCGGCTTTTCGTGGCGGCGCGCGGCGCTCAATGTCAGCGACAAGACGGCGATTTTGAATACGGCGACGCTCAAAAACCAACTCAATAAAACCGAAGATTTCGGCAAAGGCTTCAACGTTTCGGCGACTTACAATTTGAATAAGGCGCTGGGCGTCAAGGCCGATTTCGGTTTCAACGTCAATCGGCGGAACCTGTTCAACGGCGCTAATAAAGCCGACCTCAGAGAAACCCTAGCCACATTTCTGGTTGGCGCAGAAACCAAAGACAACGCAAAGAATCGCGGCTTGCGGCCTTTCGCCCACGCGCTCGGCGGACTGGCGATGGCTCGCACACGCACGCCCAAAGCCGCTTGCGGTACGACCTTCGGCGCGAATGCCGCTTGCCCTGAACGACTCAACGACACCAACTTCGGTTTGGCCGCAGCCTTCGGCGCAGGGCTGGACGTGAAACTCAGTCGCGGTTTCGCGCTGCGTTTGGTGCAGGTTGATTACATGCCGATGCGCATCAATGGCCGCACCAATCACGGCGTACGTTTCAGTGCCGGGCTGGTGTTTTAACCCTTCCCCTTCATCACGAATCAAAAGGAGAAATCAGTATGAAGAAATCGAATTTTCTGACTGTGTCTTTTAGCGGTTGGCAGATGAGTTGGGCGCTCTTGTCATTGCTGTGCTTGAGCGGTTTGTTGCTGTTGCCTTTATCACGAAGTGCAGCCCAAACCGCTTCATTGAAAAATGACGGTTCGTTAAGCCCCGGCACGCTGATCGTCAAAGTGACGGGCTTCAACACGACAAAGGCGAATTGCGCGTCGTGCTTTATGACAGTCAGAAAGCCTTTGACGATGATCGTCGTTTCAAACAAACCACGGCGATTATCAGCGACCGTAAGGCTACGGCGCTGTTGCACGACGTGCCCGTCGGTGCATTTGGCATCGCAGTCTTTCACGACCTAAACAAAAACGGCGAACTTGACGAAAACTGGCTGGGCATTCCCAAAGAGAATTACGGCCTCTCGCGCAACGTGCCCGCGTCCATCAGGCATATTCCAACGTTCGACGAATTCAAAATTGATTATAACGGCAGCGTCACCACGCTTGACATCAAGTTGCGGAAATAAGCTGCCAGACAAGAACCGGCAGTAGGAGATCACGCTATGAATACAAAACTGAAATTGACTTTATGTTTATTGCTCTGCGGCTGGCTGTGCGCCGCTATGGCAGGCCGTTCAACGTGGTTGACGGGGAAAGGGCTTCCGCACGTCAATGCTGCCACGTTGACGCCTGCCGCCAACGCAGCCGACATCACAATTAGCAACAGCAAAGCAGCCGCGCAAGCGCCGACCTTTAACAAAGAGGTCATACGCATTCTGCAAACCAGTTGCCAAACCTGTCACCGTCCCGGCGAAATCGCGCCGTTCTCGTTGCTGACTTACCGCGACGTACGTCCGTGGACACGCGCCATCCGCGAAGCCGTCATCACGCGCGAAATGCCGCCGTGGAAGGCGCAAGCCGGTTGCGGCGATTTCAAAGATTCGCGCGCGCTGACACAGGAACAGATCAACACGATTGTCGCGTGGGCCGATGCCGGAGCGCCCGAAGGCAACGCGGCAGACTTGCCCGCGCCGCGCGTCTTTTCTGACAGTTGGCCGAAAGGCACGCCCGATGTAGTGCTCGCACCGGCAGAAAAGTTTACGCCGCCGCAAGGCAAAGACAGCTATCGTTGTTTCAGCATTCCCGTCAGCCAATTGCGCGGCGACCGCTTCATTCAAGGCCTTGACGTATTGCCCGGCAATCGCAAGATCGTCCATCACGTGTTGGCTTACAGCGATCCGACGGGCAAGTCGAAAGCGCTTGACCAAGCTGACGCGGGCGAAGGCTATTCGTGCTTCGGCGGCCCCGGATTCGACATTGGCGAAGACGAAAACATCCTCGGCAGTTGGGTGCCCGGCGCGCCCGGCGAATTCGCGCCCGAAGGCACGGGCATCAAGTTGCCCATCAATCCTGAAGCGCGCGTCGTGATCGAGATGCACTATCACCCATCCGATGAACCCGAAAGCGACCGCACGCAAGTCGGTCTTTACTTCGCGCAAAAACCGGTCAACTCAGAAGCCTATTTGCTACCCTTGCTCAACGACACGTTCACGATTCCGGCGGGCAACAAAAATTACGCGGTGACGGCGTCAGAGACGTTGCCAAACAGTACGCCAACGCTGCGTTTGTTGTCTGTGCAACCTCATATGCACTTGCTCGGCAGGCAGATGAAGGTCGAAGTGAAACGTCCGCGCGAAGCCAACGCCGAATGTCTCATCAACATCACCGATTGGGATTTCAACTGGCAAGGCAGCTATTCCTTCAAAACGCCAGTTGCCGTGCCGGGCGGCTCGCAACTCAAGTTCACGGCGATCTATGACAATTCCGCCGACAATCCGCGCAATCCGAACGCGCCGCCCAAGCCCGTCCAATGGGGCGAAATGACGACCGATGAAATGGCACTCGTCTTTTTGCGCCTCACCATTGACGGCGTCGTCATAGAGCCTTCGACGCCCGCCCTCAGCGAAGCCTTCGTAAACAATGACGGCAAGCTCATCGTCTCCGGCACCGGCTGGTTGCCCGGCGCAGACCTCGTCATCAACGGACAACGTCTGCGCGATACGCAATTGCAAAACGGCCAATTGGTGTCAGAACAGGATTGGAAAATTTTCGCCGCGCCCGGCCAAGCCGTTGACGTAACGGTGCGCAACGCCGACGGACGCTCTGCGACCGCACGCAAGTTCACGCGCACGGGCACGGCGCGCTTGCTCGCGGCGACTTCGGCGGCGAGCTATCAAGCCAATCAGAGCGCACCCGGCGCGATCATCGCCATCTTCGGCACGGCTCTGGCGAACGCGACTATGGTGGCGAGTACGTTGCCGCTGCCGACCGAAATCGGCGGCACGGTCGCGCGCATCAATGGCGTGGCGGCTCCGCTGTTTTTCGTATCGCCCGGCCAACTCAACGTACTCGTTCCCGATGACACGGCGTTGGGCAATGCGGTCATTGAGGTCGAACAAAACCGCGTCGTGCAAGCGCGCGGCGCGCTCACGCTCAACCGCATCACGCCGGGCATTTTCACCGCCAACGCGCAAGGCAAAGGTGCGCCCGCCGCTCTCGGCACACGCGACGGCGTGAACTTTTACGAGATCGGCAACGCGAACGGTACGCCGAACCCAATCAACATTGGCGATTTTCTGGTGTTGTTCGGTACGGGCTTGCGCGCCAGCAACAAAGACATCGCGCAAGTCACGATTGGCGGCAAAGCGGCGACCGTGCTTTTCGCGGGTGCGCAAGGCCAGTTGGCCGGACTCGATCAACTCAACGTACAAATCCCCAGCGGCATCAACGGGCTGGTAGACACAACGTTGACCATCAACGGACGCACCGCCAACACCGTTAAATTGCAGGTGCGCTAATCCTCACAAGCAAAGGAATCCAGGCAAAGGAATACGTAACTGCCCAACAATTCCCGGTTTAGCTTTCGCCACAAGAAAGCACATAAGACACAAAAAGAAGAGCCAAATGACTTTTGTGGTTTCTGTGCTTTTTTGTGGCGAAGACTCTTCAGGTTTGAGGGACAAAGCCTTCAAACCGGGAATTGCTAGTAACTGCTATTCCTTTGCCTGGATTCCTTTGTCTGCCGCCTCGCTTAAAGAAAACTTTTTAGCCGCGTTGCAACCTTTTGCACTCGCACGTCACTTCCCTGCGTAAAAAGTTGGCAACGCATCAAGAATCTTGCAACTCAATAGCGCAATCTTGTCGTACCGCTCACCGAACGAAATACGCAAGCAGGAGAATATGTGATTAAAAAACGTGGTAAGAAAATCTGGCTGATCGGCTTGTTGTTATTGGCCGTCGCAGGCATTGCCGCTGCGGTTTACGCCAAGATGGCAAAACCTAATAACGCAATTGACGCTTCGCGTTTGGCGACCGTCGAGCGCGGCGACATTACGAAATCGGTCGTCGCTACGGGTCGCATCGAACCCATCGCCAAAGTCGAAATCAAAGCCAAAGCCAACGGCATCATCAAAGAACTCAAGGTGCAAGTGGGTGATTTCGTGCAAGCCGGACACGTACTCGCCGAACTCGACAAAGAAAATCTCGCGGCCCGAGTGCGCGAGTCGCAAGCCGCGCTGCTCAGTGCCGAAGCCAATCGAACTGCCGCGCTCGCGCAACTCGATAAAAACAAAGTCGAATCGGAAGCGCCTGACGTAGCCTTCACCAAACGCAATCAAGACCGCGCCGAAAGCCTGCTGAAAGAGGGAGTGCTTTCACGACAAGTCGCTGACGATACGCGGTCGGCCTATGAACAGGCGCTCAACAAACAAAACATCGCGCGCGCGCAACTGCCGGTCAGCCAGGCGAAAATCGCCCAGGCCGAAGCCGAAGTCGCGCAAGCAACCGCCGCCGTAGATCGCGCGCAGGAAGAATTGAGTTACGCGACGATTCGCTCGCCCATCGCCGGCGTAGTGCTTTCGCGCGACTTGGAAATCGGCTCGCCCGTGTCTTCGATTTTGAATATGGGTGCGGCGGCGACGCTGGTGATGACGCTGGGCGACATCAGCGAAGTTTACGTCAAAGGCAAAGTGGATGAAGCCGACATCGGCGTCGTGCAAATGCATCAACCCGCGCGCATCAAAGTCGAGACGTTCAAAGACAAATCATTCGAAGGCCGCGTCACCCAAATCTCACCGCTTGGCGTAGACAAAGAAAACGTCATCACCTTTGAAGTCCGCGTCTCGATCAACAATCCGGGCGGCTTGTTGCGCGCGAACATGACCGCCAACGCCGAGATCGTTCTCGAAGACCACCAAGCAGTTTTGCTCATTCCTGAAAGCGCGATCATCTATGATGACAAGCGCAACGCTTCAGTTGAGATTCCAGCCGTGAGCAAAGAGAAAGGCCGCGAGAAGAAAGCGATCAAGGTTGGCATCAGCAACGGTACGAAAACCGAAGTGCTTTCCGGCTTGAATGAAAAAGAGCAGGTCGTATTGCAATGAGTTCGCCGACTTACCAAATACGATTGGCGCAACCGACTGAGCTGCCCTTGCTTGCCAACCTTGAGCGGGCTGCGGGCAATCTTTTTCTTCCGACCAAACACAGCTACGTCGCGGCGCATGAACCGATGGATTTAGCTGAACTGGTTGAAGCCCAATTGCATCACCGACTGTGGATTGCGGCAGATGACGCCCATCAACCAGTGGGTTTCGCGCTCGCTGAAACGATAGATGGATTAGGCCATTTGCACGAGTTGTCAGTTCATCCGGCGCACGGGCAACGCGGCTTGGGCACATGCTTGATCGCGGCGGTTTGTGAGTGGGCAATCGCGCAAGGTTATTCAGCCATCACGTTGATTACCTTTCGTGAGATTGAGTGGAACGCGCCGTTTTATGAACGCCTGGGCTTTCGCGTTCTCAGCGAAGCAGAACTAACGCCTGGGTTGCTGGAACTAAGGCTGGCAGAAAAACAACACGGGCTAAAGGTGGCTGACCGAGTATTCATGCGTCGTGAATTATCAGATCACTCAGCAACCTAACTCTATGCGCGAACTGATTACTCAAACCATTTCGAACCTTGCGGCCAACAAGCTGCGCAGTTTTCTGACGATGTTTGGCATCATCTGGGGCGTAATCTCAATCGTCGTGTTGTCAGCGGTGGCAACGGGGTTTCAGCGCGGCAATCTTTCGGTGCTGCGCGAACTCGGCAAAAACATCGTCATCATTCGCAACGGACGCACCAGCACACAGGCGGGCGGCGAGCGCGCGGGCAAGTTGATTCGGCTGACGATGGCGGATGTTTACGCACTGCGCGCTCAGTCGCGGTTGTTGCAATACGTCACACCCGAAATCATGCGCAACAACATCAGCGCGAAAAGTTTGTTCAACGCCAGCAGCGTGCAGATGTCCGGCGTATGGCCGATCTATCAAGACATTCGCACCATCGAAGTTGATCGCGGACGCCTCATCACCGAAGCCGACAACACCGACGCGCGCCGCGTCGTCGTGATGGGCCACGAGATGTGCAAACAACTTTTCGCCGACCGCGATCCGGTCAATCAGACCATCACGCTGAACGGCTTGCCTTACACGATCATTGGCCGCGTACGCAAAAAAGAGCAGGACTCGAATTACACCGGGCAGGACGACCAGCGCTTGTTTCTGCCTTACGAAACGATGCGCAAAGATTTCCCGCCGCCGGGGCAGATGGATACAGCAGATTCGGTTTCGGCCATCATCGCCGCGCCTTACGATCACGTCGCCAACGAACTCAACGCCATTGTCGAGCGCGAAGGCAAAGTGAATTTTGAAGACGGCGGCCCGGTCGAAGCTGACATTCGGCGCATCCTCGCGCCCGCGCATCGCTTCGATCCGACCGATAAAGAAGCTGTTTCGATGTGGAATACGGCGCTCGAAACTGTGTTTTTCAACAAGATGATTTCGAGCATGAACGAATTTTTCGTTTCGGTTTCGTTGCTCACGCTCGCGCTCGGCGGCATCGGCGTGATGAACATCATGCTCATCAACGTCAAAGAACGAACCAAAGAGATCGGCGTACGCAAAGCGTTAGGCGCTACGGCCAGCAACGTGCAGCGGCAGTTTTTCAGCGAAGGCTTGTTGCTTACGTTGTTAAGCGGCGGCATTGGGTTGGTGTGCGGCATCGCGCTGTGCCAACTCGTCAATTTGTTGCCGCTGCCTGCGCGTTTTGCGGGAATGATTATTACGTGGCAAACGGCGGCGTTTGCGATTGTCACGCTTTGTTTGATCGGCATCGCAGCAGCGGTTTATCCGGCACGCAAGGCTGCGAAAATGATGCCGATTGAGGCGTTGCGTTACGAGATGTGAAAGCGATGATTATCAAAGAAGTCTTTTCGCAAGCCCTGCAAGCTCTCAACGGACATCGTTATCGTGCCCTGATGACGATGCTGGGCATCGGTTGGGGCATCGTCGCCGTAGTCCTGCTGATGGCTTATGGCAACGGCTTTCACAACGCGCTGGTTTATGGATTCACCCGCGCGTTCTCAGACGGCGTAGTCGTCATCTGGGGCGGACAGACCAGCAAGCAGGCGGGCGGCGAACGTGCGGGCAAACGCATTCGCCTGAAAGAAGACGATGTCGAAGCCCTCGCGCAACTCGGTACGATCAAGTTTGCGAGTCCTGAATATGTCGAATTTCTGCCGATGAGTTACGGCACGAAACAGACTTCGGCCAACGTGCGCGGCGTTGCGCCTGAATACGGCGTGATGCGCAGCGAAGACGCTGAACGCGGTCGTTTCATCAACGCCGAAGACATAGAGAAACAGCGTCGCGTAGCCTTTCTCGGTTCAGAAGTCGCGCGCAAACTTTTCGGCAACTCATCTAGTGCAGGAGGGGGCGTAGGCGAAACGATTCGCCTCAACGGTCTGTCATTCGAGATCGTAGGCATCATGCCGCCGAAGGTAACGCTCTCGAACTATTACTCGCCCGACAAATACTGCGTCTTCATTCCTTACACCACGGTCAAACAAGTCTGGCATCAAGACTGGGTAGACAACCTCGTCATTCAAACGCTCAACCCGATGTTGCATACGCAGGCGCTCAAGCAGGTGCGCGAAACGCTGGCCGCACGGCATGGCTTCGACGCGCGCGACGAACGTGCGCTGGATTTCAATGATTCAGTCGAAAACATGCAGATGATCAGCGGCATTACCGGCGGACTGAAATTCATCCTGAGCTTTATCGGCGCGTTGACGCTGATGATCGGCGGCATTGGCGTGATGAATATCATGCTCGTCAGCGTCACCGAACGTACGCGCGAGATCGGCATCCGCAAAGCCTTAGGCGCGCAACGCAAACACATCCTCTTACAGTTTTTGCTCGAAGCCTTATGTATCACCTTTCTCGGCGGCGTATTGGGGATGATGCTTTCTTACGCGCTGGTCGCCGTAGTAGGCACGCGGCCTTTTCTGGCTGAACTGATGGATGACCCGACGAAAGAGACTGACATTCACCTCATGCTTTCGCCCGACATCATGCTCGTCGCAGGCGGCATCCTCGCTCTGGTAGGCATTCTCAGCGGATTCTGGCCGGCTTTGCGCGCGTCGAAAATGGACCCGATTGAATCGCTGCGTTACGAATAAAACCTGCCCATCGGCACTTGCAATCTGACAGCCTCTCACCGAACATCGCGCTTACTCCAAGCCCGACTTTCAAACCACAATTCAGGAGACCAATTTCGTGACCAATGTTGATGCACCTGTCATTGCCGCTTGCACGCCGCCGCGCCGCGTATTGCTCGGCCCCGGCCCTTCACCCGTAGACGACCGCGTATTGCGTTCGATGAGTGCGCCGCTGATGGGCCATCTCGATCCGCTGTTCATTCGCACAATGGACGAAGTGCAAACGCTGTTGCGCTATGCGTTTGAAACCAACAACCGTCTGACGATGCCGATTTCGGGTACGGGCAGCGCAGGCATGGAAGCGACCGTTGTGAACCTGCTCGAGCCCGACGAAGAAATCGTGATTTGCATCAACGGCTATTTTGGCGAACGCATGCACGAGATGGCCTTGCGCGTAGGAGCCAAACCCATTCGCGTTGAGTGCGCATGGGGCGGCCCGGTTGATCTCGAAAAGACGCGCGCCGCCTGGCGCAATTCGCGCGCGTCAGTACTGTTTGCCGTACACGCCGAGACTTCGACTGGCGTCTTGCAACCGCTCGAACCGCTGCGCGAAATCGCCGACGAACGCGACGGCTTGCTGTTGATTGACGCCGTGACCAGCCTCGGCGCGCATTCCATCGGCATTGATCGCAATCGCATTGACGCTTGTTATTCCGGTACGCAAAAGGCGCTGTCCTGCCCGCCCGGCTTGTCGCCTGTGACGTTCAGCCCGCGCGCCGTCGAACGCATTCACGCGCGCAAGACTAAACCTGTGAGTTGGTATCTCGACTTGGGATTGATTACGAGCTATTGGTCGAACGACAGCAGCACGCCGCGCGCTTATCACCACACCGCGCCGATCACGATGAATTACGCCTTGCACGAAGCCCTGCGCATCGTCGCCGAAGAAGGTCTCGCCGCGCGCTCCCAACGTCACGAACGCAACCATCACGCCCTCGTCGCTGGACTCGAAGCGATGGGGCTTTCGATGGTCGTCGCTGAAGGCTATCGCCTCTGGACGCTCAACACCGTCAGCATTCCCGACGGAGTAGACGATATGAAAGTTCGCGCGCGGCTGCTTAACGAATTCGACATCGAAATCGGCGGCGGCCTCGGCATCTTCAAAGGCAAAGCCTGGCGCATCGGTTTGATGGGAACCGGCAGCACCGCCAACAACGTATTGCTCTTGCTCGCCGCGTTAGAGAAAGCTCTGAAAGCTGAAGGCTATCAACCGAAAGATTCCGGCGTGAGCGCAGCGACGGCTTATTACTCTGCGAATTGAGGACGCATCTGAAATGTATTGTCCACGTTGTGGCGCACCGAATACCGAAACGACCAAGTTCTGCCGTCAATGTGGCTTGGCGTTGCTGGAAGTAACGAACTACGTAGCGACGGGCGGCACTTCTGCGCTGACACCACAGCCTCCTACCGCAGCGCAAGTGGCGGCGAGCTTCACGCCCAAGCAGAAAATGTGGCTGACGATTCTCTGCCTCTTTTTCCTTCCCCTCATACCACTCGGTATCAGCGAAGCAACGCACGATCACTTCCTTTCAGAATTGATTGGGCCTCTATACGCTGTTTTGTTGTGCTTGGGCATTCCGACTGCCGTGATGTATTTCCGCAACAAAGACAAGTTGCTGAAACAAGCGCAGCAGCCAACGCCGCCTTATCCTTTGCTGCCCCAACAGCAACCTTACGCTCCGCCCCCGCAACAGGCTTACCTGCAAGCGCCCGTGATGCCGGTGAACGCTGTGCCTTCATCTGAAATGCCGCGCACGACGCCAAATACGAATCCGTTCGCGCAAGCGGCTCCGGTGAGCATCATCGAAGACGAAACCAAACGATTGCCGAACCAATGAACAAAAGTTTTTCACCGAGGCGCAGCGACCTGCTTGCGCCACCATCATTCATTATTCTGATAGGAGCTTTTCTAAATGTCTGAACGTGTTTTCAATTTCAGCGCCGGCCCGGCCGTGTTGCCTGAACCCGTACTCAAACAAGCGCAACGCGATCTCTTTTCCCTGCCCGGCGTAGGCATGTCAATTCTCGAAGTCAGCCATCGTTCGGCGGCTTTCGAGCAAGTTATCAAAGAGGCCGAAGACGATTTGCGCGCGCTGCTCGACATTCCTGCCAATTACAAAGTGCTGTTTTTGCAAGGTGGCGCGAGCATGCAATTCACGATGATTCCCATGAACCTGTTGGGACAAGGCCAGAGCGCCGATTACGTCACGACCGGCAGTTGGGGACAAGGCGCTTTGAAGGAAGCCAAGAAAATTGGCACGGTGCGCGAAGCCGCGAATACGAGCGATACGAATTTCAATCGCTTGCCTGAGTCATTCGCGTTCGATGCGGATGCGGCTTACGTGCATTACACCTCGAACGAGACGATCTTTGGCGTAGAGTTTCAGGACGAGTTAGCCGTCAGCCACGGAACGCTCGTCTGCGATATGTCGTCGAATTTCATCAGCCGTCCGGTGGACGTGAGCAAGTTCGGATTGATTTACGCGGGCGCGCAAAAGAACGCTGGCCCGGCGGGCGCAACCATCGTCATCATCCGCGAAGACTTGCTGGCACGCACGCCGGCGAATACGCCCGCCATGCTGGACTATGCCAACCTCGCCAAAAACGGGTCGATGTATAACACCCCGCCCTGCTTTGCGATTTATATCTGCGGCTTGGTGTTTAAGTGGGCTTTAGCGCAAGGCGGGCTGGCGACGATTCACGCAAACAATGCGGCGAAGGCCAAGTTGCTCTATGACGCGATTGACGGCTCTGATGATTACTATCGCGGACACGCGGAAAACAATTGCCGCAGCCTGATGAACGTCACCTTCCGTTTGCCCAGCGAAGACCTCGAAAAGAAATTCGTCAAAGAGGCTACGGCGGCGGGCCTGGACGGCTTGAAAGGCCATCGTTCAGTCGGCGGCTTGCGGGCTTCGATTTATAACGCTTTCCCGATAGCGGGCTTGGAAGCGTTGGTTGCTTTTATGGGCGAGTTCCAAAAGCAAAATGGCTAGTCTGCCGGTTACGCAGCGTTACTGAATATAAATGCGTCTTCATCACCGATGAAGGCGCATTTCGTTTTATCCTTTCTCTCTATGCCAATTAAGAAAAGCGAGCTTTATAGCTCATTGTGGTCAAGTTGCGACGAATTGCGCGGCGGCATGGATGCCAGCCAGTACAAGGATTACGTGCTGGTGCTGCTGTTCATCAAATACGTCAGCGACAAGTTTGCCGGTGTACCGTTCGCGCCGATTACGATTCCCGCCGGAGCCAGTTTCAAGGACATGGTTGCGCTCAAGGGTACGCCCGACCTCGGCGATCAGATCAACAAGAAAATCGTAGCGCCGCTCGCCCATGCCAACCAGTTGTCTGATATGCCAGATTTCAACGACACGTCGAAACTCGGCACCGGCAAAGAGATGGTAGACCGCCTCACCAACCTGATTGCCATCTTTGAAAACAAGGCGCTCGATTTCAGCAAGAACCGCGCAGAAGACGACGATACGTTGGGCGATGTTTATGAATACTTGATGCGGCATTTCGCTACTGAAAGTGGAAAAGGAAAAGGGTATTTTTATATCCCCGCCGAAGTCAGTCGCGTCATTGCGCAAACCGTTGGCATCATTGAAGCGCATACGACCAGAGCCACAACGGTTTATGACCCTATCTGCGGTTCTGGCTCCTTGCTGTTGAAAGTCGGCGAAGCAGCCAGCACAAAAGTCACACTGTATGGACAAGAAAAAGATGCAACTACAGCAGGGTTAGCGCGGATGAATATGATCTTGCACAACAACGCCGAAGCCCTCATTCATCAAGGCAGTTCGCTGGTTGATCCAAAATTCAAAGATGGCGACACGCTCAAGACCTTCGATTTTGTCGTTGCGGGAATTCCCTTCAGCGACAAGCGTTGGAGCAACGGCATTGACGCGGCGCACGATCCTTACGAACGCTTCAATCAATTCGGTACGCCGCCTGACAAACAGGGCGACTATGCTTATCTGTTGCACATCGTGCGTTCGCTCAAGAGTCACGGCAAAGGCGCGTGCATCCTGCCGCACGGCGTGCTGTTTCGCGGCAATGCCGAAGCCGAGATTCGCCGCAATCTGATTCGCAAGGGTTTCATCAAAGGCATCATCGGCTTGCCCGCCAATTTGTTTTACGGCACGGGCATTCCGGCCTGCATCATCGTGCTGGATAAAGAGAACGCCCATCAGCGCCGCGACATATTTATGATTGATGCGAGCGCGGGCTATTTGAAAGACGGCAACAAGAACCGGTTACGCGCGCTCGACATTCACAAGATCGTAGACGTATTCAACCGTCGCCTCGAATTGCCCGGCTATGCGCGCGTCGTGCCGTTCGCCGAAATCGAACGCAATGAGTTCAACCTGAACCTGCCGCGTTATATTGACAGCCAGCAAGCCGAAGACCTGCAAGACATCGCGGCCCATCTGAGCGGCGGCATTCCGAACCGCGACATTGACGCGCTCGCAAAGTATTGGGCCGTGCTGCCTAACCTCAAGGCGGCGTTGTTCGAGCCATTCAGAGAAAACTATTCACAGCTTTCGGCTCCCGCTACTCAGTTGAAACAAACCATTTATGAACACGCTGAATTCGTCGCGTTCATCAACCAGATGAACGCGCTGTTTGCCGCGTGGCGCGAACGCAGCGCCGCCACGTTAAAAAGTTTGTCGGCGGGTTGTCATCCGAAAGAGGTGATCGTCGCGTTGGCTGAAGACTTGCTGGCGCATTACACGGGTCAGCCGTTGATTGATAGCTACGACGTATACCAGCACCTGATGGATTATTGGACCGACACGATGCAAGACGATTGTTACCTGATTTCTGCCGAAGAATGGAAAGCCGAAACCTATCGCGTGCTGGTCGAGAGCAAGCAAAAGAAACTCGTAGATAAAGGCTGGACCTGCGACCTCTTGCCTAAAGCTCTGATCGTCGCGCGCTATTTTGCCGGTGACCAAAACGCGATTGATGCGCTCGCCGCTGAGATTGAATCCGTCGCTGCCCAGATGACCGAGATGGAAGAAGAACACGGCGGCGAAGACGGCGCGTTTGCCGAACTCGACAAGATCAATCGGGCGACGGTGACGGCGCGGCTCAAAGAACTAAAAAGCGCAGACAACGACGAAGCCCGTGCGCTTTATGAATACTTGAAGCTTTGCGAAAAACAGGCCGATCTCAAACGGTGTGTGACCGCCGCCGAAAACAAACTCGACGAAATGGCTTATGCCAAATATCCCACGCTGACCGAAGCCGACATCAAAACGCTGGTCGTCGAAGACAAATGGCTCGCCGCGCTCGACGCCGCCATCCACGGCGAAATGGATCGCATCAGTCAGGCGCTGACGCAACGGGTGAAAGAGTTGGCGGAACGCTACGCGACGCCGTTGTCGCAGATGACCAGTCGAGTGGGTGAATTAGAGGCGAAAGTGGCTGCGCATCTGAAACGAATGGGGTTTTAACGATGGCGAATTCACCGCAATTACCAATTCAGATTACGCAGTGAAATAGTGGGCAATAGGTTTGACGCGATTTCAGCGCCGGAGGGTTGACGGGATTTCAGCGCCGGAGGCGCAGCGGATATTAGCCGGTGGTGGAGCCGCTGCGGCGCAACCACCGGAACCGCGCGCAATGATCCGGCGCGCTCCGGCAGGAGCGCAGGACGAGCCATTCGGTTCAATCACAACGGTTAGTCCAGCGTCCCTTCAGGACGCGAATGTTTTTGCTACGCATTCCGGTGGTTCCGCGCAACGCTCCACCACCGGCTAATATCCAACGCGCCTCCGGCGCAAAGAACCTGTCAATAGACTTGATCAACCGATTCGCGCATAACATCAGTTATCAGGAAGGAGGCTTCACGGTATGGCTAAAAAATCAGAGATTGAAATAGGTGTTTCCGCCGTTGCTCCCGCAGCGGAAATTGAAGAGCGGAATTACCATGCCTTGCTGGAATCCTTCAGCGAACTCGCCGCTTCACTCAACGATCTGCATCAACTCGCCGTGCAGCAATACGCGCCGGTGGTGAATGGCATTATTCGTTCTCGCAGTCAGGACGTCCGACGCATTGAGCAAGTGCTGGATGGCTTGCTCGACCATTGCTGTTATGACTCCGCTTTGCTGCTGTTCAAACAACTCGGTCGCCATTACTTCACGATTGACCCGCTTGCCACAGTTGATTACATCAACATCTACCGTGAGGTTTGGGATTCTGAAGCGGAGGAAGAAATCGAATGAGTGGCGCAGTAAGAGCGGGCTATAAACAAACTGAAGTAGGCGTGATTCCAGCGGATTGGGAAGTTCAGAAATTAGGAATGCTGTTGGTGGAACCGCCTGCTTATGGGATCAATGCGCCTGCCATTCCCTACGACACTAGGCACTTCACGTATTTACGAATTACTGACATTTCAGACGATGGAAGATTTATTGAAGAGTCGAAGGCATCAGTAAAACACCCTGAAGCAAGTAAGTTCATCCTCAACGCTGGTGACTTGGTGTTAGCGCGAACTGGTGCCAGCGTCGGTAAATCATATCTTTATAATTCAGCGGATGGAGCCTTGGTATTCGCAGGCTTCTTAATTCGCGTGCGTCCTGAGGCTGAAAAATTTTCTGCTACCTATCTGAAGTTTTACCTCCAAAGCCGGTTTTATTGGAATTGGGTAACGGTTAATTCAATGCGTAGTGGTCAGCCCGGCATCAACGGACAAGAGTATGCCTCACTGCCTATTTCTATTCCGCCCACCAAAGCCGAACAGGAAGCCATTGCCGCAGCCTTGAGCGATGCCGATGCCCTCATTGAATCGCTGACGCAACTCATCGCCAAAAAACGCCAGATCAAACAAGGCGCGATGCAGGAATTGCTCACCGGGAAGCGGCGCTTGCCCGGCTTCGCCACGGCGACCAGCGGCTACCAACAGACGGAGGTCGGCGTGATTCCAGCGGATTGGGAAATAGACGATGTAGAAAACTTGGCAAACATCACAACAGGAAGTAAGAACACTCAGGACAGAATGGATGATGGCGATTATCCATTTTTTGTGCGTTCCCAAACGGTCGAGCGGATCAATAGTTATTCTTTTGACGGCGAGGCGGTGCTTACCGCTGGCGATGGTGTTGGCACAGGGAAGGTCTTTCATTACATCAATGGTAAGTTCGACGCTCATCAGCGGGTGTACCGAATTACTAATTTTAATGAGCGTGTAAACGGATACTTTTTCTTCCTCTATTTCAGCAACCGATTTTACGGCAGGATAATGCAGATGACGGCTAAGTCTTCAGTGGATTCCGTCCGACGCGAAATGATTGCCAAGATGTTGATTCCACTTCCGCCAACCAAAGCTGAACAAGAAGCCATCGCCGAAGTCTTGAGCGAGATGGACGCCGAGTTGGCTGCGCTGGAAGCCAAGCTCGCCAAAGCCCGCGCGCTCAAGCTGGGGATGATGCACAATCTGTTGACCGGGAGGATTCGCCTCGTATGATTCGTATGCCTCGTATGAAGGAAGACCAAAGCATTGAATGGAAACAAAACTGGCGCGATGAATATCTGCGCTGGGTCTGCGGCTTTGCCAATGCGCAGGGCGGCAGGTTGATGATCGGACAAGTTACCGGACAAGTCACCGGACAAGTCGAAGTAGGAGAACATATGCCCTGAGTACGCATTCCCACAGCCAGAGTCATGGCCAGAGTCACAGCCAGAGTCGGGGCGATTTGCTCCACATTTTTTCTGGGTAGTGCTACCCAGAAAAATGCCCAGAAGATTTTGCCGATTTGTAAAACTTGCGCTTGAAAGTAAATAGTTCGGAAAGAGTTGGGTGAAAAGTTGGGTGATGGTTGGGTGAAAACGCTGGTAGAAACGCCGGTAGAAACGCCGGTGAAAATCCTTTGAGATCGGGCAAACTGTTCACGCGGCCAGGCAGGCTAATACGGCAAGCTGTTTGAAGTACGTGAACATTGAGAAATGACAGGAAACAAGTATGAGCAACATCGGCCCATCAGAACGCGCCACACAGAACCGCGTCATCAAATTGTTTCGGGAAGAACTCCGCTATCGCTACCTCGGCGATTGGACGGATCGGGATAACAATTCAAACATCGAAGCAGGCTTGTTGACGGCGCATCTGAGCCGGGCGGGTTACAGCGCGGCGCAAATCAGCAAGGCGCTTTATGCGTTGCGCGCCGAAGCCGATAAACACAGTCGCCATCTTTATGGCAACAATCAGGCGGTCTATCAACTGTTGCGTTATGGCGTCGCCGTCAAAACCGAAGCGGGCCAACCGGCTGAAACCGTCCACCTCATCAACTGGAAAGAACGCGAGCAAAACGATTTCGCGCTGGCCGAAGAAGTCACGCTGCGCGGCCCGCGCGAACGGCGGCCTGACCTCGTGCTTTATCTCAACGGCATCGCCGTCGGCGTGATCGAACTCAAGAACAGCCGCGTTTCGATTGGCGACGGCATACGGCAAAACCTCTCGAACCAGCAGAAAGAATTCAACGAATGGTTTTTCAGCACCGTGCAATTTGTCTTTGCGGGCAATGATTCAGAGGGGTTGCATTACGGCACGATCAAGACCGAAGAAAAATACTTCCTGCAATGGAAAGAAGACGAACAAGACAACTCGCGTTACAAGCTGGATAAGTATTTGCTCAAGCTGTGCGACAAGGCGCGGCTGATTGAGTTGATGCGAGATTTCGTTTTGTTCGACGGCGGCGTCAAAAAGCTGCCGCGCGTGCATCAATACTTCGGCATCAAGGCGGCGCAAGCGCACGTCAGAGACCGCAAGCCGGGCATCATTTGGCATACGCAAGGCAGCGGCAAAAGCATCGTGATGGTGTTGCTCGCCAAATGGATTCTCGAAAACCATCCGCACGCCCGCGTAGCCATCATCACCGACCGCGACGAACTCGATAAACAAATCCACAGCGTATTCACCGAAACCGGCGAAACCATTCATCGCACCAACAGCGGGCGCGACCTGATGAAACAACTCAGTCAGGCGACGCCGCGTTTGCTGTGTTCGCTGGTGCATAAGTTTGCCCGCCCCGATATAAAGAATTTCGATCAGTTCATCAGAGACCTCGAAGCGCAACCCACCCAAACGGTCGGCGAGCTATTCGTCTTTGTGGATGAATGCCATCGCACACAAAGCGGCAAGTTGCACCGCGTGATGAAAGCTCTCTTGCCCGTCAGCCATCAGGAATGGCTTTACTAAAAAAGGAAAGAGCCTGCTGCACAAAATATGCCGCAGGCTCTTTGCCTGATAATGCCGATTGATTCAGCGCCTAACGAACCGCCGCCTGTTCTTTGCGCGTGTATTTCTCGAACCACGCCATCAGATACAACTGTTGCGCGATCTGATGCGAAGGCCGCCGCCAGCCGTGAAACTCGTCCGGCATTCTGACCAACAGCGTTTCTTTTTTGAGCATTTTCAGCGCGCGGTAATACTCCTCGCTTTGCCCCATCGGCGTACGCAAATCGGCTTCGCCCGTCATCACCATCGTAGGCGTTTTGACATTCGCCACATACGTCAGCGGCGAACGCACAAAGAATTCCTGCGCGTCTTCCCACGGACGTTTTTGAAACTGGTAGTACCAGCTTGCGCCGTCCGTCGTGCCTACGAACGAGTGCCAGTTGATGACCGGACGCATTGAGACCGCTGCGGCAAAACGGTCTGTGTGTCCGACAATCCATGCGGTCAAGACGCCGCCACCGCTGCCGCCGCAAACAAAGAGGTTCTTATCGTCAACGAAACCTTTGGCTAAGGCGGCGTCTACGCCCGCCATCAGGTCGTCGTAATCCTTGCCGGGATAGCTGTATTGAATACCGTTGACGAACTCTTGCCCGTAACCCGTCGAGCCGCGCGGGTTGGTGAACAACACGGCGTAACCTTGTGCGGCAAAATTCTGAAAGGCCCAATTCCACGCGGTCGAATACATTGACCACGGGCCGCCGTGAATCCACAGCACCATCGGATATTTTTTACCCGCTTCATAGTTCGCGGGTTTGATGAGCCAGCCTTGCACCTTGAGTCCGTCTTTCGACGTGTACCAAAGCTCTTCCGCCGCACCGAGCTTGACGTTCGCGAGTACGTCGGCGTTCACGTCAACTAGCGTTTTTCTATCGTTGATCTTGCTGAAATGAAATGTCACCAGCTTTCCGGGTTGTTGATGAGTTGAGGTGATCATTGCCACTTGGCCGCTGCTAGGAGAGAGCGAAAACCCACTGATCGCTTCGTTATAACCTAGGTATACCAGTGTCCCTTCTGGCCAAAGAACCACACAAATATCCGTTACACCCTTTTGCTCCACAGTGAAGTGGATACCTCTACTGTAAGACATCCATGAAATGTTTTGAGGTGAACTGGCGAGATTTTCAGCTAACAACCGCTTACCGCTGCCATCGGTATTCATCACATAAAGGCTGCTAACGTGGCTCGTAAACATCTTATCGTCATAGCCGACATAGGCGATGAGCTTTCCGTCAGGCGAGACTACGGGATTGCCGTCAGGGCCTTTGCGATCAGTCAACGGCTTGACCTCAAGGCTGCTGAGATCAACGGCATAAAGTTCGCTGTCGTTGCGCGTATATTCAGCATCGGCTTTGCGAATGCCGCTAACCACCATCGTCTTGCCATCGGGCGACCAGTCGAATCCGTTGTGACTGAATTTGCCGTTCGTTATCTGGCGCGGCGTACCGCCCAATGTCGCGTCAACCGTGAATACGTGCGTGTGACCTTTGGGCGTAGCGCCTCGTCCGTCAGCCGCCCACGACAAGCGATCAACCAACACAGCAGGTTTGGCCCACTCGGCTCCGCGCGGACGTTCGGGCAACTTGATGTTCAAGATCGGATCGGTGTCGGCCTGAAACGCCGTGAAAGCAATCCACTTGCCGTCGGGCGACCATTTGATATTGGTCGGAGCCTGTTCGAGATGCGTCAGTTGCGCGACTTCGCGCGTGTCGAGCCACATTACGTGCAACTGGTTCGTGCCGTCGCGATCAGAGAGAAACGCGATGCGTTTGCCATCGGGCGACCATTCGGGCGAACTGTCGTTGCGCGCGCCGCTCGTGAGTTCACGCACGCGCGAACCGTCGCTTTCGACAATCCACAGGTTGCTGCGATATTGGTCTTTGGCTTTGTCTACCCAGGTGCGGGTGAAAATGATTTGCTTGCCATCAGGCGCAATCGCCGGATTGCCGACTGATTCCATATCCATAAACGTGTCTTTGTCGAGCAGGCGCGGCTTGGTTTGCGCGAAGGCGACCAAGCTCAAACTCAGCACTAAACACAGCGTAACGAGGCGAACGAAATATGTGATCATAAGCTCCTTCGATTAACGTAGCGTGGATTTTTAGCAGTTTTCAAATGCGTGCAACCTCACAAGCAAGTTTCACCGCAGAGGCGCAGAGGTCAATCTCGGCAGTCGCACTCATCGGTAAATCGCTATAAATCTATAGCGGCGGCAGCAATGAAAGGATAAATCTTCTCTGCCTTGCTGCGAACTCAGCCGCCGAATTACGTGCTTGACTCTGTTTCTGGAGCGATGCTACTTTCCAAATTGTAATTGGTGCAAACGCACTGATTAACACACCGCACTGATCCCTTTTGACGGATCGCATCCCAAACCGCAAAGCGTCACGAAATTCATGGGCGAATTGGTCGAACGACCGGCAGCACAACTAGATGGTCGCAGTTCTGAAATGCTGACCCTGCTCATTGAAACCCACATTGCCACGGGCGAACCGGTTGGGTCGCGCGCCATTTCGCCGCGCACCAGCGAGAGGCTCTCTTCGGCGACGGTTCGCAACATCATTTCTGAATTGGCTGATACAGGCTATCTCGAACAACCCCACACGTCTTCAGGCCGTGTGCCCAGCGACAAGGGCTATCGCTTTTATGTTGACCATCTGAATCGCCAGCCCGTGCTCACGAACAATCTTTCGACCGACGACAAGACTGCGATTGAAGAAGGCATCCGCAGCCTCGATTCAGAAAGCGTAGAGCAGTTGCTGGCGCGGGCTTCGCATCTGTTGTCGCACCTGACCGAAAGCGTAGGCATCGTCGTGTCGCCCAGCGGTGCGCAGGAAATCATCAAGCATTTCGATTTCGTGCGGCTGGGCGAAGGCCGCCTGCTGGTCATCACCGTATTGCGTACGGGCATCGTGCAAGATCGTATGATTCGCATTGATGAAGACTTTTCGCAGGACGAGCTGAACGCGACCGCGCGTTATTTGAACGACAATTTCAGCGGACTGAGTTTCGTTGCCGTTCGCGCTGAGTTGTTGCGGCGGCTTTCTGAAGAGAAAGCTCTTTATGATCGTTACCTGCAAAACGCGCTGGTGCTGTGCCAGCCCGGCTTGACCGAAGACGAATACAACACGCCGGAAGTATTCGTCGAAGGCACGCCGCACATCGTCGTCCAGCGCGACTTTCACGATCTGGCAAAGATTCGTGAGCTTTTGCATGTCTTTGAAGAAAAGAACCGGCTGATCAAGATTTTGAATGAGTGCATCCCGCCTACGTCCGCAAGCGATTCGGGGCAAACGGTGAGCGTACGCATTGGCGCAGAAAACAGCTTGCCCAGTTTGCGCGGTTGCACAGTGATAACAACGTACTACGGTTTGGATGGACAGGTGATCGGAAGTCTGGGGCTGGTCGGCCCCGTCAGGATGGAGTACGCAAGAATGATTGGCGTCGTTAATCGCGTCGCCCGCGTGTTAGAACAGGCTTTGGCCGAATCTTCCAGTCTGGCTGACTAAGCACTTCCCTCACCTTCAGCCCATCCCATATCTGATTGGTTACAACCCGGTTGCGAGGCATGTGACCGAAACCTATAATCCGCGCTTTCAAAAACAGCGGAATTCATGAATGTAGATTTTATTGAGGTATACGCAAGGTGAGTAAACGTGACTATTACGAGGTATTAGGCGTTAGCAAAAACGCTACCGATCAGGAACTCAAGAGTTCTTACCGCAAACTGGCGATGAAATATCACCCGGATCGCAATCCGGGCGACCACGCAGCGGAAGAGAAATTCAAAGAAGGCGCCGAGGCCTATGGCGTGCTTTCGACGGCAGACAACCGCGCGAAATATGACCGATTTGGTCACGCGGGCATCGGAACTTCCGCCTCTTCTGACACGCCGGGCGGTTGGCCGCCGGGTGATTTTGGCGGATTCGAAGACATTCTAGGCGACATCTTCGGCGACCTGTTCGGCGGCTCGCGCAGCCAACGACGCGGCGGCACGCAACGCGGTGCCGACTTGCGCTACGATTTAGAAGTCGCGCTCGAACAGGCGGCGGCGGGTTTCAAGACCCAAATCACGATTCCGCGCCTCGAATCCTGCGAACCTTGCAAAGGCACAGGCGCAGCGCCGGGCACGCAGGCTTCGGTGTGCAACGTGTGCAGCGGCGTCGGGCAAGTACGCTTTCAACAAGGCTTTTTCTCGGTCAGCCGCACCTGCCATCAATGTCGCGGTACGGGTCGCGTCATCGTCAATCAATGCAAAAGCTGCCAGGGTCAAGGCCGCGTCAACAAAGAACAGATTCTCGAAATCAAGATTCCCGCCGGGGTCGAAACCGGCGCGCGCTTGCGCATCGTCAGCGAAGGCGAAGCTGGGATGAGCGGCGGACAACACGGCGACCTTTACGTAGTGATTGCCGTCAAAGAACACGAAATCTTTGAACGCCAGGGCAACAACCTTTACGTCAACGTACCGATCAGTTTCGCGCAAGCCGCGTTAGGCGCTGAGATCAACGTGCCTACGCTGGATGGTGAAGAAAACCTCTCGCTCCCCGAAGGCACGCAAACCGGTTCGATCTTCCGCGTTAAAGGCAAAGGCATCGTATCGTTGCAAGGTTCAGGACGCGGCGACCTGTTCGTCGTCGTGAGCCTTGTGACGCCGACGCGCATCTCGCGCGACCAGCGTCGCCTGCTCGAAGAATTCGGACGACTCGAAGAAAAACAAAAAGAAGGCAAGAGCTTCGGCAGCAAGGTCAAAGAAATCTTTGGCTAGGCAATTAGCGCCGCGACACGTTCAGGCGCGCTCAATACGTCTTCGCCAGACGCCAATACAAAGCATTGGTCAAAACAACGGGCAGTGGTTGTAGCCTCCAACAAGGCTCGCCACTGCCTTGCTGTTTGCGCCTTCCACAAAGCAAAAAATGTACTCTGTTCAGCCAGCCGCCGTAAGGCTTCGCTTGCTGTCAGCGGCGCGATAGTCGTTCGCGTTAGGGGCTGCACTTGCGGGAACAAAACCAAATCAACCGTTGAATAACTTTGCGCGGCGAGTTGCTGCGTATGAAAGAATTCGAGCGCCGCGACGCTGTGGCGGTCGGCGTAACGCGGCTGTGCGTTCAAGCCATTCAACCGCGCTTGCCAGCGTGCCAGCACATCATTGCCGAGGTGAAAGGCTTTGCGCATCGGCTGCCAAACCACTTGTTCGTCGCGCCACGTGAGCAACAACGAATCGTCGGCCAGCGGCTTCCATCCGGCCAATCCCAACGCCGTGACCAACGTAGTCTTTCCGCTGCGTTGCGCGCCTGCAATCCAGCACGAACGTCCATCGGGCAATTGCGCAGCAGCGGCGTGCAGGTGATATACGCCCCGCCAACGCAAGAGCAACAACAACGCAAACAGGCTATACGTATTGGTCAAAATCGGTGGCATCGCCAACGCGGTTTCGTCCAAGTAACCAATCGCTCGCCCTGACTGCGGATGAATTTCAAACGTCGTAGCGCCTGCGTAAAGCCACAGCGTTTCAGCCGCATTCAGATCGCGCCACAAACTGACGATGCCGGTTTGCGTGAGTCGTTCGAGTTGCGATTCAGTTGGACGTTTCGCCAAGTGAGCCGCGCGTAATTCAACACGCAACGCATCAGTTATGGGCAAAGCAGTCACGGGCGCATAAGCACGAAAGTAATCTTCGTAATGGGTCAGCCATTGGGCTTCGTCAGCCTCAATGACGATCAGCGAACCGTGAAAGTGAAACTGAATAGCAGGCATAAAAAGCGCCATAAAAAACGAAAGCCCAAAGCAGGAAGCGTTTCCGGCTTTGGGCTTAAAAAAAAGTTGGGCGGTCTAGCCGCATCAACTCAACCGGTGGCAATTGCCGCTGTCGCAATCGTCGAAGAGCCTGACAGCACGACTTGCGATAGCGAATTGGAAAGCCTGAGTTGCGGCGTTTCGTATGCGGCAAAAGTGAGTTTCTCAAACACCGAAGCCGTTGCTCCTGCCGGTGCGTTGGTAGTCTCAATCAAACCGAAGCTACGCAGGCTATCAAGAAAGCCACGCACGTCGCGCTCAGCCTGCGTGTCGTCGTTCAGATTGAACGCCGACGCCAAACGCCGCGCAAGCGTCGTAGCAGTTTGCGCAACTCGTTCGCCCAATTGCTTCCACAAAAAAATCGCGGGCGCATTCAAGGTGTAATAGTGCAGGTTGTCTAAATCGAGAATGATCGCTTCGCGTTCGGCGAGCAATTCAGTAAAGCTGGCTTGCGCTTTGGTCACGTAAACCGCTTCGTCTGGTTGCGGTGCGTTCGTTTGCATAGTGCGTTTATTTCCTTTGGCTAGCTAAAAAATTACGGCAGACGGCGCGGCATTTCGCTGGCTGTCGGCACGAAGACTGCGCCGTCATCCAGGCCTGCATTAAAGGTCAACCGGGTCGTCTGCCCGCTGTTCAAATTCAACAAGTAAAGTTCGGCGTCGCCGTCACGCCACGAAGTCATCAACAACCGGTCGCCGCGTGCTGACAACGAAGGATTGCTATCGCCTTGCTCAGTAACGACGCGAAAAGCGCCGGTGGCAAGCTCGGCAATCGCAACGCCGGTGAGTTTAGTGACGGTGTTTGAGCTTGTAAAGGCAAGCTTTTGACCGTCGGCGCTCCAACTCAACCCGCCTACGGGCTGTGCGCCGCTGGTTAATTGACGCAACGAATTGGTCGCGCGTTCAAACACCCAGACTTCGTCGGTATTCGTGCGGCCATTCTCTCGATTAGATATGAAAGCCACCTGATTGCCATCGGGTGAAAGCGCCGGGCAATAGTCTCGCGCCGCATCACTGGCAGGCACTAAAACTTGCCGCGCGCCTGCATTCGCCGTCATGAACTCAATGCCGTCACCCGAAGCGAACGCGATGAAATTGCCGTCAGCCGATACGCTGGGCGAGACTTCGTCAAAGGTGTTCATCGTAAGACGCTGCACGCTGATCAATTGCGGACGCCGCGAACGCCAAGCCTGACTGATCGAAGCCGCAAACAATTCGTAATGGCTGCCTTCGCGTGCGGCGAAGACTACGCCGCGACCAGCGCGCGCCAATGACGGAGCCGTGTGCCCGCGTCCGCTGTTGGTCAACTGGCTCACCTGCCGCGAATTCAGATCAAGCAGGTATAACTCAGCCGTGCCGCCGCGTTGCGAAAGGAAGATCACGTGCTGGCTCTCGCCGCGCGCGTCCTGTCCGAAAACCGCCATACTCCCCAACGACACGGTCAGACACAAAGCGATGAATCCGTATCGTAGCAACTGTGGTTTCCAAAAACTCCTAACCATAATTCGTCTCCAAAAAATCCTTTCCGCCTATCGAATGCGCCGAATGGCATTATTCGCCGTATCGGCAAAGATCACCTCGCCGTTCAAACCAAGCGTGATGTTGAGCGTAGGCACCACCGAAAGTACGCCTGCGCCGCCTTGCACGGTGATGACAATGCCGGAAGCCTGTAAATTCAAGAGTGCGCTCGTAGGCGCACCGTAATCGCCCGTATAACCTTTGACTTGATTCTGCCCGGCGTAGGTCGCTGCCGTCGCCGAGTTCCCCGACAACGTCAGTCTCAAAACGCGATGATCACCCGTGCCGGGGAAAAGCGCGCCAGCGTTAGTCACATAAGCAAAGTTACCCGTGCTATCCACCACCACGTCGCGCGGACTGTTGAGCGGCGCACCGCTAATCAACGTATCGAAGCCCGTCGTAAAAGCACTGCCCGGCGCTTTCTCACGCAAGATCGCGTTGAGTCCGGCATCCACCACCAACAAGCGTCCCTGATTATCGAAGGTCAATCCGGTGTATGCGTTGACCGCCGCGTTCGTGATGCCGGGGTCAGTCGCACCCGGCAGGAAATTGACGGGGACACTCGCAATCGCGCCCGTGGTACGCGTCACGCGGCGTACGCGCTTATTGCCCGCTTCGCAAAGATAGATGTCGCCCGAGGTCGGATTAACGGCTACATCAACCGCACCAACCAACCGCGCCTCTAACGCATTGGGGCCGTCCTGCGCAGAACGAGCCGCATCAGGATTGCCGCCCGCAACGGTGGTTACGACGCCGGGGTTTACGACAAGGCCTGCTGGGCCGCCCGCGTAAAAAACTACGTTTTGATTTGAAGTGTTGATGAAGCGAATGCGACTGGTGCGACGATTGACAATGTTATTCGTAGCGCCTTGCAAGCCCGGCCCGCCGCGCGCATCTGCGAGATACACCCCCTCTGAAGTTGCCCACAGCCCTTGCGCCGTATCGAACCCGCCGAACTTGATTTGCACGCCGTCAGTGCTGTCGCCCAAGCCCGCTGAAGAATTGACCGTAGTGATACGTCCGGGTTGCACGGTCACCGCACTGGCAGTGCCCGCGAATAGCGTGAGCGGTTTTAACGAGCGATTCACAAAACGAACGTTGCCGCCCTCAGAAATCCATAAGCCGCCATTGGTCGGATCAACCGCCACCCCTGACGGCGCTCCTAACAACGCGGCATTGGCAAGTCCCGTATCGTAGGGTTTCGTCAAGCCAGTGCCGAAAACTGTTTCGACTTGGTTACCGGCAATCGTCTTGCCTGCGACCTCAACGGCATTGTTGGTCACGTTGACGTAGCGAATGCGTCCGCGCAATCCCTGATTATTGGACTGGTCGCAGACGAAAATGCCATTGGCGTCACCGGAAATGCCTACGTTGCCGGAATCGAAGAACTTGAATTGGCTGACCGTGCGCGGGCCGCCGTCACCACAAGTCGAAGTAGGTTCAGGATATTCGCAAGAGGTTTCACGCTTTCCCGCCACGTCTGCCGGATTCGTGGTGCTTTCGGTTCCCACGATGTTGTAAGCAGCCCGATTGGCGATATAAAGCTGCGAACCAACCAGTGCCAAGCCAGAGGGAAAAGGACGATTCTTGTATGGCGAACCAACTGGCGGAGTGCGTTGCGCCGGAAATTGCACGACCAGCGTCGCGGGATTCACGCCTACGTTGACGACCCGATTATGACCAGTGTCCGTCACATAAACATTGCCTGCGGCATCCACGGCAAGGGCACGAGGTTCGAGCAACCTCAACGCAGTAGGCGAGCCGCCTTCAAACACCGCGTCACTGGTGGTGTTTTGTCCGCTGCCCGCCACTAAATTAGGGGTGCCGCCAGAAGCACCAATGCGATAGACCCGATTGCCGGTATTCGCCGCATCGCAAAAATATACATCGCCATTGCTGGGATGTACGGCTAACCCCGCCACCGTCGCTCCTAAATTCCCCTGCGCCAGCGAACCCACATTGCCGCGCGTTACGGGCAATCCGCCGCCAATCGAGATGTCACCGTTTGAGATATTGACGAAGCGAATCGCGGGCGTGATCGAATCAATAAAATAAACACGATCACCGGTATTGCTCACTGCCAAGCCCGTCACGATACCCAAGTCAGCCGACAAACCGGGAGCGTTATCACCGATGTCGAGGCCGCCGCCCGCCAGCGTTCTGATCGTACCCGGCGCAATCGTGCGTCCGGCGATCTGCACGGAATTGCGCGTCGTATTCACAAAGCGCATCACCGGCACCGAGACGCCCGCATCAATAAAAAATACGCCGCGTCCTTGCGTGTCTGTGGCAACCTGCAACGGAGAAAGCACAGCGGCTTCAGACGCCAGATTGCCATCGCCGAAAAGTCCGCCCGCAATCGTGTCAATAATCAACGAACCATTGCTCGCAAACGTAGTTCCGTTACCCGTCGCCAAGCCGCCTTGCGTTTCGATGATGGCGCCCGTCGCACTGCCTGTGACCTGTGTGTTACGTACGACGACATTCGCGCCTTCTGAAATCACTGCGCCATTGCCGCGCAAACTCGTGCCGCCGTTGCGCACCTGCACAAAGCTCAACAAACAACTCGCCAGCGAGTTACGCGCAAAGAAGATCGAACCGAAGTTGCCGCCCGTGCCGATGCGATCAAACACGATGTATTTGGAACTCGTCAGCGAAGCGGAATTGACCTGATTGACTCCGGCAAAACCGTTGGCGGCGATGCAACCAACACGACTGCTGCCGTAATCACCAGCTTGAAAATCGAGCCCGCCTGCCAGTTGAATCAATGCCGTCGGGCCGATGGTCAATTCCGTCGGAGCCGCTGGCAACGCTGCACCGACAATGGCCGGATTCGTATTCGAGCCGCGAAGCTGTAACGGCGTGCTTCCCTGTCCGACCAGTACGCCTGCGCCCGAACGCGAAAAGTCATTCGAAGCTGCGTCGCCATCCGTGCCGATCTGAATTGCGTTCAGCGAATTTTCAGTAAACTCGTTCGCACTCGAATAAAAATATCCCGCATCGTTCACCGTCGTACCCGTCGGAGAATTGCTGTCAGGAATTTCAAACAAACCGAGCGCCGCATTACCGCTTAACAACAGCGCCGGAGTCGTTGCCGCTTGTCCGTTATATTCAACACGATTGCGCGCAAAGCCGATAATCGAATCGCTCGCACCGTTCGCCGCCAGTCCGCTGCCTGCGCTAAACCGCGCGATGCTGTCAGTGAATTGCAAAGTGCGTCCCGACCCCGTGAGCAGTATTCCTGCGCCGTTATTGCCGCCGCCGAATTCGACTACTACATTGCGCATCGTGCTATTAGGGCCAACCGAAGTCGCATCAATGCCTCCCCAAAGGCCTGCGCCGGGAACTGCCGCACCGGGCGAACGCTGCGCGGTGAATACGATTTGCCCCGGTGAAACTGAATCCTGATAAACCAAGCCCGGCGTACGTCCATTGGCTTGCAGCGCCGCGCCGTTGCTCAAAATAACGCGCGCGCCATTGCTCACATAAAACACTGCACCTAACGGAATGGGTACGTTGCCCGACAAGGTCATGTCGCTGGTCACGAGAAACGGGCCAGCACTCGGTATCGTATTCACCATGCCTGACAAAGTTGCCGAGGGCACGCCCGTCACTGTCAACTTGCCCAACAACACGCTTGAGCCTTGTCCGTTCACCGTTCCGCCCGCCAATGTCACGCGCAAGCCGTAATTCCCCGGCGCTGTGCTGGCCGGAACCGTCGCCGTAATTTGGTTATCGCTCACGACTGAGACATTGCTCAGGTTCGCCACGGACTGACCGGCAGCATTCAGCAAGCTGACGGTCGGCGAACCGGTGAAGCCGCGTCCACGAATGACTACGCCTGCGCCGTTGTTGGCGTTGACCTGCACGGCGGCGGGATAAACGCTTTCAGCGGCTACGCCCCAATCGCTCAACACGACGAAAGCAAAAAAGAAGCGCGACGGCATCGTCGTCACGTTAAACGTCCAGACGGCGCTGCTGTTGCCGTTCGACGGAATATCGCCATAAGCGCGCGAAACGTTCAGCTTGCCCTGATAAGGAATCAATCCGTCGTTGTAATAGTTGTAGCTGGCTGGGTTGACCGCATTGCTGCCGTCGCAATTGCCCGCCGGACAAAGATTGAAGCGCGTGAAAATTACTCGCGTGTTGTAAAGCGTAGCGCCCGATTGATTGTTAAGCCTGATTTCGCCGGAGATGTGTCCGGCCTGATCGCCGCTGCTGAGAAAGGTGCTGTTGACGACGTTGAAGGTATAAGCCGAATTGCGCGGCACTTCCTGATTCGGGTTTGATCTTCCACTGAGAGGGGCACTTAGAGTGCGACCAGCGGTCACGCGCTCGGTGATGGCGCGTCCGCCTTGAATGGTCAGTTGTTTGGTTTGCGGATCGAACGAACCTTCATAACCGGCGATGACTGCTCCTTGAGCCTGTTCGTCCTGCCAAACCTCAGTGGGCGCGGCATCCAGCGTTAAGGTCGTCACAGCGGCAGCGCGCGCGCTCCAATGCGCAGCCATCCAGCAGAAGCCGCCCACCGACAAGGCTAAACCTAACGAACTCAAAAACGTACGCGCAGCACTGCGGCGCTTGAGCGTTTCGCCAATATACCTGCCGATTGAAAAAAGGATGCCACGATCAACCATTGTTCTTCTCTACTCCTTGTATTCCTTCGCCCACCATTCCATTGCCTTGCTCACAAACGTACTAGGCCATTGCGAGCCAAATGACATTTTAGGTGACATTAAAGAGATGGCACTAAACCAATTCACCATGCACTAGCGGGAAGTATAAGTGTTGCCACATTGCACTGAGGATACGGGGGAAGCCCTGGTGCCCGATTACGCCATCAAGACTGCTTGAACCACATCTATTGAAGCCGTTCAATAAAAAATATGTAAAGCCTTTGCACTCCCACATCCGACATCCTGGGGCACCACAACAGGAAGAAAAAAACATAGGCAGGTTATCGGATTTACTGGTTAGGGGGTGACGGCGACGCATCTTAATGGAGCCTCTATAGGCAGTCAAGCATTCTGCATTTGCAGCGTCGCTTACGCTTACTCACTCTGAAATCCTATTTTCACGGCCTGAATAACGACCACTCGCGTTGCAATTTCAAGGCAGAAATTGAACAATCCGGCTTGTCTCACAAGCGCTGCTTCACCTTTCAAAATATGACTCCCATTCAGGGCTTATTACGCCACGAACAAGTTCGCCACGCTTTTCAATTTTTCGATCAACAGCGACGCGCGATCACCGACGAACACATTCGTATCTGCGAAATTCCCGCGCCTCCGTTTCAAGAAACGACACGCGGCGCTTACTTCGCACAACGCTTTCAGGAACTCGGACTCGCCGAAGTGCATACCGACACTGAAGGCAACGTCATCGGATTTTATCCAGGCGTGTCCATAGATCCTTTGGGTGAACCGCTGCTCGTTGTTTCAGCGCATCTTGATACGGTGTTTCCCGCCGAGACCGATGTCACCGTCAAGCGCGTAGGCTCGCGGTTTTGCGCGCCCGGCATCGCAGACAATTGCGCCGGACTCAGTGCCCTGCTTGCGCTGATCGAATCGCTCAACGCCGCGCGCCTCAAGCCGTTCGGCACGCTCGCTTTTGTTGCCACCGTCGGCGAAGAAGGCGAAGGCAACTTGCGCGGCGTCAGGCATTTGTTCAGCGATCAATCATTGGGCGACCGCATCCATCATTTCATTTCGTTCGATGGCCCTGGCGTTGATTACATCACGCACCAAGCCTTGGGTTCGAAACGTTATCGCATCTCGCTGGCTGGCCCCGGCGGACACAGTTGGGGCGATTTCGGCGTCGTCAATCCCGTACACGCGCTCGGACGCCTCATCGCCAAACTCGCCGATTACCCCGCGCCTCACGAACCGCGCACCAGTTACAACGCAGGCCGCATCGAAGGCGGCGAATCAGTCAACGTCATTCCCGAATGGGCGCGCGTAGATATTGATTTGCGCTCCGTCTCTGAACTCGAACTGTCGCGTCTCGAAGAGTTTCTGCTCGACGCCACGCATCAAGCCATTCACGAAGAAAATCGTTTGCGCGCCGCCAGCGGACGTACGCTGGTCGCCGACATTAAACTCACCGGTCATCGCCCTTCTGGCGAAACGCCGCGTCAATCCGCACTCGTACAAACCGCCGTCGAAGCCACGGTCGCGCTCGGCATTCAACCGCGCCTCAATCGCGCTTCGACCGACTCGAACATTCCGATCAGCTTAGGGATTCCCGCCATCACGATTGGCGTAGGCGGCATATCGGCAGATTCGCACCGGCTGAGTGAATGGTACGATCCCATCGGACGCGAACTAGGGCTTCAACGCGCCCTCTTGTTGATGTTAGGCATGACAGGCATCGCCTGAATTAGTGAAAAGTGAAAAGTGAAAAGTGAAAAGCAGTAAGAACCTTCTTCCTTCCTCCGCTTTTCACTTTTCACTTTTCACTTTTCACTAATTCAGGCGTTTGGCTAACTCAGTTTGAAACTTGCGAATGCGTTTGGCGTTCGCCCCCAGATCGCCCTTGCCGACGCGCGATTTCGAGCGAAGGTTCACGACGCTGCTCGCGCCTTCTGTCCCCACTGTAATCGTTACGTCATCCTTGAATTTCATCAGCGGCGTAGTGTCTACGGCCTCAATCAATCCTTCTTCCGGCGCATTCAAACGAATCTCCCAATTGAACGATTGCGCCACCGCCAGTGCCGCCGCGAATACGTTTTCGCGCGACTGGGCGAATCGTTGCGGTTGCACGTCAGGGTATTCTTTGGTTTGCCCGGTTCTCACGTCATTGATCATCGGCCAGATCATCCGCGAGCCGAATAACAAAACAGGTAATAAACAAACCCCAACAAACAAATAAACGAATGTCTTATTAAAGTTGAAACGCATTTTTTAGTAACTCACGGTAAAAGGTCTGTCGCCGGAATCGTGCCGCAAGGCTGCCCGTCAATGATGACAGGAACCATCTGCGTTTTACGAAATAATTCATGTGCCTGGTAATCCAACGCATCCGGGTTGGTATAAATTTCAATAACGCTTTCCTGCAAATTGATTACCCAATAAACCGGAATGCCCGCCGCCGCATACAGACGCTTCTTCCATTTACGATCTAACGATAGCGTACTGTCAGCCACTTCAATCACGACCGCCACGTCCTTTGGTAAAGGATGGCGAGCCAGATAATCACGGCGCGCGCCACGCACAATCGCAGCATCAGGCTCAGGTTCGCTTTCTGTTAAGGTGATCGGTTCCTGTATGCGCAACGACCAACCGATAGGTAAAAGTCGCAACAAGGCATCGAGCAATAAGCCTGTGCTGATTGAGTGCGGAGGATTTTTTGGCATTTTCGTAATTAAACATCCTTCCAATAATTCTATGGGATCGCTGTCGGTGAGAATGCCCGACTCAATCATGGCGTGATATTGGCTAACACTCAGACGCGCTGGCGAAACCGGTTCAGGCACGGGCGCTAACGAAAAAGCTATGCTCATAACGGATGTTTCCTTTCATCAGCAATCTACGTTGCCCTTACACGCGGCGCAAGCCGTTCAACGTAACAACGCAATTACCTCTTTACGTATTTCTGCCCACGCCGCTGCTTGCGGATCAACCACTTCAAAATGCCCGGCCTGCTCAAGCAGCACTAACTTCACGGCATCGCCTTTGGCTTGCGCAGCCGTCACATAACTCGTCGCCATCGCCGCCGGAATAATTCGATCATCGTTCCCTTGCACGATGATTTGTTTGAGGCCCAGCGGCAACAACTTCAACGGAGAAGCCTTGTCATACACTGCCGCAAGCTCATCCGCCTTGCCCTTCATCAGCATCGGCACATTGGCATCACACGCCGTACCTTTGAAACGCAAATCAGTAATGCCTGCGAGTGAAACTACGCCGCGCACATGCAAGCCATTCAAACGTTGCGCGCCTAACAACAAAGCCAAATGTCCGCCCGCCGAATGACCTATGACCACCACGCGCTGTAAGTCGAGCGGATATTCTTTCGCCAGTTTCGTTAAATGCTGAACGCCCGCGCTTACATCTTCCAAAGTACCCGGCCAACCGCCGCCCGCATTGCCAACGCGCCGATATTCCAAATTCCACGTTGCCATTCCGTGCGCCGTCAAATCTGCGCTGACGTGCCCCATATAGCCCAAGTCGTATTCCGCCATCCAACAGCCGCCGTGCAACACCACGACGACTGGATAAAGCCGGTTGACTTGATCGCCCTTCGGCAAGCGCAGTGCGCCAAATTGATTCGGGTCTTTTCCATATGCGATTTTGGCATCAGCCGCCGGAGGCGTTTCGGTCAGAATAGCGCGCGAGTTACGCGGTTGTTGTGTCGCACTCATAAACAAAGCCAACCAAACGAAGATCAGTTGCGCAGTCATAAATCCACTTGCCCAGCTTACTTGCCCAACAGGGATCTCACTTTGGCAGCGAAGCCGGAAGAAAATAGAAAGCCGAACGCCCGCGATAACACTCGTTCGGTTTTTGCTTCATACGGATACCACGTCGGTTCGCTCTTCAAACTCAACCATAGATTCAACCGGGGAAACCGTTCGCCGACGATAACTTGCTCATGACAGAAACGACGTATACCCACCGCGCCGTGCCGCTTGCCCAAGCCGCTTTCCTTAAGGCCGCCCGAAGGCGCATCGGTCGCGCCAAAGCCGACAATCACATCATTCACTGTGGTCAATCCGGCTTCGAGTTGCTCAGCGAACCTGTGCCCGCGCGCGGCATCGCCCGTGAATACGCTCGCGTTCAAGCCATAAGGCGAATCGTTCGCTAGCCGCAGCGCTTCGTCAGCGTCTTTCACGCGCATAATCGGCAGCACCGGGCCGAAGGTTTCTTCGGTCATGATTTGCATCGAATGATTGACGCCCGCCAGCACTGTCGGCTCATAAAACCTGCCCGCTAAATTCGGATTGCGCCGCCCGCCGGTCAGCACCTCAGCGCCGCGCTTTCGTGCATCGGCCACATGCGCTTCGACGGTTTCAACTTGCTTGGGAAAAGTCATCGCGCCTATATCAACGCGCTCGTCAGGTGCGCCCGTGATCCCTTGCCGCAAGGCTTTGGTTTTCTCTACCACACGCCGCGTGAACTCTTCCGCAATCGGCTCTTCGACATATACGCGCTCAACCGAAATGCAGACCTGCCCCGAATTCGTAAATGCTCCCCACACGGCGGCGTTAGCGGCGCGCTCAATGTCGGCGTCCCGCAACACAATCATCGGGTCTTTTCCGCCAAGTTCCAGACTGACCGGAATCAATCGTTTCGCCGCACGTTCAGCAATCAACTTGCCCGTCGCCACGCTGCCCGTGAACGCAATCATATCGGCTTCATCCACCAGCGCGCCGCCTACATCGCCGAAGCCATTCACAACCTGCAAAATTTCAGCAGGCAATCCGGCTTGGCGAAAAACTTGTTGCATAATCTCAACGCCACGCGCGGCAATCAGCGGCGTCCATTCAGAAGGTTTGATAATCACCGCATTGCCCGCCATCAACGCAGGCACGGCTTCGCCCAACGTCAGAATCAACGGAAAATTCCATGGCGTAATCATCCCAATCACGCCGCGCGGCTGGTAATGCACGGTGATCGTTTTGTTTTTGAGCAAGTGCGGCGTAATGCGATGCGGCGCGAGAAACTTGCGCCCCTGCTTGCCATAAAACGTAAGGACATCGCACACGTAAGCGATTTCGGTCAGCGCCTCGATACGCGGCTTGCCGTTTTCGGCGCACAGCAATTCGATCAACTCTTCCTGATGCGACAGAAAGGCATCACGCGCCTTGAGCATCACGTCGCGCCGTTGCGACAAACTCAACGCGCGCCAGACGGATTGCGCCTTGCGCGCCACGCTGATCGCCGCGCGTACCTCAGCCGGCGAGTTGATGGCGACTTCACCGACTTTAGCGTTGGTTGCCGGACTGAAAATCTGAATCGCCTGCTGCCTCATTTCTGCTGCTGCGTGTGCCATAAAGTAACCTCCTCAAGGTTTAAGCCGTGCGCGTCTCAATAAAGGATATGGGTTTAAGTTAGTCCCGTTCGAAAAAATTTTCGGGTCTTCGACTAACCAAACCGCGAAGTGCAAATGAAAGTTCCCAATGCCTGCATTGCCCGTGTCGCCTACGAAAGCAATGACTTCGCCTTGCTTGACCTTCTGCCCAATAAATAAACCTTCCGCGTAATAATCCAGATGCGCGTAATAAAAAACTACCTTGCGATCTATGCTTAACAAATAAAGCGTAGTCCCGCCCAAAGCATTCGTTATCAATCGAAGAATCTCGCCATCCGCCGCCGCCAATACCGCCGTTTCGCGCGGAGCCATAATGTCAATCGCGTTGTGCGTACGTCCGCCGGAGCGAAGCGCGGTAAAAGTATCGAGTAACTCAGAGGGCTTAACGCCTGCTACCGGAATAATCAGCTTCGTTCCGTCAGGCAGTTGAGTTACCGGCGTAGGGGTAACTTGCACCGCTGTTGGCTCCGGCGGGTCTTGCGGCTCCTGCGCCCAGGTTACCTGACAAAAACCCAGCCAAATAACTCCCAACAAGTAACTCAGTTGAATGCACCTAACCATACGCCCGTTATTTATTTTTTGTTAGTCGCCACTGTCTTGCTTACGACTTTGGGAGTCGCGCCCGTATCCAAAGCCATCGGCGCGGGGTAGCCCTTCCCGACCAACGCCGCAATTTCGATGGCGGCGACTTTAGCCGTCTTGAATTGTTTCGCTAGCTTATCACGCGCGAGTGCTTGCCTGCGTTGTGCCGCTTTTTCAACTGTCGTCAACGGCGTCGCGGATTGCGCCGGAGCCGCTTCTTCTTTCACAAAAAACGCAGCCATCGCGGCGTCAACCTGCGCGCGTTCGGCTTCGCTCAGGTCGGTGAGTTGCAAGCCGAAATTATTCAGCACCGTTGCGAGATTTTCGCGACGATTGGTGTCGCGGCTATAAACATCTGGGTAAACATGCAGCTTGCCGTCTTCGACCAAAATGGTTTCATAACGCAACTCCACCGGAATGGTTTGTTTGAGTTTCAGCGTTTTGGTTTGCTTGCGATCAGCGGCGCGCGCGGCGAGGTCATCGTCAGTGACTTCGGCACCGCCGATGCGTCCGAGCAGCTTGGCGAAATCCTGCACCTGGCGGTCTGTCAGCCCCACACAACCGTGCGAAGCGAGCGTACCGATTTTCGCCAAAGACTTGCCGCCGTGAATGAGCAGCGGTGCGCCGATAGGAATCTTGATGACGCCCAACGGATTGAGCTTGTCGCCCGCCGCCACTTTTTTCCCTACCTTATCAGCCGCAACCCACAGTTCATCCGGGGGCGTCCATGTCGGATTAAAAATAATCGTCGAAGCCTTGCGCAACCCCATCGGCACCGGAAAATCAGGCACGCCCATAGCCGCTTTATAAGATTTAACGAGTTGGCCGTTTTCAAAAACATCCATGCGATAAGCGGGCGCGTTCACGACGATGCGCGAATCAAGCGGAGCCACGAAAACCCCGGCAGCCGCGACGATAACAGGGCTGGGAGAAGGCGAAGGCTCGACACCCGGTGGCGGTTGCAATTCGCCCAACGGCGTAGCAGTCGCCAGCGCAACTTCTCCGTCGCCTTCCATGGTGCCGAGATATTGCCAACGCTGTAACACAAACTCAGCAAAGCGCGGCGTACGTTCTGCCCCCAGAATCTCGCTGATTTTATCTGCCGCGCGTTGCCCTGAAGTGATCGTGGTCGTAGTCGTTTCACCAGTCTCACTTTCGCGCAGGCTTTGTGTGTCGTTGCGCGCGGCTTGCCGCAAGCGTTCGATCAAGTCATCGCTGAGTTGCAAGCGACCTTTCATTTCGGCGACGAATTGCCGATCCACAAAAAAGAGCGCATCCACCAACGGCAACGTGATGGGCAATTCCTTGATTTTGATAAGCGGCGTAGGCGTCGCCATCGGAACCATAGCGATTGCTGGCGTCGGCATTGGCTCCGCCTTGAACCCCGGCAACGCAGACACTACGCGATGTAAAGCTGGATATTTACGTAACGCATCCTGGTAGCGATAAGCGGCGGCAAGGCCGATCACCAATAAAACTAATAATACCGCGATTATTTTCCGCATAACTTTAATTCACCTTCGTTTAAGTAACTCATAAGGGTTTATGTTAGTACCGGCCCAAAAACGTTTCGGGTCGTCGGTCAGCCAGACGGCGAAATGCAAGTGATAATTCCCCGCGCCCGCATTGCCCGTGTCACCAACGTAAGCGACGACTTCACCTTGCTTGGCCTGATGACCTACTGACAAGCCGTCAGCGTAACGTTCCAGATGGGCATAATAAAATACGACGTTGCGCTCTTGATTGAGTTGATAAAGCGTAATGCCGCCCGCTTCGCTGTTAAAGAACCTGACTACTTCGCCATCAGCCGCTGCCAACACAAGTGCAGCACGCGGAGCCATTATATCAATCGCATTATGCGTACGTCCGGCAGATCGCGCGTCATTAAACGTATCGCGCAATTGCTCCGGCTTGATTCCCTGCACCGGAATAATCAGTTTCAACCCAGCAGGAATTTTAGCTTCCGTCAGAGGCTGCGTTGAAGGTTCTTCAGCAGCTTTACTCGGCGCGACTGTCGCTGGCGCGGGAATCGTAGGAGCGGGAGTAACAAGCGGTTGAACTTGCGCGGGGAAAGCCACCTGCGGTTGCAACCACAGCCAAACACGCCTGAAGCCTGCGACGATCAAAAATGCGCCGAAAATCAAAACCCAGAGCCAGAATATTTTTTGCCGATCCGTTTTAATCGTCACTCCTCATTATGCTTTCGCCACGACACTGAAATTCACTACGACATCGTCTTTGACTTTGACCGCGCCGCCCGCTTTGGAATACGGCGTAATCCCGAACAGCGATTGCTTGAGCGTATATTTCCCCGTCGCCTTGAGTTGTTGCGCCGTAACCGTCGCCGACACCGGCACGCCAATCCGTTTCGTTACGCCGTGCAGCGTTAAATCGCCTTGCACCGTGAAGTTGTAATTGTCTCCGCCCAACGATTTCACTTCGCCCACGCTGACTGACTTAAAAACAATCTTGGCGTACTTGTCAGAATGCAGCACTTCGCCGTGCATTGATTTGGTAATTTCGGCGCGGTCTTTTTCGCTGATGCCTTTATCGGCTACGTTAAGCGATTTTGCGTCCATCTCAAGCTGCATCGAACCGCCCGCCGCACCGCTTTCCGGCACGGTGACAGTTCCGTTGAATGCAGCTACGCCGATGTTGTGATTGTGCGCGAGGGCTGAGAGCAGTCCGGCTTTGGCGACGTAAACCCACAAGTTACTTTCGGCGGCGATGATTTTGTAGACGCGCGATTTCTGCGCCGCGTGAATCTCAAGATTCGTCGCAGGCAAGCAAAAAGCCAATAAACAACCTAAAACTAAAACCCTTTTCATCATTTTCATAATTACCTGCTGTTAGCCGCAACTTGGTTTGCCTGGGAAGGCAGGTGGTCATTCTCTCGCTTCACTTTTTTGGCCTTGCTTAACGATAGACATAAGTCACGTAATTGCGAAACACGTTTCAGCCGTAAGGTAATCGCTTGCGGTGACATATCAACTTTCATAGCTTTCTCCCTCGCGTAAAAAAAACTCATTAGTGCCACCAATCCCATAAAATGACTTTCCTTAAAATATGGGCGAACTTGCTCAATTTTGGACGACTGAGTTGGAGTAAACGAATTGCATATTGATCAGCTTGAGCTTCTTGTTCTGCGTCCTGCCCAAACGTATGCCGGTGAACGTGATGCCCAATTTCATGGTACAAAGTCTTTTCTATATGGCTTACAAGTAGCCTTCCGGTGATACTTCTTCTTGAAAAAGGGTTATACCAAACCAGAGTTATATTAAATAACACGGGCAAATAATTTCCCGCGTAATCTTGCCCTTCATCTGTCACTACGTAAATCCTTTCGATCTCGCACAAGTCCTCTCTAGGAACATTCATTAGCCACTTTTCAAGCCTAGGTCGCACTTGTTGGTCAGGGGGAAGTTTCTTTTGTTCAAAGATTGTAACCTCGCAAATAACGTACTGGGTGTAATCCGCTAACGTAAATCCTTAAAAGTGACGGGGTAAAGCACAGCAAACCGCGTTGCTCCCCGTCAACACGCCAGAGGTGGCTCGGCTCGGCCTAAAATGAAAAGGCTTGTGACGAG
>JAYSVR010000404.1:0-4460 GCA_043718445.1 Acidobacteriota bacterium | reverse complement strand
CTTCGCACCCTTCAGCTTGATTTTGTCTATGGTGTAGTACTTCCGCAGAATGTCGTCGTCGCTTTTCAAGCCTAACGCGCGCAGAAAGACCGAAGCGAGGAACTTGCGCTTGCGGTCAATGCGCACGTAAAGCAGGTTCTTTGAGTCGTATTCAAACTCTACCCACGAACCGCGATAGGGAATGATCTTGGCGAGGAAGTAAGTGTTGTTCATCGCCTTCTCAAAGAAGACGCCGGGCGAACGGTGAAGCTGCGAAACGATGACGCGCTCGGTGCCGTTGATGATGAACGTGCCGTTCACCGTCATCAGCGGCAGGTCGCCGAAATAAACTTCTTCTTCCTTAATGTCGCGGATGGAACGTTGCTGCGTCTCTTCGTCTTTGTCCCACACGGTCAGGCGAATCTTGACGTGTAGCGGTACGCTATAAGTCATGCCGCGTTCCTGGCATTCCTGCACGTCGTATTTGAGCTTCAAGCCGACGGGTTCAGAACAGTTGTCGCAGGTGATGACGAGGTTTTTGTTATAAGAGCCGCACGAGTGACAGATGATGTCATCGCTTGAGAGCGGATTGACGCGAATCACCGAGCCGCAAGTCTTACAGTTCGAGCGCAAGTGATGCAGCCCCTGTAACTGGCCGCATTTGCACATCCAGTTGCCGATGCGGAACTCGACGAATTCGAGCGACGAGGTGTCGCGGAAGTCGCTGATCGGGAAGGTGGATTTGAAGACTGCCTGCAAACCGACGAGGTCGCGTTCGTTGGGCAACAATTCCATTTGCAGAAAGCGTTGATAGCTTTCGCGCTGGACTTCGATCAAGTTCGGAATGCGTACGGCCGTCTTGATTTTCGAGAAGTCGTAGCGCGGGGGCTTGACGCCGTTGCCCACAGGCTTGCCACCCTCATTGATTGCTGTAATTTCAATAGACATTTTGTGGGTACCCTACCTAAGAGTTACTACCAAGTTGCTTGAGTCACCGCCACATCTTGTTGTGCGGAAACCGTTAACAAAAAATAAAAAAGCGTAGTGATGAAACGCCAAAGGGCGGCAAGGCAAACTTTGCCCCGCCGCACTTGGCAGCCAGATTTTGTTAGTTCTGTTTCGATAAGTCCTTGCCGAATAGCGTCTGTAACCCGTTTGCGCTCTTGCATGAACTGCCAAATTGAATTGGTTGAAGTCGTTCGAGAGAAAAAAGGTTTGTACCATACGCTCTTGCGTATGTTCAACCGCTGGCGCGTGCGTTGGCGTTTTACCGTGAAAGAAAAGGGCGCACGTTGAATGACATGCACCCTTTTCTGTTGTGTTCGCCGCCGCTAAGCGCCAAAAGTAATGGACTACTTCAATTCGACTGAAGCGCCCGCTTCTGTCAACTTGGTTTTGACCTTCTCGGCTTCTTCCTTGTTGATGCCTTCTTTCACCGCTTTCGGAGCGCCGTCCACCAGGTCTTTGGCTTCTTTCAAGCCGAGGCCGGTGATTTCGCGTACGACTTTGATCACGTTGATCTTGTTCGCGCCTGCGCCCGTCAACATAACGGTGAATTCGTCTTTTTCTTCAACAACCGCTGCCGTCGCTGGACCAGCCGCGGCTACTGCGGTGGCCGCGGCTGCCGAAACGCCAAAGGTTTCTTCCAGCGTTTTGACCAGTTCCGACGCTTCGAGCAGCGTCAGGACTTTAATTTGTTCAACCAAACCATTGATGTCTGCCATGATTATTTATTCTCCTAAAATACAGTTGCTGCCTGAAATAAGCAGCGAATCGTTTAACCCATACGTTGCGCAAAAACCTGCTGACGCAACGCGCTTATCGGTTGGCATTGGGCATCACTCCGTTGCCGCCCGCAGCAGAAACAGCACACTGACATAGCCGCTGCCTCTGGTTAATCTTGCAAAAAACTTTAGGCGCTCTTTTGCTTGGCGATTTGGTCTACGACCACCGCCAGGTTGCGCGGGACGGCGTTGATAACCGCCGCAATACGCTGCGCGCCCGAATTCAATACGAACATCAGCTTGCTGATGAGCTCTTCCTTCGACGGCAACGCAGCCAGCGCGTCAATGTCTTTGACCTTGATCGCTTTGCCGTCTACGACCGCCGCCTTGAATTTGACCTTGTCGTTTTCTTTGGCGACTTTGCTCAACACTTTCGCCAACGCGACCGGATCGCTGGCGCTATAAGCCAGGCCCGACATGCCGGTGAACGAGTCTTTCAACGAGTCGAGCGGCGTGCCGTCAACGGCGCGGCGCGCGATGCTGTTTTTGATGACGCGATAATTCAGATTGGCGGCGCGCAACGCAGCGCGCATCGCCCAATCCTTCTCGACTGACAGCCCCTGAAAATCAATCACGAGCGCGTGCGAAATCGCGTTGAATTCTTCCTTGAGGCCGGCAATTTCCTGATTTTTTTGATTTCTGGTTTTCATGTTGTCCTCACTGATGAATTGCGCTTGCCGTTAGGCACCCACCGAAGCCGGATCAATTAAAATGCCCGGCCCCATCGTGGAAGCGACGTTGATTTTCTTGACGTATTTGCCTTTCGCCGTTGCCGGTTTGGCTTTAATTACTGCGTCAATCAAGGCTTTGGCGTTGTCGCCAATCTTGTCTGCCGCGAAAGAAATCTTGCCGACGCCGACGTGAATGACGCCGGTTTTGTCTACGCGATATTCGACCTTACCGGCTTTAGTTTCTTTGACGGCGGTCGAGACATCGGGCGTCACCGTGCCGGTTTTCGGATTGGGCATCAAGCCACGCGGGCCGAGTATCTTACCGAGCGCACCGACCAGACGCATCATATCGGGCGTCGAAATTAGTGCGTCGAAATCCAGATAGCCGCCTTTGATCTTGTTCACCAAGTCTTCGCCGCCGACTTCATCGGCTCCGGCTTCCTGCGCTTCTTTTTGTTTCTCCGGCGTACCGGCAATGACGGCGACCTTTTTTGATTTGCCCAAACCGTGCGGCAACACGAGGGTTCCGCGCACGAGTTGGTCAGCTTTACGCGGGTCTACTCCGAGTACCATCGTGATTTCGACCGTCTCGTCGAATTTCGCAAACGCGAGTTTCTGCGCGAGCGCGATGGCGTCGGTGATCGGGTAAAGCTTCGCTTTGTCTACTTGAGACACAGCGGCTTTGAAATTTTTTCCTGCCATGAATTGGTTTCCTTTCAGGTGTTAACGTGACGTGCAGGCTTTCGGTCTCGAAAGACCGAGTGCTTGCCACTCCCTCTTAGGAATGCGAGCGAAAGATTTTCAAACTGCCTGACGCGAACTGCTTGCGCCCGGCGGGCTGTTATCAAAACTGCATTCCGCCACGCACCGCGTGGTGCGTGTGACGGGCTTACTTGATATCAAGTCCCAAGCTCTTGGCCGTGCCAGCGACGGTGCGCATGGCGGCTTCGAGATTGGTGGTGTTGAGATCAGGCATTTTGGTTTTGGCGATTTCCTCAATCTGCGCTTGGGTAATCGAACCGATCTTTTCGCGGTTGGGTTTCCCCGAGCCTTTTTCCAAACTGAGCGCCTTCTTAATCAAGTCGGCCACTGGTGGCGTCTTGGTGATGAAGGTAAACGAACGATCGGCGTAAACCGTGATGACGACGGGGATTTTGATGTCGCCAAGATTCGAGGTTTTCGCGTTGAACTGTTTGCAGAACTCCATGATGTTCACGCCTTGCGGACCGAGCGCCGTACCAATGGGCGGCGCAGGGTTCGCCTTACCGGCGGGAACCTGGAGCTTAATCATTGCGGTTACTTTCTTTGCCATAGCCTTATTAAATAAAAACGTGTTGTCGAATCAGTACCGCGAACGGTAGTGCGCGCAAGGTTCGACGATGCTTAACTGTTATGAGCGGCGCTCGCAGCCGCTTGCGGTTCTTGGGCCAACTGGGGCCGCTGTTAGCTTTCTTCCGAATACGAAATTTTTTCGACTTCCAGAAAGCCTAATTCCACTGGGGTTGCGCGTCCGAAGATCGTGACCATCACCTTGAGCATGCTCTTTTCGGTGTTGACGTCTTCGACCGTACCCGTAAACGACTGGAACGGGCCGTTGTTGATGCGTACCATTTCGCCTTTTTCGAAGGTGAATTTTGGTTTGGGCTTATCCGCCGCGACGGCCTGATGGTGAACAATTTGATCCACCTCTTCAGACGTCAAAGGCGTAGGCTTATCTCCGCCGACGAAACTGGTAACTTTGGGAGTACTTTTAATTAGGTGCCAGGCTTGGTCTGAAGGCGCGGTGCTTTCGCCGCACTCAATTTCGACCAGCACATAGCCGGGGAAAATCATGCGGTCGCTTTCGACGCGCTTGGTCCCTTTCATCTCGACGACTTTTTCGGTAGGTATCAGGACTTGCGAGACCTGTTCTTCCATACGAAAAGCCTGGATGCGGGTTTGCAGGCTGTCACGCACTTTGCGTTCGTAACCTGAATAGGTGTGAATGATAAACCACTGTTTCGCCATAGGATTCAGCCACCAGCGT
>JAYSVR010000403.1:0-1560 GCA_043718445.1 Acidobacteriota bacterium | reverse complement strand
GCGTATCTCGCCGCTAACAGCTTTTCCATCTCAACATAACCACGGTCGCGCGTGAGCTGAATCAAGCTGTCATTCACCGCCAGCCCCAACGCATCAGCGCCGTGATCAAGCAGGTAAGCGGCGACCGCCAATTGGTTTTCGCGTACGGCAAAATAGATGGGCGTGCGATAACCGTAATGCGTCCGCGCCAATGACGGGTTTTGGTTCAGCAGCCGCTTGACGGCTTTGAGGTCGCCGCTGACACAGGCGCAAAACAGCTTCCAGACATCAGTGCCTTTGCCCGTAGCCCACAGCAGCGGCGTATTTTTCTTGAGTTCTTCGGGTTGAATCATTGAGTTGAACCTCTTCAGGAAAAGCGTAGGGCAGGATTAAATCCTGCCCTACGCTTTTCACTCACTGTAAAAGAACGCGAGTTCCTGCACCTCGACGTTGCTCTTTTTCGTCAGGCGCACCGGCGTAGCGGCCTTACCGATCAAGCCCTGATCGGCGAGGTATTCGCACGCCGTCGTCACGCCTTCGACGTTGAAGTTGCGTTTGAAATGGTCTTCGATCTCGGTGCAGGAACGCGCTTCACCGACTGAGCGCAGATGTTCGATCACGGGCGCGAACAGCTTCGGCGCGTGTTCGGCGACGTGAGCGTCAATCGCATCAAGCGCGGCCATCACGTTCTTGCGCGTCTTTTTGGCGTTGAGCAAATCGGTATAGATCGTTTTGAAAAACGACGGATTGAGTTTCAGTGCTTGCGGAATGACTTCGCGGTCGGCGAGCAGGTGTGCGTTGATGATTTCGAGTTGAGCCAGTGGCGTGGCGGTCTGCAAAATCCACAGCGCCGTGTAATCGAGATCGCCGCGCGTGATGAAAAACTTGTGCGCCTTATAAAGCGGCGGCAACACATTGGTCGCCGCGCGCAGCAATTGCACTTGCGTGTCGCGTTCGCCAATCGCGCCGCGTCGCGCGCACAGCGCCTCAATCGTCGGGTCGTGCGCATAAAGCAAACTCCCTTTCGCCAGAAACGAATGCATGAACGAATTGCTCAACGAGCCTTCGAGCGTGTGGCGGAACTCGGCGCGCGACATCAGCAGGGCGTGTACGTTGACGCCGTCGGCATAGAGCGCGAGTCCGCTGCTTTCTGACTTGCGGTCGTCTTGGGTGATTAACACGAGGTCTACGTCAGATTTGGCCCAGACGGCGTCATAAGACAGGCTGCCGCATAGCAGCGCCGCGAGAATCGTACGGTCAGTTTTCACCTGTGCTATTAGCGCGTCGAGGGCTGCTTTGAATTGTTGCTGGAGCGCATCGTTTACCATGAGGGTGCCATGAGAGTCGCTGTGATTTTTACGGCGCGCATCGTGCGACATCCTCGAACGAGCGTCAATTTTTTATCACAGCAGATGACGCAGATGCTCGCGGATCAAACGGCCTTTTTTCTGTTTCATTTTTCTGCCAGCCCTATTTGAGAGCTAAAGCTCGTCGCGTCTTCTTTGCCGCAACTCCGCCAGCTTCCAGCGCGGCCACGTAGACGTATGGCTGTAACGATTGCTGGCTTGCGCGAGGCCGTCT
>JAYSVR010000402.1:0-4469 GCA_043718445.1 Acidobacteriota bacterium | reverse complement strand
GCGGCAATCCGCGCCGCCAGTGAAAGTAAAACTCGTCTACTCCCAAACACAGCATGTGAAGCAGAAACGTCACCAGCAACCAGCGCGAACTCAGCATTTCTCGAAAAGCGTCCCGGCCATCGTCAAGCCCGGCCCAAAAGCGAGGCTCACGATTAGCGTACCCGATTTGATCGTCTCGTCTTTGTCTATGCGTTCCCACACGTGAGGCAAGGTGGCCGAAGACATATTGCCGCGTTCAAACAGGACGCCGCGGCTGTGCGTGATTTGCGATTCATCCAATCGCAGCAGGTCTTTCACCGAATCAATAATGCGCGGCCCGCCCGGATGAATGGCGAACACGGCCTGTTCGCGGGTCTTTTCAAAATCGCGCCCGCCGTCGGCAAACAGCCGTTGCAAAAAGCTCGGCAAACCATCGGCGATTTTCTCAGGCACTTCGCGCGCGAGCGTCATTCTGAAGCCCCATTCCGACAAGACCCACGTCATATCGCCGAGCGAACCCGGCACGACCTCTTCGCGGACGGCGAGAATCTCGAACGCAGCTTCATCGCGCTTGGCCGTCTCAGCTTCGCCATAAGTCATCGCGTAGCGGATGTGTCCGTCGGCGAACAAACTTTGAACCACCAATTGTTCAGGCCGATGATCGCGCGGATTGAAATGCAGCGTGCAAAGTTCGGTGTGAATGATTTCGGCGCGCAACGGCACGTCGCCTTGCGGTTGAGCGAGCAAACCCGCCGCGACGCGCAACGCCGGCACGGCGGCATAACAGCCCATGTGATAAACCTGCGTCGTACGTGTTTGATGATGCCAGCCTTTGCGGTCTACGAGTTTTTGAATCGGGCTGGGCGAGGCGTAACCGGTGCAGGAAACATGCAGCAAATCCGCTGGAGCTTCTTCGTCATCGGCGAAAAAATCCATCGCGGCGCGGTCGGCTTGGTCGGCGAAAAACGCATTGCGCAAACCGAGGCCTTGCCCGTCGGCGCTTTCGTGCAAGTTAAAAACCTGCATGCGCGCCCAATCCGTATGCAGAAAGTCTTCTAACTCAGAGCGCCGCGCGCCCATGTGCGTGGGCGAACAGCCAAAGCGACGCACGAGTTTCGCCATGCGCGGCTGCCATTCGGCATACACCGATTCGTCGGCGGTCGCCGTCGCTTCGGCGCGCGCATGGGCCTGCGCCAGCCAGTCAAAAGCCCACTCCTGCGTCGCTTGATAGGCGGGCAGACGCACACGGAAATTTTTCAGCAAAGGACGATATTTCATTGTTCTTTAAGTAAGAGACGGAAGGGGTAAAACGGCGGACAGCTTACGCGGTCAATCGCCAATAAACAACCGCCAACGGTTCTCCGTTCCCCTGATTGGTTTAACTAAAACTGGCTAAGGCCGCCGCTTCATCGGCGCAAATCACGAACACCTGGCTGAGGTTGGTGACATCCAGCAAGGCCTTCACTTTTACCGGAACCGCCGCCACGCGCACCTGTCCATCCTGCCGCATCACATGAATCTGAACCTTGATGAGTTCGCCCAACGCCGCGCTGTCAATCCACTCGCACGCGCCGAGGTCGAGTACGAATTTGTTTATGCCTGAAGCCAGCCGCTCGCGTACCAGCGTTTGCAACGGCTCATAAGGGCCGCGCGCTTGCGGCGTAATCGTCAGGGCAATGACGCAGACTTCGCCCACTTGTCGTTCGTTGATTTGCACGAATGTTTTCGCTCCTCTTGAAGTAATTGCGGCGTGCATCTTATCCGCTCGCCCATAATCACGAAAGGCCGGATTCGCATGGCCCGTGCCTGGGAGCGCCCGCATCCTGCGGGCTGTAAAAGAAGCCGCGCAGCGTTCCTCATTCCAGCCTTGCGCATCGTGAAGATTGAGAAAAAGGAAGGCTTCGCCGCTTCGCAGATAGCCCGCAGGATGCGGGCGCTCCCAGGCGCGGGCGCTCCCAGCCTTTAACCTTTCACACACACGACCTGCCGCAACGTATGCGCAATCTCAACCAAATCGCGTTGCGCATTCATCACGGCGTCAATGTCTTTGTAAGCCATCGGCGTCTCGTCAATCACGTCTTCGTCCTTCCGGCACTCCACGCCTTCCGTAGCCTTCGCGTGGTCTGCCGTAGAAAACCGCCGCTTGGCTTCGTTGCGAGACATCGCACGACCCGCACCATGACTGCAAGAGTGAAAGCTCTCGTCGTTGCCCAAGCCGCGCACGATGTAAGAGCGCGCGCCCATCGAACCCGGAATGATGCCGAGATCGCCGAGCCGCGCCCGCACCGCGCCCTTGCGCGTCACCAGCACCTCTTCGCCGTAATGCGTCTCGCGCGCGACGTAGTTGTGATGGCAATTCACGACCTGCAATTCGGCCTTGAACGGCGGCACTTCGCCCGATTCGGCGACGGCGTCAATGACTTGTTCCATCATCAGCTTGCGGTTGTACAAAGCGAATTCCTGCGCCCAACTGACCGCGTTGACGTAATCGTCGAAATGCTCAGTGCCTTCGGTGAAGTAAGCCAAATCTTTATCGGGCAGATTCTTGATGACGGAACGCATATCGTTTTTCGCCATCTCAATAAAAAACGTACCGATGCGATTGCCTACGCCACGCGAGCCGCTGTGCAACATGAACCAGACCTGATCGGATTCATCCAGACAGACTTCAATAAAATGATTGCCCGTGCCCAGCGTACCCAGATGATTCACGGTGTTCCCACGATCAAGGCGCGGAAACTTCTCGCAAATCTCTTTGTAACCGCGCTCCAACTGCGCCCATACGCCTTTCTGGCGACGCGGCAACTCGCCCCACGCCCCTTTGTCGCGCCGTCCGCCGTGATCGGTACGCCCGTGCGGCACGGCCTTCTCAATCGCGCGGCGAATGTTGCGCAGGTTATCCGGCAAGTCATTGGCGGTCAGCGAAGTCTGCAACGCAGCCATCCCGCAACCAATATCGACGCCCACCGCCGCCGGAATCACCGCGCCCTTCGTCGGAATCACGCTGCCCACCGTAGCCCCGATGCCAAAATGTACGTCCGGCATCGCGGCTACCCATTTGTAAACAATCGGCAACTGCGAAACGTTCAACAGTTGCTTCTCGGCTTCCACCTCCATCGTCACGCCCTTGATCCAAGCCTTGATGGGTACGCCTTTCGTAGTTTCAATCAGTTTGTATTTCAGGTTTGCCATAATAATTCTGTTACTTGAGATGTTTTATCAGAAGCTGTTGCAAGTATTTTTCACCATCTGAGCTTTCTCGAATCTTTGAAACTAACTCTGGCCAAATCATCAGGTTTCTGACAACTATTTCAACATCACCTGAATTCACAGGAGAGCAAGAAACTAGGTGGGCCTTAAAAATGAACGAATACTGTTTTCTAACGATTTCGCAAGCCGTATTTATCAGTTCGCTTAACTCGTCAACATTTAAGGGATGCTCTGTTGTTAGGCGATCTGGCTTGCCAAAATATCGCTTGTCCGAATGAGCATAATATTTATCCCGATGAGTCTTTAAGGTACTCACTATATTTTGAGCGCCTGCAATCTTAGCCATTTGTTCGTCAATGGCAGCTTCAAACTCTCGTAAGCGGTTAGCGCTAACAAGTGAGCCACAATGCATTTTCACTTGCTTAAGATAATCTACGAGGCTTCTTTCTTCTCGCTCATCGTAAAGCGTCGCAAGGTTGACGAATAAATCAGTATCCAATGCAGTGATGACGTTCCCCCAAAAAGCAGGATGGCTATCAAATACCTGTGAATATTGAGTATTTTCACACTCACGTAGGTACCAATAGGTTTCCTTCTTAGAAATTAACCATGACACTTTTTTTTTGATCTCGGTTAAATATTCCGTCAACTGGCGTTCAGGATTGTGCATTTGATTTCCTTTTACTCTGAAAACATCACTGTTAGTACTCGCGGTCGGGCTCGAACCGACAACCGGCTCATCGCCGTACAGACAGCTTGGAAAACGCGATTCCCTTGCTTGTTTGCCCCGCCTGAAACTTCAGGCCGCTAAAGGTTGCGGCCTCAACCTCTGTCCGTGACCACCACGCCAATTCGTTTTTGGTGCGCCTCTTCCGTTTCGGCTACGCGAGCGTAGTGTGCGGCGCGGCAGCGTGTCCGTAGCCCGACCGTTAGCGAGGGCTACCTCGGCGACGCGCCCTTCGGCATTCAGGTACGCATCCTCACGGTAGCCCTCGCTAACGGTCGGGCTACGGACACGCTGCCGCGCTCATCATTCACTCCCTAAAAATAATGATCGCGCTGCGCGCCATCATACTTGCTTGAACGCATACAACAACGCTTGAAACCGATGACCCGAACCACACGGACAAGGATCGTTGCGTCCGAGCTTTTCAGTCAATTCTTTTTCGCCACGCACAATGCGTACGCCGCGCTTGACCTGCGTTTCAGACGGGAAGCCCTTACGCCGTTTGCTCATCGTTATCTTGCTGTATTGGTTGTCGAAAAAATTGTTCGTCAAA
>JAYSVR010000401.1:0-4493 GCA_043718445.1 Acidobacteriota bacterium | reverse complement strand
TAACGGTCGGGCTACGGACACGAGGTCGCATCCAAATTGAAAATCGCTATAAGAAACCCGTGACGAAAAAGTTTTTCGCAGAAGGCGCAGCAAAGGAATTTGTCGCGAATGCCGTGCTGGCAATGGCGGCTTTTAGCGTAGCCATCGTGGTCGAGAAATTGGTGTTGATGCCTTATCTCGGCCAGCGGATGAGCGCGGCGGCTTTTGGCGAACTCCTGCTGATTCGTAATTGGGTGCTGGTGTTGGCGAGCGGCGTATTCGCAGGGCTTCATAACTTATTATTGCGGCGCAATCTCGAATGGTCAGGCGCGGAAAAAGCCATAGCCGTTCGCAGCGCAGCGCTGTTAGGCGCAGGCGTGACCACGGCGGCTTTGTTCATCGCGCTGTTGGCCGTAGCCCTTCGGCAACCTGATTGGTTATGGCAAAACTATCTCAAAGTTTTGGCTTTTGGCGTCAGCGGCATTGCCAACACAATCTATTTTTTATGGCAGACCTATTGGCGGATGCAATTTCGGATGCGGATGTTTTATGCGCTGCAAGCCGCGAACGGCCTCGCCCTTTTGTTAGTAATTCCAGGTTATCAGTGGCAAGGCGAAATCGGCGCTTATGCTGGATGGTTAATAGCAGGTATCTGTTCGCTCAGTCTCACTCTGGCATTGGCGAAGCGGGAAAACGAATGGCAAGCCGATAAATTGATAGACCGCCCAACGGTGAATTCAATGCTGCGGCAAATGTGGGTTTTTGTTTGGGGCGTCATTGGGCAGGCACTCTTACAGAATATGGATCGCTTCGTCATCGGTAGCCTTATGGGAACAGCCGCCGTGGCGACGTATTTCAAGGTAACGAGTACGGCTTATATGATTCTGGTTCCGGTTGAGCCGCTGTCCGGTTTGTTATTGAGTATGGTGGCGCAGCAAAAATTAGGCGCTGATACGATTTCTTATTGGCGCAAATTACACGGACTCATTGCGGTGACAATGGTCGGCGCGTTTGTTGGTGGCGCGTTACTTGGCCCGAAGCTGACCGATGTTTTATACGGAGCCGGAACTTATGCCGCGCATCCACAGCTTTTCTGGATGGTGCTAGCCGGTTGCACGTTAGCAATCGTTTCTACATTGTTGCGCGGTATGTTAATCGTTTATGTTCGGCCTTCGTGGCTGCTTTGGCATGACACTGCCACTATTCTGTTTTTATTGGTTGTGAGTATTACCCTGACTTTTTGGCAGGGATTATGGGGAGCGGCGCTGGCTGTCGCCGTGACGCTGGCTTTTCGAACGCTTTTATCAGAACTGGCTCTGTACGGGACAAAACCTTGATAAGTGTAATGGACTGATAAATTAGCGCGCCGTACGATTAAGCCCTATGTGACCAAACAAAAGGAATAATCGCACGATGCAAGACATTCGCTCGTTGGAGCAAACGCTCACGGCACACTGGCCTATACTCTTTAATACAGAGAGGCTGTAAGTATATCGTCTTAGTGGACTGCGGCTTAGTGGACTGCGGCGCTGACCTTAGAAATGTCATTCGCCGTTGCTATGCCGATTTCGGCACGAAAAATAATATCGACACAGATTTGTCTGCATACAACGATGCTTGTAGAAATAGAGAGCGGAATTTCTATGATTGCTATTTACAAGGGAAAATCACTTTCTCTGAAGATCATGTTAAAGAGCTTGGCTGGCAAACTTATGGGAGCGAAACGGATAGGACTGGGTTCATTATCGTCCTTAAGCCGCGCCGGTTACTGGATGTTGAACTTGACCTACAGTAGAGAATAAATCATTCCCGCAGCAATCAACTGCTAATCAATGGTTTGATGAAGCTCAATTTGAGAGCTATAGAAAACTAGGGGAACGAATGACGTACGAAGTTTTTCACTCGTTTGGCGCGTTTGCCGTTTATGACTTCTGAGGCTACGCCTTTTGAGCCAAAGACGGGCAGCAGGTCTTTTTGCTTTAGCCCACGCTGTTCCATCAGGGTTTGCAGGATGCGATGCCCCGGCGCTTCGGGGATAGCGTAGTGCTGTTCTTCAATCCGTTCGATCAACTGAATCAACAATTCGAGCAATACGCTTTCTTCGGCAGTGAGCTTGTCATCGCCTTTGGCTAGCAGACGATCTACGACTTTGAGCGCGCGGTCGTTTTCGGCTTCTGATTGAATCGGACGCGGCAGGATTTCAGCCAGCCAGCTCGCGTACTTGGCTTTATTGATTCGTTTAGTTGTAGCAATCATTTTCATGCTCCTCTTCGTCATACTCTGCGAATGCAGCGTAAATCAATCTTCCATCTCAATCACCATCCCCGCTTGCCGCAATCGCTCCGCCAGCACATCGCCCAACCCCGTCGCCGGAGTCAGCACGCCGCCGCGTTCCTTGCCGCCGGGCAATTCGTTTTCTTTCAGCGCCAGACACAGCGCGGACTCGCACAAAAATTTCACCGTAGCCCGATTGCCCGGATCGCCCTTGTCTTTAATCACGCCGCGTACCTTTTGACCGTTGTCGGTGAGGCCCAGCAACTCGCAGCGGAACCAGCCTTCGTTCATGGTTTTTTCTGAAGGCCCTGCGCCGGGCGCGGGCAGTGCGGCTTTCATCAACGGACGCAATGGCGAAGCCAGCGCGAGTTCAAACAGCGAGCCGCCCGCGCTCATACCCGTCGCGCTCATCCAGCCCAACGCGCCGTTGAATTTCATGAATTCCTGATAGCTGAACTCTGCGCCGTAAGGCTGTTGCCATTCGTCGAACAGCGCCTGACTGCGGCGAACTACGCGCGTATTAATCGGCCCCATCACGAAAGGCGCAGCCCACGCGCTCACATCGCTGTCGTAACGCGCAGCCGTCGGGTCTTGGTTTTGTTGGATAGCTTCACGTTCTGTCACCGGTTGCGGATTGAGCAAAAACGGATCACGCGCTGTCTTGGCCTGACCGCTTTCGTAAAGGTTAAACGCCGTCGCCAACGTACCGCCGTTCACGCCGCCTGCCATTTGAAAATAGGCTTTGATCTGGCGACACGACGTGCCCAGCTTCGTCTGAATGTGGCGCGCCATCAGGTAAGCGCCCAAATCAGACGGGATCGAATCGAAGCCGCAAAACGGAATGATGCGCGTGCCGTCTTGCGCGGCTTGCGCGTGATGGCGATCAATTAGTTCGCGCACCCAAACGGTTTCGCCGGTGATGTCTACGTAATGGGTTTGATGGCGGACGCACGCGGCGACGAGTCCGCTGCCATAAAGCGCATAAGGCCCGGCGGTCGTGAGCATCACGCGAGTCCGCGCGGCGATTGTCTGGAGCGCGGCTTGATCCTGACTGTCTGCGATCAGAATGTCGGCGGTTGTGTTGAGAGATTTTTGTACGGCGGCGAGCTTGTCGCGGTTGCGTCCGGCGATGGCCCAGCGCAATGACGGCGGCGCGTGTTGGGCGAAATAGGCTACGGTTTGTTTACCGGTGAAGCCGCTGGCTCCATACAAGACGACATCATAATCGCGTTTGTTCATAGGTTTTTTTGCAGATGGTGCGGGCGTTGCCTTCTGCGGCGAGTCAACTCAGAATGCCTCGCCAGCAGTATCGTCAGGATAAGGAAAAACGCCGTACATACCAACCACGCTGAAATGAAACGAAGAATGGCTCGAATGAAAAACTTAGGAGCGCAGCATCCTTTTTTTGGACTGGCTTTATGCGCAATGATTTTATGCGGAACGCTTTGCGGCTTCTTTTATAGCCCGCAGGGATGCGGGCGTTCCCAGGCTGCGCAAAGCGGCGCGCCGCTTTATCAAACGCATTGCGCTGCCTGTCACGGGCAAACGGGCGAAGGCAATTCAGGGCCTACGCTGGCGACGCCGCGTTTGGTGCGCGCGACGAACGAAGCCGCGCTGTTCAAAATCATCAAAGAGGGAATTGCCGGAACCGAGATGCCGAGTTCGCGGCTGGATGAGGCTCAACTCAAATTGCTGGTCGCCTATGTGCAAGGTTTGAGCGCACGTCCGGTTGAATCAGCCAGCGGTGATGCGAGGCGCGGCCAGCAGCTTTACGCAAGCAAAGGCCATTGCGCGACGTGCCATGCGATCAATGGCGCTGGCAGTGCTTACGGCCCTGACCTAAGCGACATCGGCTTGCGGCGCGGAGCCAAACATTTGCTGGTTTCGCTGCTTGATCCTGCCGCTGACGTACCCAAAAGCTTCACGCAATATCGCCCCGGAACAGTCGTCGCTGATAACTTCTTGCAGGTGCGGTTGGTCACGCGCACCGGTCAACGCATCAGCGGCGTGCGCGTAAATGAAGACACTTTCACGATTCACGTGCGCGAAATGTCAGGCCGCGTGCATTCGTTTTTCAAAAGCGAATTGCGTGAGTTGCATAAGGATTGGGGCAAGACTTCGATGCCGAGTTATCGCAGCGTTTTGAGTGAAAGTGAGTTGAATGATTTGACCGCGTATCTCTTGTCTTTGCGAGGTGAGCGATGAAGAAGACAGAGAGAAGGAGAGACGGAGAGAAGGAG
>JAYSVR010000041.1:0-2810 GCA_043718445.1 Acidobacteriota bacterium | reverse complement strand
GTTCTCAACCTGCCTCACACCTCCGAAGCGTCACGCGCTGTGGGGCAGGTTGGGACCCTGCCCCACAGCGCGCTTGCCGTAAGCTCAAGAAAGACTCTGTTGGTTTTTGTGATTGCTGTGTTGTGCGTCACGCCGTGGTTGTTGCGCAATCATTTCGTCTTAGGCCAAACCGCGATGAGCGAACCGATGCTGCTAGATTTCAATCTCTATCGCGGCTTGACCGACATTCGCGGCGATTCAAAGGATTACGGCTTTGATTTCTATTTGGCCTTGCGGCGCAATCGGTCTTATTACGATGAACGACGTTTAGAAGCGCCCGGCGTACGCGCTGAAATTCGCTCGCGCATTGTCAGTGAATGGCAGCAACTTATTCGCACGCAACCGCTGCGCGTGCTGCAAAAACGGCTGTATAACCTTTACGTGCTGTGGATTTATCGCGGAGGATTTTATGTGACGGAATCCATCGGCATTGGCGAAGCGTGGCGCAATCACAACATCGCTGACCTGTTGCGCAAGGCGTTTTTCTATCTTGGCCTGAGCGTGTTGCCCTTGTGTTTCGCCTTGCTGGGAACGTGGCGCGTGGGCTTAGGATTAAACGTGGCGTTGCTGTGGCTTTATCCCCTGACGATTACGCTGATGATGATTCCGCTGTGGGCTGACTATCGTTACTGCCTGCCTGCACACGTGATGCTGGCACCGTTGATTGCGTGTGCGTTCAAGTTTTCAGGAATGACACAGGCCAACGATGACAAAGACAAGGGCAAAAATGATTGCGAAAAAAAGGGCAAATGAAGCTTGCCCTTTTTTCTTTTTATCCAGTGCGATCACCGCAAACAAAAGACTTTCTGTAAGTCATCGTTACAGAAGGCCCGTCCAAGCCCGTCCAAAATGGACGCAAGCAGTTGGTTATGAGTTCATCGAAGACAAAAATTCGCCGTTGCTCTTGGTCTTATCAAGACGTTCGAGTACGAGTTCCATTTGCTCGACGGGCGATAATGGGTTGAGTACGCGACGCAAGACCCAGATGCGGTCGAGGTCTTTGCGCGGGATGAGCAATTCCTCTTTGCGCGTACCGGACTTTTGCAAATCAATCGCCGGGAAGACGCGCTTGTCGGAGAGCTTGCGATCCAGATGGATTTCCATATTGCCCGTGCCTTTGAACTCTTCGAAGATCACGTCGTCCATACGGCTGCCGGTTTCGACTAAGGCGGTTGCGATAATCGTCAAGCTGCCGCCTTCTTCGATGTTGCGCGCCGCGCCGAAGAAACGCTTCGGACGTTGCAACGCGTTCGAGTCAACACCGCCAGAGAGAATCTTGCCCGAAGGCGGTACGACGGTGTTGTGCGCGCGCGCGAGGCGCGTGATTGAGTCGAGCAAGATGACTACGTCGCGTTTGTGTTCGACCAGGCGCTTGGCCTTTTCGATCACCATTTCAGCCACTTGCACGTGGCGCGTTGCGGGTTCATCAAAGGTGGACGAAATGACTTCACCGTTGACCGAACGCTGCATGTCTGTGACTTCTTCAGGACGCTCGTCAATCAGCAAAACGATGAGCGTAACTTCAGGATGATTCTCACTGATCGAATTGGCGATGGTTTGCAGCAATACGGTTTTACCGGTACGCGGCGGCGCGACGATCAAACCGCGTTGGCCTTTGCCAATCGGGATAAACAGATCAATGACGCGACCAGACACGCTTTCGGTGTTGGTTTCCATCCGCAGCTGCTCTTCGGCATAGAGCGGGGTCAGGTTGTCGAAAAAGACCTTGTCGCGCGCGATGTCAGGTGGCTCGAAATTGATCGCTTCGACCTTGATGAGCGCGAAGTAACGTTCGCCCTCTTTCGGCGGACGAATCTGCCCTGAAATCGTGTCGCCGGTGCGCAAATCGAACTTACGAATTTGCGAAGGGCTGACGTAAATATCGTCCGGCCCCGGCAGGTAGTTGTATTCGGGCGCACGCAAAAATCCGAAGCCGTCGGGTAGGGTTTCGAGTACGCCTTCTGAAAAGATCAAGCCGGACTTTTCGGTCTGGGCTTGCAGAATCTTGAAGATCAACTCCTGCTTGCGCATACCGGTCGCGCCGGGCACGTCGAGTTCTTTGGCGATTTGCGTGAGTTTGGAGATGTTCATCTCCTTGAGGTCGGCAATGTCTAATAGGTCGCCATCGCCTACGTAATCCTCGTACTCATCTGCATCGTCCTGTTGATAAAATTTGTTTTTGTCTGCCATAACTTGATTAGTCCTTCTGTGCAGGCCTTACTAACGGTCGGTGGTGGGGAACTGCTTTTTTACTTCGTTTTGCTTGGTTCTGATTAGTTGGGAGCGGCAACGGTGAGAGGCATTCACTTGCCGTTCATCGAAAAAAGGGTAAGAGAAACCGATACTGCTGAAAGTTTCTCAGCGGTTCAAGCTGACAGCCTGAACCATCATACATTTTTTTTAAGGGAATTTATGACGCGTGTGGCCACCCATTAGCACCGGCGGGTTGACCAGGGAGAAAAGTCGAACTTCGGTATTTCCAAAAACCTGTCTGTCTTGTGTCTAGCGCGATTGCTTTGCTGCGACGCTTGCCATAATGCGTTCCCATAACTGAGAAGCACCTTCGCGGGTTACTGACGAGTAGGGGATGATTTGATCGGTTGCTAGCAGTTGGACAGCGCGCTTGTGAGATGCCCGACGTTCATTCGCGGAAAGCTTGTCATTCTTCGTATTCACCACCAGATAAGGAAGTCCGAAGTGCTGTAGCCAGGATTTCATCTGAAGGTCTAACGGGGAAGGCTCATGCCGAGCATCTACGATTAGGATAGATA
>JAYSVR010000005.1:0-8819 GCA_043718445.1 Acidobacteriota bacterium | reverse complement strand
GCCGCCGTGCTGGACGGCAAAGTGATTCTCGGCGGACGCGACAAAGTCATACATTGTTTGAACGCCGCGACGGGCAAAGAGCTTTGGTCGTTCCGCACGCAAGCGCGCGTCGAGTCTTCGCCGGCGATAGCGAGCGGTCGCGTTTATGTCGGGTCGAACGACGGCAGGCTTTACGTGCTGGACGTGAACACGGGCGCGAAGCTGTGGGAGTTCAACGCGGGGCAGGCCATCTCGGCTTCGCCCGCGCTGGCGGGCGGGCGCGTCGTCATTGGCGCGCAAGACGGCAAACTCTATTGTTTCGGATAATCGTCCCGCGTAAGATCACAACCGAGGTGTGATATGGAAACACAGCAGCTTCAAGTTTCAACCGAACAAATAATGGCAGCCATGACTCAGTTGAGTCTGCCAGAGCTAGAGCGAGTTCACGAACGTGTCTTACGCTTGCAGGCAGAGCGAAAGGTTCCGCACCTGTCAGCCGAAGAAACCCAATTACTCAAACGTATCAATCAAGGCGCTCCGCTTGCTGCGCGCGAACGCCGCGCGGCTTTACAAGCTAAAAGAGAGAGCGGCTCAATCACTGATGGCGAATATGAAGAGCTAACCGGTCTCGTCTTAACTGCCGAAGCGTTGCACGCCGAACGCATGGAAGCCGTGAGCAAGCTCGCGCGTATACGCGGCCTGGGCCTGCTCAAAATGATGGAACAACTCGGCCTGAGCTTTCCCGAACATGTCTGACAATTATGTTCCAGTCGAATTACGCCGTTTAGTGATCGCTCGCGCGCAGGGGTGTTGTGAGTATTGCCTTACCCAGACGCTCTTTACCGGCGACCCTTTCGCCCTTGACCATATTTATCCCACCAGCTTGGGAGGCTTGACCGTCGCGGCCAATCTCGCGTTTAGTTGTACGGGGTGCAATCAGTGTAAAGGTGCGCGCATTGCGGCCATTGATCCGATGACGGAAATGCCCGTTCCGCTTTTTCACCCGCGCTTACAAAACTGGCAAGACCATTTTGAGTGGAGTGAAGATTTCACGACGTTGTCTGGGCGTACCGCTACCGGAAACGCGACCATTGCGGCCTTACAGTTGAATCGCATCGGGTTGGTGAATTTGCGTCGTTTGTTGTTCGAGGCAGGTTTGCATCCGCCCAACCTTGCGGCTGAAAGTTGAACGGTAGCCGACCGTCTATGACGCGCCGGACGCACGGACGAGTGGACACCGCAAGACCTAGCCCCGATCACCCTAAAACAATTCATCGCAGCTTTCTTCAGGAGCAGAACTATGCCAACACCTATTGAAATCACTTTGCCGAACGACCCGGCCTTGCTCGCCGAATTGCAAAACGAACTCGCGCCTTATGCCGAAGTGCAGCAAGCGCCGCCGTCTTTCGATCTGAATCAGGTCAAGCTCATCATCGAAATCATCAACGGCAGCGTTGGCATCATCGCCAGCGCGGCTTCGGTCGGTACGTTTCTTTTGTTGTTGCGCGACCGCTATAAAACCAAAGCTGAATCCAGCCCCATCGAAATCGCGCGCCTCGGCGAACCGCGCGTGGCGCTCACCAGCGCCGATGACGAAACCATTCGCCGCATCATCAGCGTGGAAGAATTCCAGCGGGAGAAAAAATGAGCCAACGTTACGACCTTTGCCTGACGCTCACGCCGCCGCCAGCCGATGCGCCCGCCGATGCGCCCGTCAGCCCGCTGGCCGCGCTCGCATTGCAATGCGCCGACCTGGGCCTGTCGCATACCGGCCTCACGCTCGGCGATCCGTTCACCGATGACGAACGCAAGGAACTCGAATGGTATCTCGAAGAGTATTGGAAATGGCCTTTCGATGAATTTGCCGAACGCGGCGCGCGCGTCGAGGCTTCGCTCATCGCCGCCGGGAAACGGTTGTATGACGCGCTCTGCGCCGACATCAAAGCTACGCGGTTGATGGATAGTTGGAACAACGCGGCAGGCGAACATCAGATCACGATCATCAGCGAGCTGCCCGCCGTGTTGAGTTTGCCGTGGGAACTCTTGCACGACGAACAGGGCTTTCTGGCTTTGCGTACGCGTCAGCCAGTGACGATCTTGCGCCGCCTGCCGCAAAACGCCGCGCCTGCCGCTCAGCCCGCCGTGTCATTGCCCTTGCGCGTGTTGCTGGTGACGGCGCGGCCTGAAGGCGCGGGTTTCGTTGATCCGCGCAGCATCGCCCGCGAACTGCTCGACGCCTTGCAACCGCAAATCGAACGCGGACAAATCGCGCTCGAATTTCTGCGCCCCGCGACGTTTCAAAAGCTGCGCGAACGCCTCACGCAAAACCCGCCGATTCACATCCTGCATTTCGACGGACACGGCTCGTTCGGCGCGCGCCCCCAAACGCACGAAGAGACGCACGAAGATAAGCCCGATCAGCGCGTCTTTCGTCACAAGGCGCAAGGCACGCTCGCCTTTGAAAACGACGAAGGCCAATGCGATTCCATCGAAGCCGAACGCTTGCGGCAACTCTTGCAAGCCAGCGGCGTCAGGCTTGCCGTATTGAATGCCTGCCAGAGCGCCAAGTTCACGACGAACCATCAGACCGGCAAGGCTCAGGAAAATGCTGACGACGTATTCAGCAGCGTCGCCGCGCAATTGATCGCGGGCGGTACCGACGCCGTCATCGCCATGAGCGCCAGCGTGCTGGTCGTCAGCGCGACCAAATACGTCGAAGCCTTTTACGGCAAACTAGCGGCGGGCGAATCGGTCGCGCTCGCGCACGAACGCGCGCGGCAAGCCTTGCACGATAACCCCGAACGCCATCGCCACCGCCGCCGCCGCGACGAAGCGGGCGCTCCGATCAAGCTCAGTGATTGGTGGCTGCCGCATTTTTATCAGCAGCGTCCGCTCACGTTCGAGCATGTAGTACCGGCTTCAGCCGGAATGGCTCGCCATCGGACGTCTCCGGCTGAAGCCGGTACTACGAACTCCGACCTGCCGCCCGCGCCGTTGTATGGCTTCACCGGACGCGCGCGCGAGTTGCACAAAATCGAACGCTGGTTGTTACGTGGTTGCGCGGTCGTCGTGCATGGCTTCGGCGGCACGGGCAAGACGGCGCTCGCGGTCGAAGCCGCCGACTGGCTGACGCGCACCGGCATGTATGACGCGGCCTGTTTCGTTTCGTTCGAACACGGCGGCGATGCGTCTTCATTGCTCAGCGCGTTGGCGCATCGGCTCGACGCAGTCACGGGCGCATTCGATACGCGCAACGTTGATGCGGCGCTGGCGCAGTTGAAACAACACGTTCGTAGTCCCGCCTTCAGGCGGAATGACTCGCGCAATCAAGCCATTCCGGCTGAAGCCGGTACTACATGCCTCATCATCGCCGACAACCTCGAAAGCATCCTGCCCGGCGGCGAAGCTCCGCTCGACACGGCGGCGCGCGCCGAATTGTGGGATGTGTTGTTGCGGCTCAACCGGATGGGCGCGGGCGTAATTCTCACCAGCCGCGATAACGAATTCGGCGACGGACGCATGGCGCACGGCAAAACGGTTAAGCATTACCCGCTCGGCGGGCTGCATCCCGAAGATGCTTACGCGCTGGTCGAACAGTTGTGCAAAGACCTAGACATTCCGCTCACGCGCGCGCCTTACCCGCAAGTGCGCGATTTGCTCGTGCAACTCGATCATCATCCGCTGGCGATTCAACTGGTGTTGACGCAATTGCGCGACGCGACGCTGACGGTCAAAGCGATCAGCGAGAATTTTGCTGAATTGTTGCCGCGTTTCAGCGACGACCACGTCACGGGGCGCAACCGTTCGCTGCTGGCTTCGCTCGATTATTCGCTGCGGCGGCTCGACGCGCGCGAACGCGATTGGCTAACGCGGCTCGCGCCTTTTGAGAGCGGCGCGAGCGAAGACGATCTGCTGGCGATCACCGAACTGGAGGAAAGCGATTGGCGGCGCTTGCGCGTGGCGCTCGAACGCGCGGCGCTGCTGACGGCGGAGCAGATCAAAGATGTCACCGCGCCCTTCCTGCGCTTTCATCCCGTGCTCGCGCCTTACCTGCGGCGGCAAGCGGGCGCTGATGACGCGGCGTTGCGGGCGCGTTATGCCGCGCGCTACCTCGCGGTGGCGCGCTACCTGTACCACGAAGACAGCCGCAATCCGCTGGCGGTGCGCGAACTGGCGCGGCGCGAGATGCCTAATTTGCGGCGGGCGCTGGATGTGCTGATGGCCGATGGCGCGCTGGATGAGGCGACTGATTTGGTGGATAGCATCGCCCGCTTTCTGAACTACTTCGGGCTGTGGCGCGAGCGCGACGAATTGCGCCGCCGCGTGAACGAGGCCGTCGCGGCGGTCGCCCGCACCGGCGGCGCGCTGACACAGGCGGAATACCTGCGCGAAAGCGGCGTCGGGGAAGATGAATTTCGACGCGGCAATTTGCCTGCGGCTTCTGCCCGCTTCACGGCGCTGTGCGCACGCATCGAAGCCCTGCCCGCCGACGCGCCGCTGGGGCCGGGATCTTATCAACATTGCGCGACGCTCCATCGGCTGGCTCGCTGCCTGAGAGCAGGCGGGCAGCCCGGCGCGGCAGAAGCGCAGTTGCGGCGGGCGCTGGCGGTGATCGAAGCCTTGCTGGCGGCGCAACCGGAGCATCGCGATTACTTGAGGGAGCGCGGCGTGCTGCTGACCGATCTAGGCGATGTGTTGGCCGATCAGGGCAGTTTCGCGGCGGCACAAGCGGCGTATGAAGTGGGGCTGAAATGCGATGAGCAGTTAGACGACAAGCGCGGACAAGGCGTGACGCTGGGGCAACTCGGCACGCTGGCGCTGAGGCAACGCGATTACGCCACGGCGCGGGAGCGTTACCTTGAGGCGCTCAAGCTCGATCAAACGATGGATGAACCATTGGGTGAAGCCATCTGGTGGCATCAACTGGGCATAGTCGCCCAGGAGCAGCGCGCCTGGGCCGAAGCCGAACGCTGTTACCGCGCAAGCCTGGAAATCACTGAGCGGCACGGTGATGCGGCGGGCGCGGCGTCCACCTGCAACCAGCTTGCCATCGTCGCTAAGAATGACGGCAGACCCGCCGAGGCCGCAGGCTGGTTTCAGCGGGCGCTGAACGCACCGGATTTGCCGCCGTCGCAAGTGGCAGCGATGAGCAACAACCTCGCCGGTCTGCTGACCAATGAAGTGCGCGCGGGACGGTTGCCGACAGAGCGATTGGCCGAGGCGCGCGGCCACGCCGAGCGGGCGCTGAAGATCAAGGAAACGCTCGATGCCTCGTCAGAAATCTGGACGACGGAAAGCATTCTGGCCGACCTCGCCGAATTGACGGGCGAGCCAGAAGCCGCGCGCGCTTACCGCCGCCGCGCCCGCACGAGCTTCGCCGCCTTTGACGGCAACCGCTGGCACATTGACCAGCAATTCGGCCCGCTGATCAAAGCCTGCGCCGCCGCCGCGCTGGGCGATGCCGAGACACGCGCCGCCGTCGAGGCCGCCTTGCCGCAGCTTGAAGCCAGCGGCTTTCAAGGCACCGCCGCGCTCGAACGCCTCTGGGCGGGCGAACGCGATTGGCACGCGCTGACGGAAGAGTTGGATCGGCAAGAGTCGCTGCTGGTGTTGCGCGTGTTAGAGACGTTGGCGGATGAGTCAGCGGCTGAGTTGGAGGAGCTTCAATAAACCTGATCTATCCAGTTTTCGATGCGCGCGGCGGGCAGATACAGTTTGAAGTCTTCCGCGTTGCGCGTGATGACGGTGCAATTTTCCGCCAGTGCGATGGCCGCGATCACTGCATCGGCGTAACGCTTGTGGGTTTTGACCCGTTGGCGCAAGGCTACGAGTTCGGCGATGGCTTTGTCGGTCAGATAAACGGTTTGATAACCAGCCAACAAGGATTGCGCCGCCACGAAGCGTTGCTGTTCACGCAGCAGGTTTTCAGGTTCGGCCTTCAACACGGCGTCCATACGACCGCGAAGTTGTTCAAGGACGACCGGCAAGGGAATGCCGATGAGGTGGTTGGGTGCTTTGGCAAGATTCGCCATCAGTGTGGCTTGGCCGTTGGTGAGCGCACGCAGGATGTTGGTGTCTAAAAGGTATTTCATGGCTCAGCCTTCAGACCTTAGACAGGTTGGTCACGTAACCGCTCGATTTCGTCAAAGACTTCCAGCGCGCCGGGGTCGTCCGCAAAAATGCCGTAATGGCGATGCCCCTGTTTTTGCAACAACCGATCAAGCTCTGACCCATCGCCTTCAACAACCGTGGTTGGCAATGGCCCCGGCACTTTGACGAACTCACTGGTAGCCACAGCTTCTGAGACTTGCCGTTGAATCTCTTCCAGCACGGCGGCGCGCGATTCCCCTTCGGCAGTGATAGCCGGAATCGTGACAACGTAGGCTTTCCACTGCGGTACGCCGTCGGTCGTGCTGCGAAAAATCTGAACGCGATAATCTATGGTTGGTGTCAGTTTCATAGCATCAAAATCATAACACTCATCCGTCCGCGCTTGCACAACGTCGAATAATTATTTCGCTGGTCTGATCTGTCTCACGCGATGCGTCTCGCTGTCGCCGATATAAATCGCGCCGTCTCGGTCTACGAATACGCCGTGCGGACGCGCCATCGCGCATTGCAACGGATCGCCGTCTTCGTTTTTTGGCCCATCGCCGCGTTCGCCCGTACCCGCAATCAACTCAAGCGTACCTTTGCGAATATCAATCATCCTGATCGAATGGCTTTCGGTGTCGGCGAGATAGACGTTGCCATTCGGCGCGATGCTCAAGCCCTTCGGCCCCGATAACGTAGCCAGTTTCGCCGCGCCGCCATTGCCCGTGAAACCTTTCGCGCCCGTACCCGCTACGTGATGAATCGTTCCGGCTTTCATGTTCAAACGATAGACCGCGTTGCCTTCGCGCAACGCGAGCCACATATCGCCCTGCTTATCGAAATCAATCGCGCGCGGCCCGTTGAGCGGCGTACCAATGATCTTCGCTCCATCCGGCGTAGCCTTCTTCTCACCCGTCCCCGCAAACGTCGTAATCACTCCCGTCCGCATCGTCACCTTGCGGATGCGGTGATTGAGAATGTCGCAGATGTACAAATTGCCTGCGCCATCGAATTGAATCGAATGCGGCTGATTCATTTGCGCTTGGTTCGCTGCGCCTCCGTCTCCGCCAAAACCCGCCGTGCCGTTGCCTGCGAGCGTAGTGATGATGTTGGTCTTGCGGTCTACGCGACGGACGATGTGGTTGAGGCGTTCGACGAAATAGAGATTGCCTGCTTTATCGAAACGCACTTCATAAGGTTCGTTGAGTTGCGCTGCCGTCGCCAATCCGCCATCACCGCTGTAACCTTTCTTGCCCGTACCCGCCACGGTTGTGATACGTCCGTTGCGCGCGACTTTGCGAATCACGTGATTGTTCGTGTCGCAAAGATACAGCGCGCCGTCAGGGCCGCGTACGATGCCGAAAGGCTGATCAAGTTGCGCTTGCTGGGCTTTTCCGCCATCACCCGCATAGCCTGCTTGGCCGGTTCCGGTAAAGGTGGAGATGCGTGGTTGTGCGAAGGTCGAGAAGTGAAGCAGGAGAAGGAGCGTGAGTAATCGCATACGTTGTTTGTCAGTGCGTCCAATGCGGGAGTTCGTTCAACCGCAGAGTTACGCGGAGGTCTCGCAGAGGTGCGCGGAGAGAGGAGTCGGCTTAACTCAAAATGTCTTTTTGCACTACGCCATCATTCGTCTGGGGACAAAATCGTTTCCATCCCGAACTCGACGAACTCCGTCGGGTAATGAGTCATATCCAGCTTTTCCTGCGGTGGGTCTAACCGGATGCCCCATTCCTGCATGGCTATAGCGCCGAATAGCACCTCGATCTGTTTGCCCTCTTCGTCCAGGCCGATGCGATCAAGCACCAGTGCGTGCGTTGAGATGGGCAGCCCTTCGATTTTAGCCTCCAGCAAAGCGGCTTGTTTGGCTTCTTTGTGCGCGCCGCCCAATGCAGTTGGCACAGGATGTTCGAGCTGTGCCGTCGTCAGCATCGCCGCCACCGCCGGCGTGATGTAAGTTTTGCGCGCGCCGCTGTCGAACAACGTCCAGCTATCGCGCCCGTGAACGTTAATCATTTGCCGTATGCGTCCCATAAAAAAATCCTTTCAGTAAGAAAGCCTAACTCAGAATTTGTTTCTGCACTACGCCATGCACGTCGGTCAGTCGGAAGTCGCGGCCTTGAAAGCGATAGGTCAATCGTTCGTGATCGAAGCCCAACTGATTGAGCAGCGTCGCGTGCAAATCGTGTACGTGCATGCCGCCTTCGACTACGCCGAAAGCGAGTTCGTCGGTTTCGCCATAGATGCCCGGCTTGAATCCGCCGCCCGCGACCCAGAGCGTGAAAGCGTCAATGTGATGATCGCGTCCGGTGGTCTCGCGCACTTCGCCCATCGGCGTGCGTCCGAATTCGCCGCCCCAGATGACGATGGTGTCTTCCAACAAACCCCGCTGCTTGAGATCAAGTACGAGTGCGGCGCTGGCTTGATCCACTTCGCGGCAACGGGCTTCGATGTCGCCGTCCAGGTTGTTGCCGCGTTCGCCGTGATGATCCCAATCGGTGTGATAAAGCTGAACGAAACGCACGCCGCGTTCGATCATACGCCGCGCCAACAAGGCATTCGCCGCGAAGCCCGACTCGCCCGGCTTCACGCCGTAAAGATCAAGCGTAGCTTGCGACTCTTTGCTCAAGTCCATCAATTCAGGCGCGCTGGTTTGCATGCGAAAAGCCATCTCATAAGCGTTGACGCGCGTCATAATTTCAGGGTCGCCGGTCTGTGCGAGTCGCGCTTTATTTAACGCGGCTACGGTG
>JAYSVR010000400.1:0-14706 GCA_043718445.1 Acidobacteriota bacterium | reverse complement strand
ACGAAGGCTTCGCGGTTTTTGAACACGACCACGCGCAACGGAATGTTGCCCTTGATTTGCGCTTTCGGAAACAGCCGCGCAAAGATTTGCCGGAACTGCTCGAACTTGGTCGCTATGCGGCGAATGTCTTTTTCCCCGGCATTCCCGACGAGCAAAAAGTTCTTCGATTGCACGCGCGTCCATTGATCTTTAACAGCGTGTGAACTGAATGGTAAACAGAGCGAGATCAACAACAAGGCAAAGGCAATTCGTCGCATAGTGAAACTCCAACCATCAACCAGATGCGCCCGCGCTCTCTGCTTCGCGGCGATGCTGAGTCAAGACTTACGCCTTGAGAATCGCGCCTTCTGAGGCAGACGAGACCAGCGCGGCGTAACGATGAAATACGCCTGACTTGAAACGCGGCTCAGGCGCTTGCCACGTCGCCAGACGCGCGGCGATTTCTTCATCTGAAAGTACCACGTTCAATTTTCGATTGGCGATGTCAATGTCAATGATGTCGCCTTCGTGGATGGCGGCGATGGGGCCGCGCGCGGCGGCTTCGGGTGCGACGTGACCGATGCAAAAGCCGCGCGTAGCTCCACTGAATCGTCCGTCGGTCAAAAGCGCCACCGTGTCAGCCAAGCCTGCGCCAGTGAGCGCGCCGGTGACGCCGAGCATTTCGCGCATGCCGGGGCCGCCTTTGGGGCCTTCATAGCGAATCACAATAATATCGCCGGGTTTGATCTGATTGCCGGTGACCGCAGCCATCGCGTCTTCTTCGCATTCAAAGACGCGCGCCGGGCCGCGTTGCGCGCGGCGTTCAAAGCCAGAAAGTTTCAGCACGCAGCCTTCGGGCGCGATATTGCCTTTGAGAATGACTAAGCCGCCGCTGGCCTTGATCGGTTTCTCGGTCGTGTAAACCACGTCTTGCCCCGGTGTTTCGTCGGCGAGTTCGGCTTCCTGTTTGATCGTCAAGCCGCTAACGGTTTGCGCGTCGGCGTGCAGGTAACCGCCTTCGAGCAAGCGGCGCGCAACGAGACCGATGCCTCCGGCTTTCGCCAAGTCGAGCGCCATGTATTTTCCGCCTGGCTTGAGGTCGGCAATCAGTGGCGTCTTGTTGCTGATCGTGTCGAAATCATCAATCGTCAAAGGCACATTCGCTTCGCGCGCCATTGCCAAGAGGTGCAATACCGCGTTGGTCGAACCGCCCGTAGCCGCTACGCCGACAATCGCGTTTTCAAAGGCTTCGCGCGTGAGAATATCGCTGGGTCGCGTGTTGCGCCGCAACAAATCCACGATGTATTTCCCCGCCTCGAAAGCCGACTGTTCTTTGCGCGGATCAGTCGCGCCTACGCTGCCCGTACCCATCACGGCAAGGCCGATGAATTCCATCACCATCGCCATTGTGTTGGCGGTGAACTGTCCGCCGCACGCGCCCGCGCCGGGACAAGCCTTGTCTTCGATTTCGAGCAAGCCTGCGTCATCAAGTTTGCCAGCGGCATTGGCACCGACAGCTTCGAATACGTCTTGCAGCGTGAGGTCGCGGCCTTGCGCGTGACCGGGCGCAATCGAGCCGCTATACAAAATCAACGAAGGCAGATTCAACCGCGTCAAGCCCATCGCGGCGGCGGGAATCGTCTTGTCGCATCCGACAATCACGATCATCGCATCAAACAGATAGCCGCGCCCGACCAGCTCAATCGAATCGGCAATCAAATCGCGGCTCACGAGCGAAGCCTTCATGCCTTGCGTACCCATCGTCACGCCGTCGCTGATCGAGATCGTATTGAATTCCATCGGCGTCGCGCCCGCCGCACGAATGCCTTCTTTCACCTTCACAGCCAGATCGCGGTGATTGAAATTGCAGGGCATGGTTTCGATCCACATATGGCAGACGCCGATGATGGGCTTGGCGAGGTCTTCGTCGTTAAAACCAATCGCCTTGAGCATGGAGCGCGCCGGCGCGCGGTCGCGTCCGTTGGTGATGAGGTGACTCTGATGTTTCGGTTCAAACGCCATAACTGAAATGACAGCCCGTTGAAATAACAGGCTTGCTCCTTATTTTTCGTAAAATTGCTGATGAGATTTGCGCTCCTGAAAAGCAGCGGCATTGTGGCGAAGTTTGGAAATAGGCGCAAGGCTCGTGCATGTCTTCAAAGTCACGCATCGCCAAAGGTAATTTCAACGCAGAGTTGCGCGGAGTTAGCGCAGAGGCAACGCAGAGAAATTCGGAAGGAGGCTTCTTTTTCTTTCTCTTTTCTCTCCGAAAACTCTGCGTGGCCTCGGCGCAATTCTGCGTTGAAATACACCTCGGCTCTCACACTCATCGCTAAAACAGAAATCTTGTTGATTGCGAAAGTGTGATGCTAGACTGCGGCTTGCTTCCAACTTGTAGTCATCCCTTTCGTATTCTCAGGAGCAATCCCACTTGTTAGACCTTGTCGGAACCGTCACGTTAAACGAACTAAGCACGGCTGAATCGGGCCGGAGGTATGGCTTGTTGCGTTTGCAATTGGCGACGCCGCTCGCGGTGCTGCCGGGACAGTTTGCGATGCTCAAAGCCGACGGCATTGAAGAACCGTTGCTGCGTCGCGCGATGGCGTTTTATCGGGCGGGGCGCAAAGGTAATTCAGCCGAAGTCGAATTTATTTACCAGATTATGGGACGCGGCACGGCGGCGTTGGCGCGGTTGCGCGCAGGCGAAGGCGTCAAGTTTTTAGGCGCGCTCGGCAATTCATTCGATCTCGATTTCGCACGCGGGCGCGAAGCCATTTTGGTCGCGGGCGGCGTAGGTTCCGCTGCGTTGTATATGCTCGCCGAAAAACTGATCGCGTGGCAGATTCCTGTGCGGCTATTCATCGGCGGCGCAAGCAAAGGCGACCTGTGCGGACTGGCTGACTTCGAAGCGTTGATCGCACAAGGCAAGATTCATGCGGCGACGATAGAAGGCGATTACGGCGATAAAGGTTTTGTGACTACGCCACTCGATGCGCATCTCAAAGCGACTGCGCAAATGCCCAAAGTGATTTACGGATGCGGCCCCGACCCGATGTTGCACGCGGTGGCGAAGCTCGCGGCGCAATACGACGTGCCCGCCCAGCTTTCGCTCGAAGCTCCGATGGGCTGCGGTTATGGCGTTTGCGTAGGCTGTTCGGTCGCTGTGAAAGATCAATGCGCGGAAGGCTTCGTTTATAAAAAAGTCTGCACCGACGGGCCAGTGTTTTGGAGCGACGAACTGCACTTTTGAGTGCGGAGTGCTGAGTGCTGAGTGCTGAGTGCGGAGTGCGGAGTGCGGAGTGCTGAGTGTCGCACTCAATGAATTACGATCAAGCTATGACAAAGAAAAAAACAAAGACAGTTAAAACATCTGGCAAGGCGAACTCAGCACTCAGCACTCAGCACTCAGCACTGATTACCTATGCGGCGGGCGGCATCCTTTGGCGCACGACGAAAAAAGGCCGTGAAGTCTTGTTGATTCTGCGACCGCGTTACGACGACTGGACGCTGCCGAAAGGCCACATCGAAGCAAGCGACGCGGGATGGGATGCGGCGGCGTTGCGCGAAGTGAAAGAAGAAACGGGTTACGACGCGCAGATCACTGAGTTCGCCGGCACGATTGCTTACGCCGTAAATCGCAAACCCAAAGTAGTTTTTTTCTGGCACATGAAACCCGTAGGCAAACAGAACTTTGAAGTTTCAGAAGAAGTGGTCAAGACGCGCTGGTTCCCTTTTGCCGAAGCATTGACACAACTGACATACGAAAAGGATCAAGAACTGCTGCGCCAATTCGCTTAACCAATGACTGAGCAAATAAACACTCTGCACTCCGCACTCCGCACTCCGCACTTAGAGATTGAGATTGCGGGCATTCACTTCAACAATCCGGTGCTGACGGCGAGCGGTACGTGCGGCTATGGGTTGGATATGGCCGAGTTGATTGATCTGAATCGGCTGGGCGGGATTTGCACGAAAGGTTTGTCGGCGAAACCGATGCGCGGCAACGCGCCGTGGCGCATCGTCGAAACCCACGGCGGCATGCTCAACGCCATCGGATTGCAAAACATCGGCGCGCGCGCCTTTGTCGAAGAGAAGCTGCCCGCCTTGCGCGGTTACGACACGCGCATCGTGCCGAACGTGTTCGGTTCGACGATTGAGGAATACATTGAGGCGATTGAGATTTTAGAGACGGGCGACGGCATTCACGCTTACGAGTTGAATATCTCTTGCCCGAACGTCAAAGCGGGCGGCGCGTCATTCGCCAACGATGCGCGGCAGGCGGCGGCGGTTACGGCAGCGGTCAAAAAGGCTGCGTCGCGTCCGGTCATCGTCAAGATGTCGCCCAACGTCACCGACGTAGCCGAAGTCGCGCGCGCCTGCGAAGCCGCCGGAGCCGATGCGCTGTCATTGATTAACACTGCCATCGGGATGGCGATTGACATCAATACGCGCAAGCCGCGCATCGCCAACGTGACGGGCGGACTGTCAGGCCCCGCGATCAAACCGATTGCCGTGCGCTGTGTTTATCAAGCCTTTCGCGCGGTGAAGATTCCGTTGATCGGCATCGGCGGCATAGCTACAACGGAAGATGCGCTTGAGTTCATCATTGCTGGAGCGCACGCCGTGCAAGTAGGTACGGCGAATTTTTACGATCCGACCGCGACGATGAAAATTGTGGATGGACTCGTCGCTTATTGCGCGCAACACAACTTATCGAACATCGCTGAACTCGTGGGAACAGTGCAACTTGGTTGAGGAATAAGCCGAACACGCAAAGAGGTATCGCGTGCGAATGAAACATGCAGTAACGATTCTATTCTGGCTTTGGGTGACGGTGCTTTCGGCGCAGGCACAAACCGATGCGCCGCATCCCCCATATCCATGGACGCTAACGCTTGAACCCGAACGCATCACGAACGGCGCGCCGTGCATTTTTGGCGTTGCTTCAACGGTAAGACTCAAAGGACTCACGGCGACGTGGCAAGAGCGGCGCATCTTCTTTGATTTTGACGGACGTACGCGCAAGTGGATTGGGCTGGCGGGCGTGAATATCGACACGACAGCGGGCTATTACCCACTGACGCTCGAGGCTACGCTGGCCGACGGCACGTTGTTGAATTCGAATTATGACGTGCCGGTCTATGGCTTGCGCTATCCGACCGATGAGTTAACCGTAGCGCGCAAGTTCACCGAGCCGAGCAAAGCGATGCAGGCGCGCATCAAGGCAGAAGGCGCGCTCAAGAGCAGTTATTTCAAAATCGTCACGCCGCAACGATTGTGGCGCGGCTCGTTCACGCCGCCGTTGAATTCGATCATCACCGATATTTTCGGCGTGCAACGAATGTTCAACGGCGAACGGCAAAGCGTGCATCAAGGCTTGGACTTTCGTGCCGCAACGGGTACGCCAGTCGCCGCGATGAACAGCGGCGTAGTCTTGCTCGCGCGCAATTTCTTTTACGAAGGCGGAATGGTCGTGGTGGATCACGGCTACGGTTTATTGACGCTTTATTTTCACCTGTCGGCCTTGCGCATACGCGAGGGCGAAGCCGTCCAACGCGGCCAAGTCATCGGCTTGAGCGGCGCGACGGGGCGTGTCACCGACGAACATCTGCACGTGGGCGTCCGCTGGCAAGGCACATACATTGATCCGGCAAAACTCTTTCAATTGAGTTTGCCGCAATAAAAACACCGCAATAAAACCAATGTCTTCACTCCGCACTCCGCACTCCGCACTCCGCACTCCACTGGTCGTCGCCTTAGACGTAGACACCGCCGCGCAAGCCCTCGCATTGGTCGAACAACTGCGCGGCGTGGTTGGCATGTTCAAAGTCGGCAAACAGCTTTTCACGGCGGCTGGCCCTGACATCGTTCGGCAAATTATTGCGCAAGGCGAACGAGTGTTTCTCGATCTAAAGTTTCACGACATTCCGAACACGGTGGCGAAGGCGGGCATCGAAGCCGCGCGCTTAGGCGTGAGCATTTTTAACGTACACGCTGCGGGCGGTTCGCAAATGCTGCGCACCGTTGCGCGGGAAGTCGCGGCAGCGGCAGAAAAAGAAGGCTTCGCGCGTCCGCAAATTTTGGGCGTCACGGTGCTGACCAGCATGACCGTTGAAGCCTTTGCCGAACTCGGTATCAACCGTTCGTTGAGTGAACAGGTGATTCATTTGGCGCAACTTTGCGATGCGGCGGGCCTTGATGGCGTCGTGGCTTCGCCGCATGAAATCGTACCGATTCGACAGGCGGTGACGAACGCGAACTTTGTCGTACTCACACCGGGCGTGCGTCCGGCGGGTGCTGCGCTCAACGATCAGGCGCGCGTGATGACGCCCGTTGAAGCGATCAAAGCCGGAGCGAGTTATCTGGTGATTGGGCGTCCGATCATTGCGGCGCAGGATGCACGAGCGGCGGCGGAAAAAATTCTCGAAGAAATTGAACTTGCTGGCGGCGCAAACGTGTAACGCCGGTCAATGAAAGGCCTAACTGCTGCTTAAATCAGTTGCTCCCCAGCAGGCTTTCCGACACAATGCCCCGTCCTATCAGGACTGATTATTCATCAAGTAGTAAGGCAGCAATTTTTTATGTCACTGAAAGCCATTCGTACCGCCATCCTTTCTCTGCTCGTGCTGGGCGGCTCGGCCTATTATTTCGCGCATCAGGTCGGACTTGCCCAACAAGGAGGCGCATTAACGCCGCCACCGAAACCCACTGAGGCCAAATCGTCCGCTACGCCGACCGCCAGCGAAGGCAGTGCTTTTGTCGTAGGCGAAAAACTCACTTACAGCGTGACGTGGGCGAGATTCGTAACTGCCGCTCGCCTCGAAATGGAAATCGTCGAACGCGGTGCATTCTATGGGCAGGAAGGTTACCAGATGCGCACGAAGGTCGAGACGACTGGCGAGGTGCGCTCAATTTACGAGCTTTACAACCAATACACTTCTTACGTCAGCGCGAAAACCATGCAACCTTACCGGATGGAAAATTCCCTGCGGCAAGGCTCGCGCGTCAACGATGAATCTATCGTATTCGATCAGGCACAAAAAGAAATCCGCTTTAACGAACAGGGCACGACCGCGCTACCTAATGAAACGTATGACTTGCCAACGCTGTTGTATGTGTTGCGCCAGCGTCCGCTGACTGACGGCGCGAGCCATAACTTCAACGTATTTTTCGGCAAGCAGGTTTATGAAGTCGAAGCCGAGGTCAAGAAACGCGAGCGCGTCGTCGTGCAACTCGGCACTTACAACGCGATTCGCGTAGACATCAGCCCTAAAGGCAAAGGCGGCAAATATCGCACGCGCGTCTGGTTTTCTGACGACGCGCAACACCTGCCCGTAGCGATGCAAGGCCAAATGCCTTTCGGCGATGTGCGCGTCGAACTCACCAACCAAACCGTAGCGCCGCGTGCCGCGCGTTCGCCGATTGCTTCTGACGAAAAGCCTGTGCCCTTGAATGCCGCTGCTGGCGCTGCGCCTAACGGCACGCCGCGCGCGCTGCCTTTCGATTTGGGTGAACGGCTCAATTACGACATCGCGTGGGGCAATTTCACCGCCGTCGGCAAAGCCAGTTTTGAAGTCCGCCAAAAAGGCCCCAGCGAAGACGGTTCGCGCCAGTTGATCGAATTTGCCGGCGAGGCTTCGAGCGTAGGCGCGGCGCGTTCGCTGATGGCAGTCAACGATCAACTCTCTAGTTTCGTTGACGCCCAAACCCTCGAACCGCTCAAGACCGAAACCCGCTTGCGCGAAGGCCGCCGCACCAAAGACGTCACTTGCGATTACGATTTGAAAGAGCGCATCGCCAAGCTGCCCAACACCACCAAAATCACGTTGCCCCCTAAAACACTCGATCTGCTTTCGCTGTTTTACAACGTACGCGCCGAACGCTTGCAGGTCGGCCAGCTTCATCGTTACGCCTTTCTCGACGCGAACCATCGGTTGCACGGCGTCACGGTTAAAGTCGTCAAAGTCGAAACCATCGGCAGCCCGCTCGGTGCGCGCGAATGCGTACAACTCGACATTCTCACGCCCAACCAGTCTCAACTCGTCGCGCAAGCCTGGGTCTCAAACGACGCACGTCATTTGCCTTTATATTTCGCCACGCGCACGCGCTTCGGCGAATTGCGCTTTCAACTGACGAGCGCCCGCTAAAAGAAGAGAAAGACATGTTCGGTAAGCATTTCTTCATTCTCCTGCTTTTGCTCTCGCCCGTGTTGGCGCAACCGCGCAAAGGCACACCGCCCAAGACTGCGGCTCCCGCAACAAAATCATCTGACGAACAAAACGCTGACAAAGCCACTGCTGCTTTCGAGGCCGGACAGAACGCGCATCAACGCGGCGAACTCGACAAGGCTGTCGCGCTTTATGAGCAAGCGGCCAAACTTGATGCGACGTTGTGGCAGGCTGATTACCAACTGGCGACGCTGCATTTCAGCGCGCAACGTTACGCCGCCGCGCGCACCGCCATCGCCAAAGTCATCGAAGCCCTCGCCGCTGCGCCCGAACTCAAACCATATCTCGCGCGTGCGCAAACGCTGCGCGGAGAAATCGCGCTGGCTGAAAACCAACCTGCCGAAGCAGAAGCCGCTTTTCGGGCAACGCTCGAATTGAATGCGACCAACGCGCGCGCGCAAGCCGGACTCGCTGAACTCGCGCTGCGCAATAACCAACCCGCCGAGGCTGTGAAGCTCGCACAAGATGCTTTGAGCAATGGCGACAATTCAGCGCACACGTTAGGGCTGTTGGGCGAAGCATTGTTACTAACCAGCAAGCCGCAAGAGGCCGTCGCAGCTTTCACGCAAGCCTTGCAACTTGAACCGAAACGCGCCGCCTTTTTGCTCGGACGCGCAACAGCTTATGCACTGACCAATGACGAAGCCAAAGCGATTAAGGATTTGACAGCGGCGCTGCCTTTAGAAAATAACGCGGCAACTCGGCTGCGACTGGCGCGGCTTTACGCCAGCACAAAAGCGTTCGCTGAAGCGACTACGCTTTATCAGCAAGTACTCAAAGACGAACCAGACAATCAGGAAGCCCAAACCGCGCTCGCCGCCTTGATGGTCGAATCAGGCCAGAGCGCCGAAGCCATCGCCGCGCTCGAAAACCTTCTTAAGACCTCGCCTGATCGTGCTGACGTGCGCGCGCAACTCGCGGCTCTCTATTTGCCGACCTCGCCCGACAAAGCGTTGATACAGTACCTCGCGGCGAACAAACTCAATCCCGCTGCGTTGAGCTATCCCGTCGGCGCGGCTTCGGCAATGGTCAAGCTCAAACGATTCAGCGAAGCCGCCGCCCTGTTGCGCCGCGTGCTGGAACAAAATCCAAAAGGTGATATGGCGGGCGAAACGGCTTACGTCGCGCATGCCAATCTGGCGACGGCCTTGTTTGAACTCGACGATTTCGCCAACGCGGCGCGCGAATTCGTCTGGATTCTCAATCAGCAAAAAGAGCGCCAACGCGCTGCTGTCACGCTCTATTTCCTCGGCATCTGTTTCGACAAGCTCGGCGACTTAGAACAAGCCAAAAAGGTATACGACCAATTCCTCAGCGTCGCAGGCGCAGAAAACCAACTCGAAATTGAAAAGGTGAAATTACGTTTGCCGTCGTTGCAAAGGCAGTTGGAAAAAGGCCAGGGCAAACGCAAAGGCTCAGTAAAAAAATAAGGGGTTTCTGGAAAAGTCCCAGTGCTGATCGTTGGTACGTCTTTATCGTGGCGTGATTCCTAAGAACGACTGCCCGGTTTGATCGGCTTAGAACCATCGGCGCATAACGGACACTGGTCTGGTTGATAGGTTGGCACATCCAGCACAGCTAAGGCATGACGCGGTACGCCGAGGTTGACGGCTCCGCCGCTGCGATCTATCAACGACCCCGTGCCGACTGTGACCGCGCCGTATTGCGCGACGACTTCCATCACTTCGCGCGTAGAGCCGCCGGTCGTCACTACGTCTTCGACCACGAAGCAGCGTTCGCCGTTTTTTAGTTCAAAGCCGCGCCGCAATTTCATTCCGCCGTCTTGCCGTTCGGTGAAAAGCGCGCGTACGCCTAAAGCCCGCGCGACTTCGTGTGCCACGATGACGCCGCCGAGCGCCGGAGCAATCACCAAATCAATTTTGCCAATCGTGGCATCGGCTTGCGCTTTGGCGGCCAACGCCGAGCAAAGCTGCTCGGCCACGGCGGGGTGTTGCATCACCAAAGCGCATTGCAGATAACGCGGGCTGTGTAAGCCCGAAGACAATAAAAAGTGTCCGGTCAGTAAAGCCTGATTATCACTGAATACTTGCAGTACTTCATCGTTCGTCATGAAAGGTTCTCTTTTCTAAATGAAAGGGGTGAGTGGTAAGCCGCGATTATCCACACGGCATAGACAGATGGCGAGTCCCGCATTCGTTGTCATCAAAAGTTCCCAGCGTCCCGGCTGTCAACAATGGTTGTCATCAATCGTAGACATCAGCGTCGTTGCTTGTCTTTTCATGATGACAAGCCTTGTGACAATCCATCAGCGTGCCAAAGCAAAACGCCCTGCCCGCCGCTCGAGAATAAGAATATCTCTAAGTATTACTTCACTTAAAAAGAATTCGCAGCGAGTCGCAAGCTTTGGCACGAGCATCGCCTATAGGTCTGGCGTAAGACGAACGACACGCTCTTTGAGAAGTCTTACTAGAGATCAAGAGTTGAACAAGTTTTATGCAAGTGGAAGGGGCGTGGCAGGGCAGCTCGAACCGAGGCGTTGACCTCACCGAGATACGCTGCGGTTCTTGAGCGCGATGTCCCGCGCCTCTTCCGTGTACACAAGTTACGCTCCATTCCTCTCGAACTTTGTAGCGGTTCATCGAAAAAATGACACGGGGGTCGGAATTTGATGAGTCGCTACAACTGGTGATGCGCGGAGACTGAGGTTTTCGACGGGGCACTGAAAATCGCAGCCCTCCGCGCATCCGTTCTTTTTAGTTCGTGGAATTGAGCGGCTTTATGATTTTTCTCACTCCTCTCGGTTTATGTGACGAGTCGCTAAAAAGCAGACACGGGGGTCGGTTTTAAGTGGCAAGTCGCATTTTGATCTGCAAGTTACGTTATCTAAATGGGGCACATTGGCTGGCGTGACTTGCAGGTCACACTTTTTTTCACCGATTGTGTTGAGTGGTCTGAGTTTCTTGAACCTCCTCTTGAGTTTGTCATTGCCTGGTCGGAAAAGACACGGGGGTCGGATTTTGATCGGCAATGGCATTTAGCTGTGCGGGTGGCTTCAGTCAGATACGGGGCACATTGGCTGGGGCCATCTGCGCAGCGCACTTTTTCTTTGAGGTTTGAGTTTAGTTTCCATCTTGTTTTTCAGTCGGGAGCCACAGGTTAAAGGAAAGACACGGGGGTCGGATTTAACCACGGCTTACGGCTGCGATGCGCGGGTTACGCCAGTTTGATACGGGGCACAATGAACTGACGTAATCCGCGCATCACCTTATCTGCACCCTGTTTTTGAGAAAAGACTTTTCGGGTTCTCACCCCAGCAACAGTCGGTTGTCGGCGAACGCAAGTTCACTGACAGCCGATTCGCTGTTTTTGGTGTGCTATATTCCCAGCCGAACCCAATGACCAAATTCCTGCACATTGCCGACATCCATCTGGGCATTCGTCGCTATCGTTCAGACGAACGCACGAAGGATTTCTTTCTCGCGTGGAGCAGTTGTCTCGAACGCTACGCCATACAGGAAAAAGTGGATTTCGTCGTGATCGCAGGCGACCTCTTTGACGCGCGCAAAGTCGAACCGCAAGCCATGAATCACGCGATGGCGATGTTCGTTAAGTTACGCGACGCAGGCATTCCCGTCATCGCCATCGAAGGCAATCACGACAGCCACGAAACGCAACAACGCTTCAGTTGGCTGCGCAGCCTTTCGCAATGGGGCTATCTGAAATTGCTCGAACCCGTTCACGACGAAAGCGGCGTGCAACTCGTGCCGTGGGATGAAGAAAAAAAGCTCGGCTCGTTTATTGATTTAGGCAATACGCGCATCTTCGGTTCGATTTGGTATGGCGCGACGACGGGCAATGCGTTGCCGAGTTTGGTTGAGCAAATCCACCATCATCACGACCCGCAACGATTCAACCTGATGATGTTGCACACCGATGTCGAAGGCCAGCTCAATCGCCCCATTCCCGCTCTGCCCGTAGCCAAACTCAATGAACTCAAGTCGCTGATTGATTATCTCGCGCTCGGACATATTCATAAAAATTTCGAGATTGACGGATGGATTTTCAACCCCGGCTCGCTGGAGGCTTGCAACGTAGAAGAGTTTTTCAACATACGCGGCGCATATTTAGTCGAGATCATAGACGGAAAACCAAAAGCACAGTTGGTACGCGATTACATCCAACGCCCGATCAAACGCTTTCCGTTTGACGTGACGAGTTACGCAACGCCCGAAGCCTTGCAGGAAAGCCTGTTCAAACATTTGCACGCGGAACTCACGCCGCACGACGCGAACGAAACCGCCACGCCCGCGCCCGTGATTGAACTCGCGTTGCAAGGCCATCTCGGATTCAAAGCCAACCTGCTCGAATTGCCGCAACTGCGCGCGCAAATCGAAGAGACCTTTCGCCCCTTGCTGACGATTCTCAAAAACCAAACCGTGCCGGTGGAATACGCCGTCGCCGCCGGCCTGAGCGAACACGTCAGCCGCGCCGAACGCGAACGCCGCGTTATCGAAGACCTCATCAGCTGCGACTCGCGTTTCAGCCAGCAAGCGCCCGCCTTTGCCCATCTCATTCTCGAAACCAAACGGCTGGCCCTCAGTGGCGAAGCTCCCAGCCACATCGTCGAATTGCTCGAACAGCGAATGACTGATTACGCACAACAGGAAGCTGCTGAAAATATCGAGTAACGTCACATTGGTCTGGAAATTTTCCTGAGCATTGCGCACAATGCGTTCGCCCCTCCAAAAAAAACTTTCATTCAATTTCCTGCGGTAGCTGTTATGGGGACGCTGTTCGTCATTTTGGTTGGCTTGCTGTTGTTGCAAAGCCTCATCTCGTTGCTAACGACGTTTCGCTTTGCGCGTTACGCGCTGGCTCCGCGCAGCGCCCGCACTTCGCGTAACCAGTTGCGCGCCGCAATCATGCTGCCCTGTCGCGGCCTTGAGCCTGATTTTGAGACGAACATCCGCGCCTTTCTCACACAGGATTACCGCGAATACGAAATGCTGTTCGTGATCGAAAGCCAGCAAGACCCCGCTTACGCCGCGCTCACGCAAATCATCAAACAAAGCCGCCGCAACGCTTGGTTGCTGATCGCAGGCGAAGCCCACGACTGCGGACAGAAAGTCCACAACCTGATGTTCGCGCTCGACACACTCGACGCCAACGACCGTCGCGTCGAAGTGCTGGTATTCGCCGACGCCGACGCGCGCGCGCACGCGACGTGGCTGGCCGAACTCGTCGCGCCGCTCAACGACCGCAGCGTAGGCGCTACGACAGGCTTTCGCTGGTACGTGCCCGAACGCGGCGGCTTCGCGTCGTGGCTGACTTCGGCGTGGAATGCGAGCGCGCTGTCGTTGCTGGGCGAACGGTCGGGCTTTGCGTGGGGCGGTTCGATGGCGATTCTGCGCGAGAACTTCACGCGACTGAAAATCAAACAACGCTGGCGCGGCGCGGTGAGCGATGATTACGTGCTAACGGCGGCGTTGCAGGAAACCGGCCAACGCATCAAATTCATCCCGCAATGTCTGGTCGCCACGCACGCCAACACGACGCTGGCGCAGTTGCTCGAATTCACTACGCGACAACTCAAGATCACGCGCGTTTACGCCCCGCACGTATGGCAACTGACCGCGCTCAGTAACGTGCTTTTCAATTTTACAATTTGGGGCGGCGCGACGTGGCTCGCGTCGCGCGCTGCGCAAGGACAATTCAAACCCGCGCTGGCTGCTGGGTTACTGATGATTCTTTTGTTCGGCGCGATAACGAGTTGGCTGCGCGCCACGATCGCCGCCAACTTATTGCCGGATGTGCGCACGCAATTGCTCGCGCATCGCTGGCTCTATGCGCTGTGCGCGCCACTCGTACCGCTCATTTATCTTTACAACCTCGCGGCCTCGGCCTTTTCGCGCCGCATCGTCTGGCGCGGCATCGGTTATGACATGACCGCGCCTGACACGACGCACATCTGGCAGCGTACGCCGTTGCAAGCTGCGCCCCAAGCCAATGAACGCACGCCGCGTAAACAAAAAGCGCAGGTGCGTTCGCCCAAGTGAGACGACTCACAAAATAAAAATTATCGGAACTCGCCCGTGACAGTGCGCTGTGGCTTGTTTCCCTCACGCCGGTTGCTTATATTCCGCCGCGTTCTTCCCCCACTAAACGTCTGAACCATGAATTTCCCCTGACGAGACAAGTTGCCGACTGTCTCGCGCCGACCAGGGAGAATTTCAGGAATCAGCCCCAAGCCCCGACGTGCCTCACGGTCTGCAACAGGTGGTGCCACAACATCAACGTTTTTAGTCAAAAGGAGGAATCCTGATGAGCTATCGTGTCTCTGTCGTCATCGCGCAGATCAAGCTACATGCGCTACCCCCCTGCAAGTTTGAGACCCCGGAAGAAGCCGAAGCGCGCAAAGCCAACGTGAAGCCGAAAGTGTTGGCGGTCATGGTCAAATTCTCGCTTTCGCATTTGCGGCGCGTCTTTAAGCAAGAAACCAGCATGACCATTCCGCAATTCACCAAAGATTGTCAGTTGC
>JAYSVR010000399.1:0-14725 GCA_043718445.1 Acidobacteriota bacterium | reverse complement strand
CGCGACTGACGGGTTGGGCGGCGGCGCGGCGAATCCTTCAATTTCGGGCGCATCGGCGCTTGATAATTTATACATCGCCGATGGCGTCAATATCACCGACGCTTCGTTTGGGGGCTTGGGCGTTTTCTCGCGGTCTTATGGCACGCTCGGTGTCGGCATCAACACTTCTTACATCAAAGAAGTGCAAGTCAAGACCGGTGGCTTTGAGCCGCAATTCGGCCAGGCGCAAGGCGGCATCGTCAACATCATCACCAAATCAGGCACGAATGAATATCACGGCAATTTGTTTGGTTACGCGCGGCCCAATGCTTTTGAGGCAACGCGGTTGCAACCGGACGATGTGCGCAACAACAAAGCGGGCAAGCGGCTGGCCGAAGAGCAATATGATTTTGGTGTCTCAGTGGGCGGCCCCGTTGCGCCCAAACTGAAAGACAAACTGTTTTTCTTTGGCTCATACAATCCCACGGTGCGCCGCGAAATCGTCGAAGCCGCTGCCGGTTCGGGCTTGCGCCAATTGTATGGCGCGCAAACGCATCGCCGCTTTTTCACCAACAACTATGCGTTGAAACTCGATTACAACGCGACGCCCGGCCATCAGATCAATTTCTCGTTGTTTGGCGATCCGACGCGCACCAACAAAGCGCCGTTTAATTCGCTGGATGCCGACAACGCGACGGTGAATAGTGTGCTTGATTTTGGCACGCGCAATACGTCAGTGCGTTATAACGGCACGTTGCGGCCTTCGTGGACGGTGAGCGCCTCGTTCAGTCAGGGGCGCAGCCGGTTTGATGAACGCGATTTTGACAATCTGGCGACCATTGTTGATTTCACCCAAGAAGACCGCGGCCCGTTTCGCGCCGTCGGTTTGGGTTTCTATGAACCGACCAAGAGCACGACCTATCGCACGACGTTCGATACGCAAAAACAGTTGTCGTTTTTGGGACAGCACACGTTGGGTTTGGGTTATCAATATCAGCGCTCGCGCTATGGCGGACGCAGCGATAACAGCGGCCCGCGTTTCACCGTGCCCAACACCAACGCGACGGGCATCAATGCATTAACGGGAACGCCCTTTGCGATTGCGACGGGTGCGGCGGGGCAAACGCTCAACGGCAGTTTTCAATTACAACTGGCGCCGGATGATTGCACGCTTTGCCCGTTGATGCGCATTCCCGGGCACGGCGATGCGCGCGTATTCTTGCTGCAAAGCGCCGGTCGTTTTGGCAGCACGACCTTTCAAACGCGCGCCAATTATCACGCGGCTTATGCGCAAGACACCTGGCGCATCAATCGTTTTATCACGGCGCTCGCGGGTTATCGCTGGGAGCAGGAACATCTGGTTGGTTCGCCCAGCACGACGGGCGGCGAACAATTGAAATATACCTTCACCGGCCAATGGTCGCCGCGCTTTGGCGTCACGGTTGACCCCACCGGCAAAGGCAAAATGAAAGCGTATTACAATTTTGGCCGCTTTCACGAATACATCCCGCTTGATTTAGCGCAGCGTTCGCTGGCGACCGAAAAAGTAATTTTCAATGCGCATTACGCGCCCGAATTCACCATCGTCAACGGCCAACGGCGCGTCGTGATCAATCAATCCGGCACGGTCAATCCGGTTGTGAGCAATGCCAGCTTGCTCAATCGGGCGGCGGGCGGATTCCCAACCGATGGCATCGGCGTTTCGTTGCAAGACCACGACAATCCGATTTTGCCGGGGACAAAGCTCGGCTATTCGCAAGAACACCTGTTCGGCTTTGAAGCGCAATTGCCTAAGAATCTCGTCTTTTCGGCGCGTTATATTGATCGTCGCATCAAGCGCATTGTCGAAGACGCCGCCGTCGTTTCGCCCGAAGGCATTTTCTTTTTCGGCCAGACCTATTTCATCGGCAACATCAATTCTAAAGTTGACGCTGCCGTGAATCCCATCGCGTATAAGTTCGCCGCCAACGGCAGGCCGCCTGCCCAATGCGACCCCGAACTGGTCAATCCCGAAGTTCACGATAGTTTTGGCAACGTGGTCGGCGGCATCTGTTATGCCGCACTTGGCAAGAACGGCGAACACGCGGGCGACCCCGGAGCCGATGGCGTGCCCGATGGATTTGCCGACCCCGTGCGCAACTATCGCGCCCTCGAACTCGAACTCAACAAGCGTTTCTCAAACAACTGGCAACTGCTCGCCAACTGGCGCGTCGCGCGCTTGCTCGGCAATTACGAAGGTCACCTGCGCAACGACAACGGCCAGACCGACCCGGCGATCAGTTCGCTGTTTGATTTCACGGCCGGCGAATACAACCTGCTCGGCGATCAATTCGCCATCGGCCCGCTCAACACCGACCGCCGTCACGTAGCGAACATTTACGCCAACTATGCTTTTGGTAACAAGCTGGCTCGGCAATTGCGCGGTTTGAATTTCGGCTTTGGCGTCCACCTCGAATCAGGCGTACCCGTCAGCGAATTCCTCGCGCACCCGGCCTATCAAAATTCCGGCGAAGTCCCCGTCGGCGGACGCGGCAAAGTCGGGCGCACGCCCTTTTTCGGACGATTGGATTTGCACGCCGACTATCCGTTTAAGTTCAGCGAACGCATCGGCCTCAAGCTCAACGCCGACTTTTTCAACGTGACGAACAATCGCGGGCTGCGGCTGCCTGATCAAAATCGCCAAATTACGATTGGGCTGGACAACGTGGATTACGGCAAGCCGCTGATTTATTACCTGCCGTTCAATATGCGGCTGGGGTTGCAATTCAGTTTTTGAGCGGTCGTCTGAAACCAATGATGGGAGTAAGGGGAGGAATGAGAGTTATGGAAGTACGCTGATTCTCATAACTCTCATCGCTCCCATCATTCCCATCAATCACACACAACCAAAAGGAGCCTCGTTATGAAAAGTCCCATCCTGATCAGTCTGGGTCTCGTGTTGTCAATTTTTGCTTTGCTGGGTCAGGCGCGCGCGCAAGACCCGGTAGAGACCGGCGAACCTCACGCGCTGCCACGCACAGGCAGGCAGGCCGCGCCTAAAATTACGCCGCTAACCGAAAAAGATTTGACGCCCGCGATGCTGGCCGAACTCGCGGTCGAATCGAATCGCCGTGCGGCAATGGCTCCGCGCGTGTTGGCAACGGCTGCGAGTCCTGAGCAAACAGGGATTCCGCTGGGGCGTTATCTGGCGACGGTTGAGAAGACCGCTTTCTTAAACAACCAGCCGTATATGTTATCGGGCGAATACCAACTGATTTTTTCTGCCGATAACAAAGTCCGTTTTGCCCGCAATGATTTCGGCTTGTGGTCGGGCAGTTACAGTTTGGTGGGTACGCGCATTACGTTCACGCCGAGCAATGGCACGTATGGTTGCACGTCGCCGGGGTCGTATACGTTTGCGGTCGCGGGCAATCGTCTGAGCCTGACGCCGATAGCCAATGTGCTTGATCGTTGCGCCGGACGTTTTTACGCCGTGTCGAGTGCGGCTTTTCTCAAGAGCGATGCGGCTGACGCGACGAATGACTGGAAGAACATCGGCCCTGAAGGCGGGCGCGTATTCGCGCTGTTGCAACACGAAGGCAAGCTGTTTGCCGGGCTGGATTGGTTAGGCGGCGTGATGGTTTCGAGCGACAACGGGCAAACGTGGCAAGCGACGCGCGGCACGCAAGGCTATGCGATCTTTTCGCTCGCGGCGCACAACGGCGTGTTGTTTGCGGGCGCGCATCTGGGCCAAATTTTTCTTTCGCTGGATGGCGGAGCGAATTGGGAACAATTCAGCGGGGGGTTATTCAATCCGCCTAGCAACATCGTTGTCTTAGATTTTGTCAGTCACAACGGACGTTTATTTGCCGCCACGAGCGGCGATGGCGTTTGGCGAATGGTGGGGAACGATCCTTATCAGTGGGAACGCGCGGGCGTGACCGGCTTGACCAGTGGCAACGTGCGCACGTTGGTCTCGATTGGCAATACGCTGTTTGCGGGTACGCAGTTGGGCGTTTTCGCCTCAACCGATAATGGCAATACGTGGCAGCTCAGAAATACCGGCCTCACGGTAGTTAGCACTCTGGCACTCACCACCGATGGCAATAAATTGTATGCGTCCTCTTCAACGACCGTTGCGGCGACGCCCAATGAAGTTTCTATCAGTGAAGACCTCGGCCTAACCTGGACGCGGGTCGGCAACATCGCCGTTGATTTACCGAATCAAGCCAATACCATTTCGAACCTCATCGCCTTTGGTGGAAAGCTTTATGGCGCAGGCGCAAATGGCATTTCAATCTTTGACGGAACCAAATGGACAACGGCCTATCGCAGCCCTACGTTCATCGGCGGCATGTATTCGATCTTGGCGGCTGGCAATACTTTGTTGGCTGGCTCTTTTGCCGATGGCATCGCTCGTTCGACCGATAGCGGCGCAACGTGGAGCAACGCCAGCACGGGCTTAAAACGCACTGTCAATTGTTCATACAAAGACCAAAATGTACTGCTGTCTGGCGGATTAGACGGCATTATGATCTCTCGCAATGACGGGCAATCGTGGACGCGCGCGCCCATGACGGCAGGCACTGCGGCCCAAACCTTTCCGACCATCTTTGAGTTTCTTTCCTTTGCCGGAAAGTACTATGCCGGCGCCAGTTCGGGAGTTTTTGTCAGCACCAATCAAGGGCAAAGCTGGACGCGGCTCGCCACTGGCTTAGGCGCGGGCCAAGCCTTCCGCGTGATTGCCGTGGGCAGCACGCTTTACGCCACAGTTTATAACCCCACGAGTGGCGGGCTTTATCGTTCAACGGATGAAGGGCAAACCTGGGCGCTGGCTCCTGCCAGCCTCAATAGCCGCCTGACCGAAGACATCGCCGTTCAAGGCAATAATTTCTTTGTCGCCACTGATGATCGCGGTGTCATGCGTTCGACCGATGGCGGACAAACCTGGGCGCAAGCCAATGCGGGCTTACCTGCCGGGCCTGCCTACACCATTCATGCAATCGGCAACAATACGTTGCTCGTCGTCATTTTCGGCCAGGGCGTTTACCGTTCGAGCGATAACGGACAAACCTGGACGCGTTCGCATGACGGCGTTGATATCAATGAGTTGTATCTTTTCACCAGCGGCGGCGGGACGATTTTCGTCAACACCAACAACACGCACAGCATGATGCGTTCGACTGACGAAGGCCGCACCTGGCGGTTGCTTTCACCGCCAGTACTCGGGCACATCGGCGGCACGGTGAACGTCAATGGCTCCACGCTTTACTACGCCACCCCCACCGGCTTGTATGTCAGCGACACGCAAGTGCATCGAACGTCGGCGGTCTCTGCCGCGAGTTACAGCCCCAACGGCATCACCGAAAAAACCATCACTTCGGCTTTTGGCGAAGTGTTGGCGAACAGCGTGCAAGCTGCTTCGTCTATTCCGTTGCCGACGACGTTGGCTGGTACGACGGTGAAAGTGACTGACGCCAACGGCATCACGCGCGCGGCTCCGCTGTTTTATGTGGCGGGTGCGCAGGTCAACTTTCAGGTTCCGATGGGCACGGCGAACGGCCCCGCGAGTTTGCTTATCACTAACGCAGGCGGCATCGGTTCGCGCGGCGAGTTTGTCGTGAGAGCCGCCGGGCCGGGCATTTTCTCAACCAACGGACAAGGCCAGGGAGCCGCCGCTGCCTTTGACGCCCTAACGGGTGGCGGCGCGCCGTTCAGTGCCGCGCAAGCCAATGGACAGCCCAACATCTTGGCGGTTTTTGGCACGGGGTTAGGCGGCGACGTTACGGATGGCGGCGGCAACGTGAACACCGCTGTGACCGCGCGTATCGGCACGAGCGCCGCGACGGTGTTATATGCCGGACAAGCGCCGGGCTTTGTAGGGTTGAATCAATTCAACGTGCAATTGCCAGCGGGTCTGACGGCAGGCACGCATACGCTGACCATTACGCGCGGCGGCGTCACGAGCAACAGCGTCACGATTGCCATTCGCTGATGCATGTCTGTGCGTCCACAGCCAAACGCGTGGCAGAACGTTCAAATCGTTCTGCCGCGCGTTTTCGTTAGGTGTGTACTGTCCAAGCTATTCAACCTTTATGCGTGGGTCGAGCAGGCGATAAGCAAAATCGGTCAGGAGGTTGGCGACGATATAAGTCAACGCGATCATCAAAATGCAGCCTTGCACCATCGGATAATCGCGGGCGTTGATGGCGTCTACGGTGAGGCGTCCGAGGCCGGGCCAACTGAAAATGGTTTCAGTGATGATGGCTCCCGCGAGCAGCACGCCGAATTGCAACCCGATGACGGTTACGACGGGGATCAAACCATTTTTGAGTACGTGGCGATAGATGACGCGATTTTCGCTCAAACCCTTGGCGCGCGCGGTGCGGACGTAATCTTCACTCAACTCTTCGATCACACTCGAACGCACCATGCGCGTGAGAATCGCCGCGAGCGCCAAGCCCATCGTGACGGCGGGTAAGATCAGATATTCGATGCCGCCGCGTCCTGAGACGGGAAAGAGGTCGAGTTTGAGAGCAAAGAGATAAACCATCAGCGGCCCCAACACGAAGCCCGGTGTGCTGATACCGAGCAATGCGACGACTGAGGCTACGTTATCAATCCAAGTGCCTTGATGGCGTCCGGCGGTGACGCCGAGCGGGATGGCGATGAGAATGGCTACGAGCAAGCCGGCCAGCGTGAGTTCGAGCGTTGCCGGATAACGCGCGAGAATTTTTTCCAGCACCTTGTCGTCAGGATTCGAGAGGCTCACACCCAAGTCGCCACGCACGACGCCACGCCAATAGTTCGCGTATTGTTGTGCGAGCGGCAGGTCGAGTCCGAGTTTGTGTTTGAGTTCGGCGACCTGCGCTTCGGTCGCGTTATCGCCCAGCGCATTGCGTACTGGGTCGCCGGGTACGATGTGAATCAGCAAGAAGACGAGCGTCACCACCGCCCATACAACTGGCAGCACGAAGATCAGACGTTTGGCGAATGCGAGAAGGAAGTTTTGCATCGGAATTCGATGATAGGAGAAGGGGGAAGAAATCAAAAGGCAAAAGGCAAAAAGCAAAAAGCAAAAGTTTGCAGCGTTTTTTCTTTGCACGGATGATGCGGCTAACGATTTCTTAACTTTTGCCTTTTGCCTTTTGCCTTTTGACTTTTGATTTCTAAAACGCCGAGCCAGAGACGCTCTCAACAAAAAAATAGGCAGGAGCTTGTTAGTTTTTTCAACTCGCAAGTTCCTGCCTTTCTAGTTAGACCCACAATTCGCAGCGCTTCAGGCGTAAGTTAGGTTACGCCTGCTTCTGCTTCTGACGGAAGGAGACCGAAAATCTTTTGCAAAATCTTTAGGGTAATCTGACGCATGCGGGGCGTAAGTGGTCTCGCCGATCCACGTCGCCCACGCCTCGCGGTCAAGCGCGTATTGCCCCATCAACCAAAACTCTGAACCGCTCGGATCAAGCGAAGCGCCACTGCACGCGCTCCACACTTGGCCGCCGGGAACCTTGCTCTGTTTGAGCAACGCGCTGGATTGCAACGTATTCAAGCGGTCATGGGCACGACGGCCAGTGAAACAAATCGCAGGGTTCTCATAAGGCCCGACGCGATTGAAAACCAACATCAAGCGGTTGTGCCGATCCACCATTACTGCGGGACAGAAGTAATGGTGGTGGCGCTGACCGAAAATCCCCTGTTGCATCACCGAACCGGTGAGAGGATTCATTTGAAGCCAATGGATCGCTGCCACATTCGTGTCTCCCCCCCAATTTGCAGACACCGAATGCGCTGTCCACAGCGACCCATTTCTGAACACTACGTTGCCGAGCCGCGTGTCGCCCGTCTCGATCTCGCGCCCCTCGCCCGTTTTCACATTAGGCGCGATTCGATATGACAGCGTGGCTACGTGCTTGCGCGCGAGTTGCGGCGGATTACGTAGTGGTTGCGTGATGCTCCAGACGGTCATCCCTTTACCTTCCTGGGCCTTACCGTCCTGTGATGCGTTAGCGAAATGTTGCGCGTCAGTCGAACCGAAATTCGCCGCCGGTTGCAGCCCGAAAGCAGCCGTGCCGTTTTGATTACGGAAGTCCCAGTAATCCCAGCCGTGCAACGCTGCGCCCGCATAAGCCTCACGCTTGTAAAGAACCCGAATCTTGCTATGACTGAATTTGCCCTGATCGCCGAACATATTGGCCGAGAGGTAAATGGCGGAATTATCCGTCGCCAAACCCAGGCCGTCAGGCCAGTTCGCCGTTTTCAATGCTCCGTCCATTGCCGCGTCGAGCGACCAAACCCACCACCCCTGGAGGGGGTCGCTCGACTGCGAGACAGCTAACAACAACGAGGAGCGAAACCGATTGCCTTCGCGCGCGCAGGCCGCTAACAGCCAGCATCCGCGCTGATGGTCAAACATAACTTTGGGACTATAAATCGTCGCGCCCTGACTCACCGGCGCAAACCAGTCCTTCAATTCACCGTAAAGCAACTGCCGTCCGGCGCGATCAAACACCGCGCAAGCCGAATTCACCGCAATCATCAAATGGTTGCTGCCCACGGCGAGACAGCCTTCGGGCGGAGTCCAGCCCGTGTCTTGAATACCGGCGAACATATTTGGGATGCGAATGTTTTCCGGTGTGCCCGTCGGGCCTGTGCCCGTCTCCGAGTTAGACCCGACGGTTGGCGTATCGGCCTGTTGGTAGCGCGACCGACGTGTTGCAGGGGCAACAAAATGAAGCGCCTCGGCTTTGAGGCGACGAAAATCCTGTTCTGATTCAATCCGGCCTACGGGAGCAAGACGGCGTTCGCTCATCCTGCATTCATACCGCACCGGCAACTGCTGCGCACTGAACGAAGCGGGCTTGGCCGAAATCACCGTGCGCATACCTTTGCATTCCGGCGTATTGATGATCTCTTGTTGCTTCAGGCTCTCCATAATCCGTCTCCATTCCTTCGCCCCAGCCTTCGTCGTGGTCGCTCGCGGGTACTGCTGCGGGCTTTTGTTTTCAAGTTTGAGTTTTCGATAACGACCCAATCGCTGCCTTTGATCGGGATGCTGATCGCTGCCAGCGACTGAGCCGTTATTCCCCCCAAAACTTACTGCGTCAGTTTTTCTCGCCGACGCAGGAATATGAATACATAAAATTTTCGATTCACTCATCGTACAGCGAGATAGTTTTTCGACTTTTGACATAGGCAATGGCGACTATTTTTGAGCGATAGGCACTGAATGGCCGGGCGATCAATAGGATACAAGAGGGGCTTTATTGCATTGCCAGCCACTTGAGCCTATCCGCGAAAAGGTATTAGGAAAGCAAAAAGGGCGAGACAAAAGTTCCCTTTCGTCTCGCCCTTGCCGATGGGCCTGATGCTCCCGTTGGATTAGTCGTCTGAAGGCGGATTGAAATGCACGTGGGGCATGAAATAAGCCGGACGTTGCGGACGTTGGGCGCTCGCCAGAGCCTCGGCTTCTGCGTAACGCTCTTTGTTCGTGCGTACCGTCGCCACCGCGCGGAGGAAGTATTCGACCGGGGCCTGCATCACGTTGCCCTTGATCTTGTCGTAAGCGTAAAGCGACTTGCCGTCTTCGGCCAGCCGTTTCAAGTCAGCGCCCGTGAAGCCTTCAGTCGAGCCAACGATAGGCGCGAGTTCAGTGCCCGCCAGTGTCGGCGGCAGTTTGGGAAAGAGGTCTTGCAAAATCGCGGTACGAGCTGCTTCGTCAGGCAAGCGCGTTTCGAGCCACAACTCGATGCGGCCTGAACGTACCAATGCAGGTGGAATTTTGCTTACGTCCATCGCCGTCATCATCACGCATACGCGCCCGGCGCTTTTGCCTTCCAGCCCGTCGAGCATGGTCAGCAGGTAGCGATACAAACCAGTTTCATCGTTGCTCTCAAAAATCACGTCGCTGTCGTCAATGAAAATAATCGCCGGGGCGTTCTGCTTGGCGACTTCAAAGACTTGCTGAATCCGCTCATAAAAATCTTTGGTGCCTGAGATGAACGTGCCGTCAATCAAAAGGAATTTGCTTCTTAGCCGATGCGCGAGCGCCTTGCCGATGGTGGTCTTGCCCGTGCCTGGCGGCCCCGCCAGCAACACGCCACGTTTGGGTTTGAGGTCGTATTCGTTGGCGAGTTCGTCGTTTTCGAGCGGCAGGATGAGGTTGGCTTCGAGGCTTTGGATGATGTCCTCAATGCCTTTGAGTTCGTGCAAATTGACGGCTTGCACTTCGTCGAGATCAACGTTGCTCGTCAATCGCATTGCGCGCAGGTAATCAATAAATGCTTCGGTGGTCAGCTCGTCATCCGGCGAGAACCACAGGCAGGCATAACGTAATTGATGCGCGTTAAGCTTGGGCGCGAAACGATAAATCTTTTGATAATCGAGACGTGCGGCGACTTCCGGCTTGAGGTAAGTGCGGCACAGCGCTTCGTAATCAGTGGCCTCGAACTTGCCGATCCTGATGTCATAGGAACGTTGTGCAATCGCCCCGGCCATGTTGCCGTCGCCGGTGACGATCAGTTTTTTGTTTGCGGCGATGGCATAACTGGCAAGCATCATCGCGGGAGCTTCAAAGAAATCTTTCCGCTGATAAAAAGGGTTGCAGCAAAACGGATTGTAGAGGAGGTGAAAGTCGTCAACGATCACCGTGTCGTATTGCAACAATGCATCCATCACCAGCTTGCCGAAGGTTTCTTCGAGCGCGTAAGGGTGACGCGATTGCATGGCTTCCATGAAATTTTTCAGGTTTAGCGTGAAGCCGCCTTGTTCCTCTTGTAGCCGAGTGAGCAAGCTGGTCTTGCCTGCACCGGCTTTTCCGTAAAGCACAAAGACGTTGCCCTTCGGCAAACTGAGTAAAAGTTGATCGTAGCTATTTTGTTGTTGCGAGCAGAGTGTCAAAGCCATCGCGTTCATCCTTTCAAATATGAGGTGGTTGGTGAAGGGATGCGTGAAGTTGCGCGTTTATTGCTTGCGCGTAATTTTCTTGCCGAGCATTTCGCGGAAGCGTTTGAGAGCAGCCTCGTCTGGAAAAGCGCGTTGCGGAAGATAGTTGAACGTCTCGCCATACACCAGCAAAAAACCATCGGCGCTTTCAAGCCAGCTTTCATAATAAGCCCACGGCAGGTTTGATTCGACGCGTCCCAGGCAGAAGTAAATGCCCTGTTCGTCGAAGGAAATCGTTTGCTCTGTGCGAAACAACGGCTCGCGTTCCCAGCGGGTGCGAAAAGCCCGCGCGCGCAGCGGATGCGAAAGCAACGCCACGGCAATGCCGGTGACGAAAAGGGCGATGCTGAGGGCGACGTTGCCCAGCACGATCCACGAAGCCGCGCCGAGCAAGATCAAAATGCCGCCGACTTTTTTATCAGTAGACAAGCCTGTGCGTTGCCGGCGATGAAATTCCATGGCGGCGTAATACTCATCGCGCTGTAAAAAGAAATTCAGATTGATGCTTTCGGTCATAATTGTGAAAAAGGTTAAGCGACCTCCTGCATCGGCCTGGTGCGGGAGATAGGCAAGGGTCGTCCCATTGTTTCAAAGTGGTGAATCACGTCTTCAACTACTTCGCAAAGCTCTGCATAAAGCTGCACCGGATCGTCACCGTGAATGCCAGTGATTATGTCGGGGCATTTGCCGATGTAGGCTTGATCTTCTTTACTCCACTCAACCCATTTATGGTAATGATCACTATTTTTCATTTTCCACCTCTGCTTTCACTTCTTCTAGCGCCTGCTTCACTTGTCTTTCCTGATAGGGCTTGGCGTCATCGCCCGTTTTCCCGCTGAGTGTGACTGCGCCAAGGTAACGAGCGTGACTAAACTTGCGGTGTGAGCCTTTGCCTCCGCCTGAGATTTCGTAGAATCCAGCGGCTGCCAAAATCTGAATGAGTTCTCTTATCTTTTTTGCCACAACCAGAAACCAACTTGTGTTTTGTTATTGCGCCGCCTCTCGATAACCCAGGCGCGTGCGGGCGCTCAGGTCGTTTTGTTCCAACTCAACGCGAATCGTACGCCAGCGTCCCTGCGTGCGCGTATTCGGCGGCTCATACGTCAGCGTGTATTGGCTGTGCAATTCGTCAATCAACTCGGTGAAAATGCGCTTCAACTTATAGCGCGTCGTCAGCATAAAGAATCCGCCATCAGTGGTGATGTAACGCCCGCCGGATTCTTCTGAAAGCTGTTTCAGCACTTGCGCCGCAGCCTGTCGCTCGGCGGAACGCTTGGCCGAGGCTTGTATGTTGATCGTGTCAATCGCGTAAATGGCTACGCCCGCGAGAAAGGTTTGTTTTTCGGTTTCGCGCAACGTGGCCTGGCTGGCGCTGTCGCCGCCGTCAGAAATCAGAATCAGTACGCGCCGCCGTTCGGGACGCTTTTGCAATTCGGTAGTCGCGTCGAGAATCGTGTCATAAAGCGGCGTATTGCCGCGCCCTTTCAGCTTTTTCAATAGCGGCTTCAGGTCTTTGGTCGTCGCCGAAAAATCGCGCAGTTGCTGCGTACCGTTTTCGCCGAACGTATAAATCGCCAGCACATCTTGCGGACGTAAACGATTGGCGAGATCAATCACGGCGTTCCGCGATTTTTGCATATCGGCCTCAATCGTACTGCCCGACGTATCCAGCACGACGGCCACGGCGAGCGGCGCGTCTTCGCCCTGAAATTGCATGACTTCCTGCTCGCGTCCGTCTTCGCTCAGCTTGAAAGCCTGCTTGTCGAGATTCGGTATGGGTTTGCCCTTGAGATTCGTGACCGAAACGTTGATGACAACCTGTGCCGTGTTCAGCTTGATCGTTTCGGTGGGAACATCCGACACGGGTACGTCTGAGGCATTGAAGAGCGTGGCGAACTGATCGCGCAACGCATCGCTCAACCGATTGCGATTCGCTTTGAAGGCGCGGCCAAATTCGCTGAAGTAATTCGCCTCCGTCGCGCGCCCCGTGCGGGCATGGCAGATCGTGCAATCGGTGCGCAATTCGGCCTTCGAACGCGCGTCGTTGGCGTACTGGTTCATGAAAGATGGATGGCTCGCAATCGGCCAACTCGCCAGCGCGACGAAGAGGCAAACGAAAAATGTTTTGATTACTGCTTTGCTAGTCATGGAATTTGTCAGACAGAAGGTTTATCGGTTCAAAGGGGGGCCGCATTTTGCCATACGCCTAACGAGAGTGCATAACGTGCCCTTCGGTTGAGGCGGAAGCAACGCAGGAAAATAAAAAATCCGTGTACTCGATTGGGTGCTGACGTTGCCCGAAGATTTGTCGGCGGAATATGACGAGCAACTGCATGAATTTGAGGAGAAACAGAAAATGCAATGTGTGACATCACGCGACGCGGCATCAAGATAGACATGGAGAAAGGGGGGCAGGCGGTTTTCACACCAAGGCGATGAAGATTGCGCTGTGCCAATTGCAACGGCGCTTTTGGCATGCTGGATGAAGCGGCGCAAACGCACATTCGCGCCTTGCCGCTGGAACAACTCGAAGACCTCAGCGACGCCCTGCTCGATTTCAGCGCCCTGGCCGATTTGACGGCGTGGCTGCAACAACATCCCTTGGCTGCCGATGCGCCGAACCAACCTGCGGGGATGCCATGAATGGGTTCGATGGGTTATGACGCCGATGGAATTTGTCACGGCGTTGGCAGACGATGCGAGGCCAATGGAGGCAAGCCTGATGGCAAACGCCCGTCATCGAAGGCACAATGAGCGAAGCAAGCCACGACTTGGCAGATCGAAGAAATTGAAGCCTTGAGCGATGCGCTGTTCGGCTTTGCTACGCACGCCGATTTGGAAAAGTGGTTGCAACAACATCCGCTGCCTGCTGTTGCGCCCGTGGCTGCCGCCGAATTGCGTTAGCCGAGAAACGCGCATGAATCAGCGCTGGCCCTACGGCTTTTGGTCTTGATTTACCTGGAAATGTAGGGCCAGCGCGCGACCAACGTAGCGACTTTTCGCTCAAGAAATGCCAGAGAAAAGTTGCTGGGAGATTTGCGCGATCTGCATTGGCGGATTAGACTCGGTTACGGTTGTTGGCGAAAACAAATTAGCAAGCAGTTTGCGCCATAACAGCGGGGCTGTGTGTGAGACGCGAGTACTGAAACATCGTGAAAGTTTGCCAATAAGAGATAAATACCATGATAAAGAAAACTTGGGTTACTATCGTTACAGTGCTAATTGTGCTGATTTTTGTGGCTTGGTTTATCTATCGCCATAATAAAAATGCAGTTATTGTTTCTACAGATGGCAAGCCGAAAAATGAGAGGCTTCAGCAAGCCGCAAAGCCGTACCAAGGAAAAACAATCCGACTGATCGGGGAAGATTACCCGCCACTACAAGCTATCGATAAGATGAAGTTTGATTTTGAAAATGCTACAGGAATAAATGTTGAAATCGAACGTTATGAAGCCGAAGCCGTATTACAAAAGATAGGTTTCGACCTTACCTCAAAAACTGGACGGTATGACCTTATTGTTCAAGTTTACTTTGATATGGGGCGACTGGTCACTCAAAAACAAATTCGACCATTAAGCGAATTTATTTCAAACTCCAACCTGCATAACCCTGAGTTTGACCCAGACAAAGACCTTTTTCCGGTTTGGAAGACTATGGGATGGTACGAAGGCAATCCCTATGGCTATCCGATGATGGCACTCACTATGTACACGTGGTATCGAAAGGACTTAGAGGCTATCCGGGAACTTTTCGTGCTTCTATCTCCAATGATTCCAGCGGCTTAGTATAATTGAATGTGGGCTTAGGAGCCGGAGCTAGACGACGA
>JAYSVR010000398.1:0-1579 GCA_043718445.1 Acidobacteriota bacterium | reverse complement strand
CGCTAATATGATCCGGCGACGAAACTTTGGCGGCATTGGTGTATTGAATTTCGTGTGGGTCAGTGGCGTCACCAGTGGTGTATCGTTCCAGATCAAGTTTGGCAAGGCGATGTGTAGCGGTCAGGTCACGCGCTTCCGCCAGCCGAAAACGCACTTTATGTTTGACGGACAAGCGCTCGGCTTCCGCGTTGAGATGTGTAATGACGCGCGCGGCAAACTCCTGCGCGGCGGGTGAGCTTTCGAGTGGCGCACCGATAACATTCTGTGCCAATTCGCTTAACCCAATGGGGCAAATCGCGTGCGCTGTCCAACTCAATCGTAGAAACGGCTCGTTGTTCGGACGCATCGCCAGCATGGCCAGAACGCCGGATTCACCGCGCGCCAATAACTTTTCGAGAAAGACGCGTTTTTCCAGCGAAGCCTGCGCTGCCAGTTCCAGCAAATCGGTCAGCAGTTCAAACACCAGCAATTGATTGCCCTCGGCGCGATGCCCAATGCGCGGCAAGTTAATCGCAACGGAAGAGAACATGGCAGCCCGCCATTGCCAGCTTTCACTCGCGCGTTGTAAGACGGCGGGACTCATCCCAAACCGATTGGAGAAGGTCGTCAACGCCTCATCGTCTTGCGGCGAACGATCAAAGGCGAAAGTCACGCCGCCGCGCTCAATCGCCACTTTGCAAGCCAAATCAAGAAAGCTGCGATAGCCGGCATTGTCCACGAAATGGCTGGTGACATGCAGAATCGGGCGCGGACCAACCAAGGGTAAACCCTGCCCATCGCCTTCCAAATACACTTCAAATAACGCATTCAGAAAATCGCGCGCGACTTCGCCAAAGCTACCGTAGGTTTCGGGCAACGCCTCGCCACCCACGCCCATGGCCGGACGGTCGCGCAAGTAATTCGGCGCGTCCCAATCCAAATGCAAATCACAACGCATGGGTTGACCACCGTGCGCAATCGCAGGCGTCGAAAGATCAAACAACAAGGCTTGCGCAACTTGTTTTTTCTCTTCGTGCGAAAGGTTGACCAGAAAGGGCGCAAACGCGAAGTTCACCGAATCCCACGCGACGGCTTCGCTGAAATAGCCATGCAGCGCGGCTGTGTATTTGACCAGATGCGAGGCCAGCACTTCGGGCCGCCGCGCCGGACGCGAACCGGAAAAGCCGCCGGGCAACGTAATGCCGTGCCGTTTGATGAAATCTACGGAGCCGATCATCGTCGTCAGACGATCAATTTGTCCGAGGCTTTCGATATGCAAATCGCCGTTCAGATGCGACGTGGCGACGCGTTCGGAAAACACGGCGAGCATCGCGTATTCGCGTTTGATGGATTCGGCCAGCGCAGCGCTGGTGCCTTCGGGGCCGTGTGCGGTTTTGAGGTCAGGCGACGAGCCTTGAATGATTTGGTCAGTATCGAACATCGGCACGCCGAGCCGCGCGTGCAAACGATGCGCTGCCATCAGACCCCGTTCCAAGAGCTTCGCATCCACCATGCCGCGAATCAACGGAGCGGTCAGCGCCTGAATATTCAAACGTTGAATTTGGGCTTTGACTTCGAGGCTGATGTGGTGCGCAATTTC
>JAYSVR010000397.1:0-14736 GCA_043718445.1 Acidobacteriota bacterium | reverse complement strand
GCGCTCAAGATTTACCAAGCCGTGACCTATCTCGACTGGTCAATCCACAATCCGCCAAAACTAACCGCTCCTAGCGATTAGTTTGGTGGGACACACTCCCTTCTTTTTACAAGCTCAAGAGGAATGGTTCGAGAGGCCGCCGTTTCATAGCAATTTTCGAAATCTCTTTTTAACTCAGGTACTAAACTTAATACCTCTTCCAGCTTCCAGGTAGACCCGTCAACTATGTTAATTTTATTCGAAAATTCATCCGCGAAAATCTGCAACGCTCCTGTCTTTTTATTGACTGGTTTGACCTCAACATCCGCGATTCTTAGATTATCGACTAGTGGAATTTTTAGCGTCATACCATGATCCGTAATGACAGGAATCTGCCCCTTCAGCATTACAAACGCCGCACGAAGAAGGTTTGTTGTGCCGTAATAGATAAGAAGAGGAGCAATGTCTATCGGCGACTTCTCAGCAGCTCTGAAATAAGCTTCTCCCTGACGAAAACATCCTGAAATACAATCTTCTATTTCTTTGGGCGCATTCGTGGAATGGTGTTCCTTGAAATATCGCTGGATGTTTGCCGGATATGAGTACTGAAGCAGCATCCTCCATTGATCAGATTCAGGGTTTTCTGTTGTGAACTGGAGTACTTCCATGGCTATTGCAACATCCTTTCGGACTGGTTATAGAGACGTTGATTAGATGAACACTTTTATCGGGACAAAATGCCAAGGCAGTTGCGCACTTGCTTTGCAAAGATGAGTAGCCCTCACGTCTGTAGGGAAGTTGAATCTACACCAACACACATCACCTTGGTTCATACGGCTCTCCCCACGCGCGCACGGCCTCAAACCCATCAAACTCGCCGGGTTCAACCGGGTAACGCGCGTAACCCGCAGCGTGGCGGCGTTCTTGCGCAAGAATTTCCTGCTCACGCAAAGCCGCTGCGAGTGACTGCTGGGTAAAGGCTGACCGTGAGAGCGTGAGTTCAGAAATCACGCGATCAATTTGCGCCAGCATGGTTTCGTCAAGTGTGATTTCGATGGTTTGCATAATTTCACCACGTTGAATATGCCAGAACTTATCAGCGTGACTCAACGTCGGCTTAGCGCCGTTAGCGCAGCCCATCCAACGCCCAATCTATCAACGCATCGGCTGACGCCGCTTCTTCCGCTTCGGCAATCACACGAATCATGGATTCTGTGTTCGACGCGCGCACGTGCAACCAGCGGTTTGCCCATTGCAACTTGAGGCCGTCGCTCAAGTTGAGCGCGTCGGCGTCAGACGATTCGGCGTACTTGCGAAAGTCGTGCAACACTGAGAACAAAAGGTTCGGCGCGACGGGCACGTAACGCTTGCGCATGATGAAGCGCGGCAGTTGTGCGACGAGTTTTGAGACGGGTTGCCCGCTATGCGCCAGGTGTTCGAGCAATAAGCCAATGGTGGCGGCGCTATCGTGCGTAGCTTGCACTTCCGGCACAGCCACTGCGCCGTTGCCTTCACCGCCTAAAACTGCCGCGTGTTCGAGCATAGCTTCGGCGATATAAGCCGTGCCGACGGGCGTGCGTACGACTTGCGACGAATAGGTTTTCGCCAGTTCGTCAATCGCCTGCGTCGTAGAAACATTCGTCACCACCGTGCCCGGTCGCGTTTGCAAACGAATGGCCGTCGCCAGCGTCAGCGTCATTTCTTCTGACAAAATCTCGCCCGTTTCAGTGACGATGCCTAATCGTTCGCCGTCGGCATCGTGCGCTAAACCGATGTCGGCCTTGCCCGCTTTCACCACCGCGCGCAATTGCGCCATCGTGTCTTGCTTTGGTTCCGGCGCGTGCGGGAAAGGCGCGCGCGGGTCGTCATTCAACGCCAACACCGTGCAACCCAACGCCGCCAGCCAACGCGGACTCAAGTTGACGCAGGCGCCGTTGCAACAGTCTACGGCAACGATCAGCTTGCGTTTTTGAATCGCGGCTACGTCAAAGTTGCGTTGCAAGACTTCAAGGTGATGCGTGATGGCTTCGCCTTGCTCGACGCGCGTAGCGATTTTGTCCCAACGCGCTTTGGCGAATTCAGCTTGATGAAAGAGGTCGAGCAGTTCTTCGGCCTGGCTGGCGTTGAGATAAAGCCCGTCGCTGCGCACGAACTTGAGCGCGTTCCATTCCGTCGGATTGTGGCCCGCCGTAATAGAAATGCCGCCTTGCGCGCCGAAATGCGTCACGGCCAGTTGCATCGTCGGTGTCGGGCATACGCCCAAATCAACGACCTCGCATCCGGTAGCCAATAAGCCCGCCATCACTCCGGCGCGCACCATCGCGCCCGAAGGCCGTGTGTCGCGGCACACCAGCACTTTGCCGCCGTCGAGATAAGTGCCGAAGGCTTGCGCGAATTGCACAATCAATTCCGGCGTCAGCGTTTCGCCGATGATGCCGCGCACTCCGGTGATACCGATTTTCAGTGGTTTCATTTCTTTACCGGCACTACCTTAAAGCCGTCCTGCACGTTGAACATCGTCCCGCTCTGTTGTCCGTCGTATTTGTAATTGACGATGTTGACCTGATCTTCATAAAGCTCGTGCAGCGTGCGCTGGCGTACTTGCGCATTCGCCAAACCGCCCGCGAGCTTGCCTTCGTAATAAACCCAAATCATATCGCCCTGCATTTCGAGGCCGACCAGCGTGAATTTCACCGCCACGCCTTTGGCGCTTTTGAGTTCGATGCGTTCGCGCACATAAGCCGCCACCGCGTTGAGGTTGGCTTTGTCCTTTAACGCAGCGGGTGTTGCGAACTTGATCTCGCGTTGAGCGTGCTGGCTGATGGCGGTTTCGAAATCATCGAGGAAGAAGCGCGTGACGGCTTCGATAGATTGCGTTTTGGCGTCGTAATCCATCTGCGTGATTGAAGCATGAAACTTGTGCGAGGCGGCGTAACTCATCAACCCCAACGCAGGCAACAGCACCAGCACGACCCATAAATTTCTAAATCTGTTTTGACGTAGCATATTTTTTGAAAGGCAACACCGCTATGACGCAAGCAAGATATGGCGCAATCGAGGCATGTCGCAAGTTCAGCTTGAGCGGCGCGTGCTTCCCAATTTTTCACTTCCGGCTATGATGTCGCGCGTTCATTCCTTTTGCCAAAATCACGGAGAATCTATGCAAACCAAACTTACGACTCGACTCTCATGCGCGGCGCTCCTCGTTTCGTGCGTGGCGCTCACCGCTTACGGACAAATCACGCCGAACTTTTATCGCTTCACGCCGACGGTCATCCGTTCGACCGAAACGCAACCCGTGCTGCTCGAAGCCAGCATCAGCGGTGCGCCCACGCGAGTGGCGCTCGATTTCGCTCCGGCGGGCAGTCAGGCGTTGGTTGATTTGCTCGACAATGGCGCGAACGGCGACCGGCGCGCGGGCGACGGCATTTATTCAGTGAGTCTGACGGCAGCGCGCGTTGTGCAAGGCTTGCGCGCCGATGACGTATTCCGCCGCGACCTCGGATTTTTGCGCATCTTTCAAGGCACGACGCTCAACAGCAGCGTCAACTTATCCGCCGCGATTCATACGCCTGACTTGCCGACGGTCGCGGTGGCGCGACTGGCTCCCGATCTGCAATGCACCGATTACGTGGTGAACATTGTGGCTCCTGCTTTCTTCAACGCCACGCAAAGCGGCGTGAATTTGAACGTCGTGTCGCAGCGGTTTTATCAAACCTTTCGTGATGAATACGACATGCTGAATCTGGCAACGGCGGGCTTTTATGTTCAGAACCGCATTCACGTGGGTGTCAAAAACGACGTGCAAGGCATCGGCCAAACCATCAATGATCGCACGGCTGGAACGGGTAGCACCGGACGGTTGCTGGGCTTCAACCTATTCCCCAACATAGCGTTCTTTGACGGAGCCAATACCGGTTACATTCACGAGATCGGCCATCAGTGGATTCAATTCATGCAAGTTGCGCCTTTCACCAGCGGCATCCCGCATTGGCCGTTTTCCAGTATGGCTGCGGGCGTAATGGGGTTTTCGATTCCGGGCAGCGGAGCGGGCGGCAATTACAACTGCCGCATTACGACTGAAGCGGGCGGCGTGCGCCTGACGCCCGACAACACGCCGAAAATGTTCACCGATCTAGACCTTTATCTGATGGGTTTGTTGCCCGCCGATCAAGTCGGCGAAAACATTGTTTTCAACAATCAAAGCGATCCGGCGATTTCGCAATGCAACGGGCTTTATACCGGAGCCGTCACGCGCGTGCGAGCGGCAGAGGTTATCGCTGCTTTCGGCCCGCGTGTGCCCAGCTTTGCCAATTCGCCCAAGCAGTTTCGCCTCGCCACCATTGTCGTCTCGCCCGACGCTTTGTTAAACGAAGACGCGATGGCCTATTTCGACTTTTATGCACGGCGCGCGGCGGCGACGGAGGAACTGCCGGTTCACGAAGGGCTGGGCAAAGGCCTGGCAAAACCATTCGCAGTGGCAACGGGCGGCAGAGGCACGCTGGTCGTTAATCTAGGCGCACCCAAAGCGGCTCCGTTGGCGGCGACAACGGCGACCAGCTATAGCAGCGAAATGCTCGCGCCCGAATCCATCGCGTCCGCTTTCGGCGCCAATCTGGCAACCAGCACGGTGGCCGCCAGCACCATACCGCTGCCGACCGAACTCGCGGGAACTACGCTTAAGGTGAAAGACGCCAACGGCCTTGAACGCTTCGCGCCGCTCTTTTTCGTTTCGCCGCAACAGGTCAACTTTCTCATCCCCGCCGGACTCGCGTTCGGCAACGCTACGTTGAGCTTAATCACCGGCGGCGGAATCGCCAGCGTCGGAGCCACGCGCCTGACGGCGATTGCGCCGGGACTTTTCGCCGCCAACGCTAACGGACAAGGCGTCGCCGCCGCGTTCGCCTTGCGCGTCAAAAGTGACGGAACGCAAAGCTATGAATCCATTTTGCGTTTCGATCAGGCGGCGGGCCGTTTCGTCTCAGTGCCGATCAATCTCGGCCCCGCTGGCGATCAGGTGTTTTTGATTCTTTATGGCTCAGGCATGCGCGGCGTCAGCGGTTTGAGTGCGGTAACTTGTGTGATGGGCGGACAAGCCGCGCCCGTGCTTTTCGCAGGCGCGCAAGGCGAACTCGTCGGACTCGATCAGGTCAACGTCAGCTTGCCGCGCTCCCTCGTTGGACGCGGCGACATAAATCTAACGCTCACGGTAGACGGCAAAGTGACCAACACGGTACAGGTCAACATCGAATGACGTTCAGGCGCAAAGCGTGAAAAACGATTCCATTAATCCTGCGGATGCGGCCTTGTCAGAAAGTGCGTTCAATCGCTTTCTGGCTAGTCTGGATGCCGACCGTGAACGTGCGGGCGTGCGTTATGAAGCGCTGCGCGTTGGATTGGTGCGTCTGTTCGATTGGCGCGGTGCTTATGACCCGCAGACTTGTGCCGACGAAACGATTGACCGCGTCATACGCAAAGTCGGCGCGGGCGAAACGATCCGCGACATTCCGACTTATTGTCAGGGCGTCGCCCGTCTCGTCTTGCTCGAAACTTTACGCGCACAACAAAGACAAGGCGTTCATCTTGATGATGTGCCGCCGCAAAAAATCGCGGTCGAACCGGTTTCGTTTGACGAACCAGATGAAGTGTCTCAACAGTGCTTGCGGCATTGTTTGCAAAGCCTGCCCGCCGCCCATCGCAACTTGATTCTGCGTTATTACCAGGACGAACGCCGCGCCAAAATCAATCAGCGCGTTGCGTTAGCGGCGGAACTAGGCATTCCGCTCAACGCGTTGCGCAACCGTGCGCAGCGCCTCCGCGCCAAACTCGAAGAATGCGTACACGGCTGTTTGCGCAAAAATAACGACATGAATCGCAGGCTTATGACAGGAGAGACAGTCCCCGACAAAAGCAAGTGCAGAAGCAAGTATGGAAAGCAGTAATCAGGAAAATTTGATCGCCCGTTATCTGTTGGGCGAACTGCCGACGGCGGACGCCGACGCGCTCGAACTGCGCCTGTTGGCTGAGACTGATTTCGCCGACGAAATGCAGGCCGTCGAATATGAATTGATTGATCGTTATGTGCGCAATCAGTTGCACGCGGCTGAACGCAACCGTTTTGAAACGCATTATCTGGCGACGCGGTTGCATCGTGAACGATTGGCGACGGCGCGTGAACTCTTGCAAGCGGCAGACGAATTCACCGTCGCCATGCCTGCGCGTGAGACTTACGCGGCGGTCGGCGCTGAGCGCGTAGTGTGGTGGCAAGCATTGTTCGCTACGCCCGCGTTCGCCTGGTCGAGCGGCGTAGCCTTGGCTCTGCTGGGAGCTATGGTCATCTGGCTGTTGCTCGAACGCGGGCGACTGCTCAATCAATTGCAAGCCCAGCAACAACGCACGCTGAACCTCGAAAGCGAAATCACACAACTGCGCCAGACGACCGAACCACTGCTGGTGCAAAAATCGACGGCTTCGCCCACGCCCGTGGCGTCAGCGTCAGACGGTTCGCCAAAAAAATCGGCGAAGGTATTTGCGTTTTCGCTAAACCCTTTACTCCTGCGTAGCGGTGCCGCGCCGCAACAACTTGTCATCCCCCGCGAGGCCGCCCAAGTGAGCTTGACGATGCAGGTCGAACCGGACGCCGCGCGGCAATACCAAATCGTTTTGCGCACAGTTAAAGGTGCAACCGTCCTGAACCAGCGCGGCTTGCGCGCGCACGGAGCCAAAGCAAACCTCGACGTTAGTTTGCCGGTGGCTAAACTCCCCCCCGATGATTACCTCTTGACGCTTTTTATGATTATCAACGCGGATGAAGTAGAAGAATTAAATCAGTATTTTTTCCGCGTTCCGTCACAAAAACGGTAAATGTCATTTCCGCAAACAAAATGCCGCCCCATTGAGGATCAGCTATGTTTCAAGCAATGAGTATCAAGTTATGCTACGCCCTGTGCCTGAGCAGCCTGATTGCCTTAGCTATTGTTGCGCAGGAACTCACGCCGCTTGCGCCGAATCAACCACTCACCCGCGAGGCCACCAACCGAGAAACCCACAGTTACACCGTCACGCTGACGGCGGGGCAATTTATGCGCGTCGTGATTGAGCAGAATGCGGTTGACATCACGGTGGAACTCGCTGCGCCGGATGGCAAAAAATTATTGGAAGCAAACTTCAATAACCTATTCGGGCAAGAGTCGCTCTCTTATGCAGCGACCGTGAGCGGAATTTACCAGCTCAATCTGCGCGCGGCGGCAAATAGGCAAGTCACGTCAAAGGGATCGTATCAAGCGCTGCTGGAAGTGAAAGACGCCGCTACCGCACCGAACCAGCAGCGCGTAGCCGCCGAGCGATTACTGGCAGAAGCGGGGCAATTCGTGCGACCGGGGCAATTCGCATTGCCTGTCGAGCAAAGGCTGGAGAAATACCAACAAGCTCTTCAACTCTGGCGCGCCTTGGGCGATAAGTATTGGGAGGCGTGTACGCTTGATTTCATCGGCAGTGCTTATTTCGCGGCACGAAAGAGCGAACAGGCTTCGGCCAGCCTCAAGCAGGCTTTGTCGCTCAGGGAAGAAATCAATGATCAGATTGGCCAAATCATCACGCTCAACCGACTTGGCCTTTTCGCCCGCATCAGAAAGAATACGACGCAACCTGACGCAGAAAATGCTTTGCGCCTTTCACAAGAAGATTTCGATTACAACGAGAAAGCCCTGGCGCTCAGCCGCGCAAGCAAGCATCGCCTGATTGAAAAATACACCCTCAACAATCTGACGGCTCACTTTCGAGGGGTAATCCTTCGTGACAAAGCGCTTGAGTGCCAAGAACAAATGCTGCTCATTGACCGCGAGCGCCAAAACCGACAGGACGAGGCTTACACGCTCCACCAAATTGGTTATTCGAATTACCAGTTGAGCCGCTACTTAAAAGCGCTGAGTTATTACGAAGAGGCGCTGCCAATATGTATTGAACTAAAAGACCGGGTTGGCGAAGCAGAAAACTATCGCGAATTATCCAATACCTATGACCTGCTTGGTAGTTATGAGAAAGCCATTGATTATCAGGAAAAAGCCCTGGCGATCTGGCGCGAGCGCAAATCTCTGCTGGCGGAAGGGGCCGCGCTGGAAAATTTGGGAACGATTTATGGCAAGTTATACCGCCATGAGAAGGCTATTGAATATATCGAACAAGCCCTGGTGCGTTACGGTCAGACAAAAATAAAGGAATATACAGTAGTGCCGTTGGTTAATCTTTCCAACGCACATCTCAATGCGAAGAACTATGAAAAAGCGATCGAATATGTTGAGCAAGCCTTAGTGAGCATCCGGGAAACAACCAGTAGCCCATACGAAGGAAGCGCGCTGGTCGTTTTGGGGATGGCTCATTACAAGTTAGGGCGTCAAACGAAAGCCGTTGAGTCGCTAGAGCAGGCGCTCACTATCGCTCGTAAGGTGAAAACCCGTGAGGTTGAAGCAGAGGCGCTGACTGAACTGGCTAACGTCTGGCGTGCCGCTGAAGTAGAGAAAGCCATTCGCTATGACCTGCAAGCCTTACAACTCACGCGCGAAATCAAAGCCCGTGATGCTGAGTCCTTCGCTCTCAAGGGGTTGATGCTCGACTGGAAAGCGCGCAACCAGCCGCAACTATCCACTTTTTTCGGCAAACAGGCCGTCAACCTTTCGCAAGAAATGCGCAGCAATATCAGCGGACTCGATCAGGCGACGCAACAGAGCTTCCTGAATTCCAAAGAACAAACCTATCGTGAGTTGGCTGATTTGTTGATTTCGCAAGGCCGTTTGCTCGAAGCCGAGCAGGTGATTCGCATGCTCAAGGAAGAGGAGTATTTCGATTACCTGCGCCGCGACGCGGGCAATTCGCCCAAAGCGGCGCGCACGGCGCTCACGCCCGCAGAAGCGGCGATTGAAAAGCGTTACCGCGAGATTGCCGAGCAACTCACCGAACTCGGTACGGAACGCGGCAACTTGCTGGAAAAGCCCGTCCGCACCGCCGCTGAAGAACAACGCCTCGTTCAACTGGAAGCCGACCTGACCGTCGCCGGGCAAATGTTTCAGAAGTTCCTTGACGGGTTGGCCAATGAATTTGGCAAGCAGCCCAATGCCAGCAACCGCCTCGTCCAATTGCGCGCGACACCAGGGATGAAGGAAGTCTTGCGCGGGCTGGGGCGCGGCACTGTCGCGTTGCATACGCTGGTGGGCGAAAACAAATTTCGCGTGATTTTAACCACGGCGAATGTGCAAAAAAGTTATGAATATCCGATCAAAGCCGTTGACCTGAACCGCAAAGCGCTGGCCTTTCGCGCGGCGCTGCAAAATCCTGCGCTTGATCCGCTGCCGCTGGCGCAGGAGCTTTACCGGATTCTGGTCGCGCCGCTGCTCAAAGACTTGAAAGCCGCACAGGCTGAAACCCTGATGTGGTCGCTGGATGGCGTGTTGCGTTACCTGCCCATCGCCACGCTGCACGACGGCGAAAAATATCTGGTCGAGCGTTGGCGCAATGTCGTTTTCACTCCCGCGAGCGAGTCGCGTTTGAGCAATGAAGCGCGCACTAAATGGCATGCGCTCGGACTCGGCGTGACGCGCGGTTTCGGCAATCGTTATTCGCCGCTGCCATCGGTGGCCGAAGAAATGCGCAGCATCATCAAAGAAGCGGGCGACTCACACAGCGGCGGCATCATGCCAGGCACCGTCAAGCTCGACGAACAGTTCACCCAAGCAGCAATGTTGGCGGGCTTGCGCGAGCGTCCGCGCGTCCTGCACGTCGCCAGTCACTTTGAATTCAAACCGGGCAATGAAACGGATTCGGCCTTACTGCTCGGCGATGGCAAGTTTCTCAGTCTGGCGCAAATCAAAGCCCTGCCCAATGTGTTCAGCGGCGTCGAGTTGTTGACGCTATCGGCGTGCGACACGGCCACCAGCAGCAGCGACGCCACCGGCAAAGAGGTCGAAGGTTTTGCCGTACTGGCACAACGGCAAGGTGCCCAAGCCGTCATCGCCAGTTTGTGGCCGGTGGCCGACCGAACTACGCGCTTGTTGATGGAAGCGTTTTATCGCGGACGCGAACAACAGCGGCTGACCAAAGGCGAAGCCTTGCGGCAAGCGCAAACGAAACTGTTGCGCGGCGAACTGACGCGGCAATCTGCCAGCGAGTTATTGGTTCAGCGGCAAGCGCATGCGACAGGCACGAAACCGACTACACCAACAGCGCAAGGCAAGCGGCCTTATGCACATCCCTATTACTGGGCTCCCTTCGTGTTGATCGGCAATTGGAAATAAGGTGAGCGGTGAAAACAATCCTGATAAAAAAAGCTGTGGGGCAAAACCTCACAGCTTTTTTTTTCGTTGCGGGAAAATTTTTGCGACATGTTTTGCGCGCGGCTGACAGAAGAGGCGTGCCAAGTTTCAAATCGCCGGGTTTCAGGCTCCGCCATCGGAACTTAACCCATTGCCATACAACTGTTTCTGCTTGCGCATTGAGCGCGTAGCAACACAAAAGGACATCGCCGCTATGAAAAACACACGAACACAAATTCTCTTCAGCGCTCTCCTGTTGGCGGGTATCGGATTATTAATTTCCCCCTGGCGACAGCCAGCGGCCCAGGCGCAAGGGCGCGCTGCTTCACCACCAAACACGCCGCAAACCTTGCACGGCGAAGCGGCGTTGAGCCAGCTCAAACGAGACGGCCAATACGATTCGTTGCAGGCAGCGATGCGGCAGGCACGCTATACGGTGAGCCAGGCCGTCAGTACGCCGTTGCAGCGTGCGGCGTGGCATGCGCCGAATCCGGCGCAAGGCTATGACGGATACGTCACCGAAGACGGTGTGAGCATCGCAGTGAATAAAAGCTCATACGTCAGCCTGACCTTGCGCGGCATTGGGTATGGCTACGGGTTGCAATACGTCAGAGGCGGCAGAGTGTCGGGCGACAAGCAAATGATTCGCATTGAACGCGACGGCCAGTCAGAGACGATCAAAGAGTGGTACGTCAACAGCGAGAGTGGTTTGGAGCAGGGCTTCACCCTGACCGAACCACCCAGCGGTAATAAGCGCAGCGGTCAAAAATTGCGACTCGCTTTTAACCTCAACGAAGGCTGGCGCGCAGTGGCGAACGACGACGGACAGCGCGTCACCTTGTTGGGCCGAGCAGAAGGCGAGGCGGTTGATTATGGCAAGCTCGTCGTCTGGGACGCGCACGGCAGTTCGGTTAAAGCGGCGTTATTGGTCGAAGACGAGCGCGTCTTGATCGAAGTCAATGACTCTGAGGCGGTCTATCCGCTCACGATTGATCCGACGTTTACGCTGCAACAGAAAGTGACGGCGGCGGATGGCGCGGCGCAAGACACTTTCGGCTTCAGCGTCGCCATCGACGGAGAAACGGCAGTGGTCGGTGCGCTCTATGACGACATCACCGCGGTTAGTGACGATCGAGGTTCGGCCTATGTTTTTGTGAGGCAAGGGGCAGTCTGGGCACAGCAGGCCAAACTGGTTGCCAGCAACGGCGCGGCAAATGATCACTTTGGCACGAGCGTCGCCATCAATGGCGACACGGTGGTGGTGGGCGCCTTTAGCAGAGACGTGCCGACTATTTTCGGCACTGAGGCCGATGCGGGAACCGCTTATGTGTTTGTGCGCAGCAATGGCGTCTGGGTGGAACAAGCAATCCTGCTCGGGTCATGCTCGCTTTTTAGTTGCGGGCAAGCGGCCGCTCAATTTGGCTGGCGGGTCGCCATCAGCGGTGACACGGTTGCGGTGGGTGCCCCATACGAAGATGTTGGTGCTGCTCCCGCAAGCGACCGAGGGCAGGTTTATCTTTTCACGCGGACGGGCGCGACGACCTGGTCGGAACAACAGCGACTAACCGCCAGCGGGAGCCTGGCGAATGATAATTTTGGCCGGAGTGTCGCCCTCAGCGGCAACACCGTGGTGGTTGGCGCAAATGGCGATGATGTCGGAGTCAACGTGAATCAGGGTTCGGCGTATGTCTTTGTGCGCAGCGGCACGACATGGAGCCAGCAAGCCCAACTCAATGCGACGGGCGGGGCGGCAGGCGATGCCTTGGGTGAGAGTGTCGTCATCAGTGGCGACACGGTGGTGGTGGGCGCTTACGGCGATGATGTCGGAGCCAACTTGAATCAGGGATCAGCCTATGTGTTTGTGCGTAGCGGCACGACATGGAGCCAGCAAGCCCAACTCACCGTCATCGGCGGCGCGGCAGAGGATTACTCCGGTTACGGCGTAGCCATCAGCGGCGAGACAGTGGTGGTGGGCGCTTTTGCTGACGATGTTGGGGCAAACCCTAATCAAGGGTCAGCTTCTGTCTTTATGCGCAACGGCACCGTCTGGACACAGCAGCAGCAACTCACGGCACCAGACGGCGCGGCAGCTAATGATTTCGGTTACAGCGTGGCCGTCAGTGGTGACACAGTTTTAGTGGGCGCTTACCGCGATGATGCCGGGGCGAACCTGGATCAAGGCTCGGCATATTTTTTTATTGTCAGTTCACCGGTCGTTTATCAAACCAAACTCACGGCCAGCGATGGTGCGGGGAATGATTACTTCGGCGAGTGCGTGGCGGTGAGCGGCGAGACAGTGGTGGTCGGGGCTTTGGGTGATGACGTTGGAGCGAATGACAATCAGGGATCGGCATACGTGTTTGTGCGCAGCGGCACGGCCTGGACGCAACAAGCCAAACTCACCGCCAGCGACGGCGCGGCGGGTGATACCTTCGGCTGGAGCGTGGCGGTGAGCGGCGAGAGGGTGGTGATCGGCGCTCCCCAGAATAACGTCGGGGCGAATGACAATCAGGGATCGGCATACGTGTTTGTGCGCAGCGGCACGACCTGGACGCAGCAGGCAAAACTCACCGCCAGCGACGGGGCGGCGGGGGATTGGTTCGGCAGGAGCGTGGCGGTGAGCGGCGAGACGGTGGTGGTCGGCGCTCACCTCGATGACGTCGGGGCGAACGCGGATCAGGGATCGGCATACGTGTTTGTGCGCAGCGGCGCGACCTGGACGCAGCAAGCCAAACTCACGGCCAGCTTTGGCGCGGCGGGTGAGGACTTCGGTCGTAGCGTGGCGGTGAGCGGCGAGACAGTAGTAGTCGGCGCTCTCTACGATGACGTCGGGGCGAACGCGGATCAGGGATCGGCCTACGTGTTTTTGCGCAGCGGCGCGACCTGGACGCAGCAAGCCCAACTCACCGCCAGCGACGGCGCGGGGGGCGATTACTTCGGCGGGAGCGTGGCGGTGAGCGGCGAGACAGTGGTGGTCGGCGCTGTCTTAGATGACGTCGGAGCGAACGGGAATCAAGGATCGGCCTACGTGTTTGTGCGCAGCGGGACGACCTGGACACAGCAAGCCAAACTCACCGCCAGCGACGGCGCGGCGGATGATCTGTTCGGCGGGAGCGTGGCGGTGAGCGGCGAGACGGTGGTGGTCGGCGCTATCAACGACGACGTCGGCGCGAATGGCGATCAGGGATCGGCGTATGTGTTTGTGCGCAGCGGCGCGAGCTGGACGCAGCAAGCCAAACTCACCGCCAGCGACGGCGCGGCGGGTGATACCTTCGGCTGGAACGTGGCGGTGAGCGGCGAGACGGTGGTGGTCGGCGCTAACCAGGATAACGTCGGGGCGAATGACAATCAGGGATCAGCCTATCTTTTCGCCCTCTGCCGCTATGCACTGACGCCCACGAGCGCGGCCTTTGCGGTCAGTGGCGGCAGCGGCAATTTCAACGTGATGTGCGACAACGCTTGCCAGTGGACGGCATCGGCCTTGCCGCCCTGGATCACCCTCACCAGCAGCGCCAGCGGCATGGGCAACGGCACGCTTAATTTCACCGTCGCGGCGAATGCTGGCTTGCCGCGCAGCAGTTCGATTAGCCTCAGCGGTTCAAATTTCGTCGTGACGCAAGCCGGTGTCTGCCCGACGATTACGCTCAATCCCACCGCCTTGTCCGGCGGCATTATCAATTCAGCCTACAATCAGACGCTGACGGCGAGCGACGGCAACGGCGGTTACAACTATCAACTCGCCTATCAACTCGTGAATGCGACGACGCTGCCGCCGGGACTGTCACTTTCCGACAACGTCATTTCCGGTACGCCGACTGTTGGCTCACATGGCAATTACACGTTCACGATTGCGGCGATAGACTACTACGGCTGCACCGGCACGCGGACTTACACGATGAACATTGCGACGTGCGCAGCGACTTCGCTGACGCCCACCAGCGCCAACGTCAGCGGCACCGGCAGCACTGGCACATTCACTGTGACGGCTCCCAGTTGTAGCTGGACGGCACTCAGCCATGCGCCGTCGTGGTTGGCGGTTACGCAAAACGCTTCAGGCACGGGCAATCTGGTGGTGGGTTATTCGTTTTCGTCTAATCCGGGAGCGGCGCGGACGGGACTCATCACCGTCAACAATCTGACTTTCACGGTCAATCAGGCAGCGGGCAGTGGCTTGCTTTATCAATACTACCCGCTCGCCAAGCCGATCAGGTTGTATGACACACGGGCTTCTAACGGCGGCGTGTTCGCGTGCGCTTATCTGAATTCACCCATCACGAATGCCTTGCCGCGTACGCGCTCGGCGTTTGTGACCTGCGACGGTCAGACGATTCCGAATACGGCGAAAGCGATCGTCGGCAATGCGACAGTGATTGGCCCCGCAGGAGCCGGACACATTACGCTGTGGCCCGACGGACAAACCCAACCGCCCGTCTCCAACCTGAATTATGTGACC
>JAYSVR010000396.1:0-14752 GCA_043718445.1 Acidobacteriota bacterium | reverse complement strand
AGCGGCGGTACGCTGGCGTCGTTGATGGCGGCGGGCGAGTTCATCGGCAAGTCGGGCGAGACGGCTTATCTGCCGAATCCGGGTGCGTTCAAAGCGCGCCGCTTGCTGTTGCTGGGCGCGGGCAAACAGGACGAAGCCGATGCCAACACTACGCGCAAGTTGGCGGGCACGGCGGCGCGCAGCTTGCGCAAAAAGAAAGCCCGTCACGTGGCGTTCTTGTTACGCGATGACGCACACGCGCAAGCCGCAGCCGAAGGCGCGCTGTGGTCGCTTTTCGATCCCGACAAATATCACACGAAAGACAAAGAAGATTCGCTGCTCGAAACTTATACGCTCGTCGGCGAAAACGGCGATGCAGTTATTGCGGGACTCGAACGCGGCGAGATCATTGCCGAAGCCGCGAATTACGGACGCGACATCATCAACGAACCCAGCAACATCATGACGCCCATCGCATTGGCCGCGAAGGCCGAGGAAGTCGCCAAGACGTATGGCCTCGGCTTTGAAACGCTCGATGAAAACCAAATGCGCGAACTCGGCATGGGTTCGTTGCTCGGCGTAGCGCAAGGCAGCGCCGAGCCTCCACGTTTGATCGTGATGACTTACAAATCGGCTACGGCAAGCGACGAGACGATTGCGATTGTCGGCAAGGGCGTAACCTTCGACACGGGCGGCATTTCGATCAAGTCGGCGGATGGCATGGAGAAGATGAAATACGATATGGCGGGCGGGGCTACGACGATTGCGGCGATGCGTGCGATTGCGCAGCTCAAGCCTGCGGTCAACGTCATCGGCATCGTACCCGCTGTCGAAAACATGCCCGGCGGCAAGGCCCAACGCCCCGGCGACGTAGTCACGGCCATGACCGGCAAGACCATCGAAGTCATCAACACCGACGCCGAAGGCCGTTTGATTCTGGCTGACGCCGTGGCTTACGCGCGCAAGCTCGGCGCGACGAAAATCGTAGACCTCGCCACCTTGACCGGCGCGGTTTCGATTGCGCTGGGCGATGTTTACGTAGCCATTCTCGGCAACAATCAGGAATGGATAGACGCCATCATCGCGGCGGGCAAGGCCACCGGCGAGAAGTATTGGCAACTGCCGCTCGACAAGGAATACCGCGAGCAAATCAAATCTGAAATCGCCGACATCAAAAACGTAGGCGGACGCAAAGCCGGTACGATCACCGGCGCTTATTTCATCCGCGAGTTTGTCGAAGAAACGCCGTGGGCACATCTGGACATCGCGGGTACGGCGTGGAACGACAACAAAAAATCGCACCTCGGCATCGGGCCGACGGCGGTGGGCGTACGCACGCTGGTGAAATTGGTGTGCGGATAACGGGAGAGACTTTATGCCGATTACTGAAATTCAAAGCGTTGATCATTTGCGTTCATTCGTTGGCAAAGAGATCGGCGTGAGCGATTGGTTGACCGTTTCACAAGAGCGCATCAATCAATTCGCCGACGCGACGAGCGATCATCAGTGGATTCATCTCGATGTCGAACGTGCCCAACGCGAATCACCTTACGGCACGACCATCGCGCACGGCTTTCTGACGCTTTCGCTGATCGTGCCGCTGATGGCGAGCGCGGTGAAATTCAACTTCGCCACGAAGCTGAGTTTGAATTACGGCTTGAATCGCGTGCGTTTTGTTTCAGCGGTTCCGGCGGGCAGTAACATTCGCGCGCGTGTCACGCTGCAATCCATCGAAGATTTTGAGGGCGGGCATCAGTTCATCTGGCAAGGCACGATTGAACGCGAAGGCTCAGAGAAACCCGCCTGCGTGGCTGAATGGCTTTCGCGCATTTACGTTTAGGGCGCGTTAAAAATTAGGTTCCCGTTGTAGGGCAAGATTAAATCCTGCCCTACGCTGGCAATGTGCGCCGGAAGATCGTTATGACTTTTCTTTGCGCGAGCGGAAGTATTCAAACACCGGCGGCAGCACCGACAAGATAATGATGGCGAAAACGACATAGGTGAAGTTGCGTTTGACGATGGGGATGTTGCCGAAAAAATAGCCGAGAAAAAGAAAGCTGGCGATCCAGATGACGCCGCCGACGATGTTATACAAAATAAATTTGCCGTAACTCATCGCGCCGATGCCTGCGACAAAAGGCGCAAAGGTGCGAACGATCGGCATGAAGCGCGCAATGATGATCGTCTTGCCGCCGTACTTCTCATAAAACTCATGAGTTTTTTTCAGGTGTTCGCGGTTCAGCCAGCGCGAACTTTCGCTTTGAAAGACTTTCGGCCCGACGTATTTGCCAATCCAGTAATTCAAGGTGTCGCCCAAAATGGCGGCGACGCTCAACAACGCAAAGACTTTGAAGACGTCCAGCTTGCCCTGTGCCGCAAACAAGCCAATCGCAAACAGCAGCGAATCGCCGGGCAGAAACGGCATTACCACCAAGCCGGTTTCGACGAAGATAATCAAAAACAAAATGGCATACGTCCACAGGCCGTATTGCGAAATGATGTCACCCAGGTGCTTGTCAATGTGCAGGATGAAATCAATGAGCGATTTGATGAAGTCCATGTGAAGTTAAAGCGAGTTTCCTTTTGATTTGGATTAGACGTGAGCAGGACGGATATTCAACGTTCAGCCCGCGCGGCGTCAATCCATGAAAGATCAGGCCCTGAAAAAAATCCTGAAGCGTGAATCCGATTGGCGCTGTTGTGCGGATATGTTCACACAAGCCGAGAGAATGCCTCTCGCAAGAAAATTGGAATCAAGCAAACAGTAAGGAGAAACATTCGCAATGAAAAACACATTAAAGACGGGGTTGTGCGCCTTGGCGCTGCTAGTTGGTACAGCTGCGCCGCAATTCGCGCAAGACAACATGATGGGCAAGAAAGACAAAGGTGCGGTGATGGTTGGCGGTGCGCCGATGTATCCGACCAAAGACATCATTGATAACGCGGTCAATTCAAAAGACCACACAACGCTGGTCGCGGCGGTCAAAGCTGCCGGACTGGTCGAAACGCTCAAGAGCGCCGGGCCGTTTACCGTCTTCGCGCCTGTGAATGCGGCCTTTGCCGCGCTGCCCGCTGGCACGGTTGAGAATCTGTTGAAGCCGGAAAACAAAGCGACGCTGACGGCGGTGTTGACCTATCACGTAGTCGCCGGTCGCGTGGGCGCGGCGGACGTGCTGAAAGCGATCAAAGCTGGCAAAGGCAAGTTTGTGGCGAAAACCGTGCAAGGCGCTGAACTGACCTTCACGACCAAAGGTAAGAAGGTGATGGTGACGGATGCCAAAGGCAATACGGGAACGGTAACGATTGCGGACGTGAATCAGTCGAATGGCGTGATTCACGTGATTGATAAAGTGTTACTGCCCTAACGCAGTGAAAAGTTAAAAGCGAACAGTGAAAAGCGAGCAGATGAGGCGTGTAAGTTTCATCTGCTCGCTTTTCACTGTTCACTTTTAACTTTTCACTGCTCCGCTGCTTCGCGGTAAAGCTCTTCAATGCGATCAATCACGCGCTCGCGTTCGAAGCGTTCGCGTACTGTAAGGCTGGCGAGTTCGCCGAGTTGTACGCGCAGGTGGCGGTCTACCAGCAGGCGAGAGAGTGCGTTGACGAGTCCCCATACGTCGTCGGGTTCGATGAGCAGGCCGGTCATTTCGTCTTCGACGATTTCGGCGAGGCCGCCTACGCGCGTAGCTACGACGGCGCAGCCTGCGGCCATTGCTTCAATCACGGCTAGTGAAAACGCTTCGTTGTCAGAGGGCGCGACGACTACGTCAAAGGCGAGCATGCGTTGCGGCAGGTCGGGTACGAAGCCGGTGAAATGCACTTGATCGCTGATGCCGAGTTCGGCGGCGAGCGCGTGCAAGCTGGCGGCGTATGCTTCATCGGCGTCGTTTGTGCCGGGTGCGCCGACGATCACGAAATCTACGTCAGACCAGTGGCGCTGGCGGATGAGTTGTTGCGCCGCGCGCAAAAACAAATCCTGCCGCTTGAGCGGTGTGATTTGTCCGATCAGGCCGATGGCCCAACTGCGTCGCAAGCCTAAGACATGGCGCGCGGCGTCGCGGTTGAGATTGCCGATGCGCCGCAAGTCTACCCAATTGGGAACCACTTCGATGCGTTCGGCGTGTTGGGGAAAGGCTTCCTGCAAGCGCGTGGCGACGATGCGCGATACGCCAATAAGTTTGTCGAGATCGGCGAGCGCCCAGGCATAAACCGGGTTGGCTTTGATTGGATTGAAATGATGGCGGGTGAGAAAAAAGCGCACGGGATATTCGTGCTTGCGCGCCATTCTGGTGGCGATGCCACAGAACGTGTAATCGCGTGCGACGTGTGCGTGCAAAATATCAATGTGTTCGCGCTGGATGAGTTTGGTCAATTGCCACGCGCTCATTATGTCGAGCGCGTTGCGCAAGGCGAGTTCGTGATAATGAATGTTGACCGTGCCCAGCGCTGTGCGCACGGCGCTATTGGGGCGCAGCGCGAGATGCACCTGATGCCCGCGTTCGAGCAGGGCGCGCGCGAGGTCGGCGACGTGGCGCTCGCCACCACCGAACCCTTCGGCAGAACAAACCTGGAGGATGCGTAACGACATATGAGGGCGCACTTTAACGGCAAGCCACGGGTTCTTCAAAACCCTCTGGCAAACGCTGTGGCACAAGCGGGCGTCCTATGCCAAAATCGCGGCGCTTTATCGGGCATCCCGCCATTTCAATAATCTTGAGGATTTATGCTCCCTTTTCTCGCGGACTTGCCGCCGAGTTATTTCGCCAGCATCTCTTTTGTTTTCGGCGCTTTCGTTTTCGGCCTCGCCTTTGGCAGCTTTCTCAATGTCGTCATTCATCGTTTGCCGTTGGGGCAAAACATTGTGGTACCGGCGTCGCATTGTCCGGCGTGCGAACGCCCCCTCACGTGGCGCGACAACCTGCCACTCGTGAGTTACGTGTTATTGCGCGGACGTTGCCGCCATTGCGCTGAAACAATTAGCTGGCGCTATCCGCTGGTTGAATTGATGACGGCGCTCGTATGGGCGGCGCTGGCGTGGCGTCACGGCGCGACGTGGCAGGCCGTGTGCGAAATGGTTTTCGCGCTCTTTCTCATCGCGCTGGCGGTGATTGACGCAGAGCAGTTTCTCTTGCCGGACGTGCTGACTTATCCGTTGTTTTTATTGGCGCTGGTGGCAGGTGCCTGGTTGAAAATGTTAGGCGCTCCGCTTTCGCCCAATCTGACCGTAGACATTTTTCTCGTACCGCCGCCGATGGATTTTCTGCGTTCGCAAGCTATCTGGCGCGGAGCCTTGATACTCGCAGCGGCGGCTCCAAGTTTGCTGTTGCTCGACTGGCTTGACGATAAATTGTTCGCGCGCTTTTTTGTCGAAGAGGAAGGCGAGGCCGAAACGCTGCCTGACGATGCAATGACGAGCGAGTCGGCACAACCGCCAGTTAAAACTGAAACTGAAACTGAAGCAGAAAGTGATGATGAAGTGTGGCAGGCGATTGAGGCGGCTTGTGCGCGGCAGCGTCGCAAGGTGACGCGCGCCACACTCATCGCAGGTGTTTTGCTGGCGCTCGCGTGGGTCGCGTGGATGACGCTCGACTATCAAACGTCGAGCCTGACGCTCAAGCGCGCTTATGATGGTTTGATGGACGCGGCGTTTGGCGCGCTGGTCGCGGGCGGCGTGTTATGGTTTTTGCGCGCGATTTATTTTCTGATTCGCCGTCAGGAAGGCATGGGTCTAGGCGACGTAAAAATGATGGCAGGCGTAGGCGCTTTTCTCGGCTGGATCACGGCATTCTTTACGCTGATGTTCGGCTCAATTCTGGGCGCAGTCATCGGTGTGATTTTTATGGTCAGCCGTCGCTCAGGCAGGCAAACGCCGCTGCCTTTCGGCACATGCCTGGCGCTGGCGGCCTTGCTGTTGTTATTCAAATTTTAACCACCAAAACATGATCCAACTCTCCAACGTATCCAAAACCGTCACCAGTGGCAGCGAACAACTCACGATTTTGCATTCGCTTGATTTAACGATTCCGCGCGGCGAATTCGTTGCTATTACCGGCGCATCGGGCAGCGGCAAGTCTACGTTATTGGGTTTGATTGCGGGGCTGGATGCGCCGACCACGGGCGAGATTGCGATCAACGGCGAGAACCTGACGCTTATGTCTGAAGACCAACTCGCCGTGTTTCGCGGCGCGAATTTAGGCTTTGTCTTTCAATCGTTTCATTTGATTCCTTCGCTCACGGCTTACGAAAACATTCTCGTGCCGCTCGAAATCGCAGGTCTCAAGCAAGCTGCGCAGCGCGCGCAAAGCCTGCTTGACGAAGTCGGCTTGCACGACCGCGCGCATCATTACCCTTCGCAATTGTCAGGCGGCGAACAGCAACGCATCGCCATCGCGCGCGCCTTCGCCAACGAACCGCCCATCCTGCTGGCTGACGAACCAACGGGCAATCTTGATTCGCGTAACGGCAATCATATTTTCGATCTGTTGCTCAATCTCAACCGCGAACGCGGTACGACGCTGCTGCTCGTCACCCACGATCAGCAACTCGCGGCCTTAGCGCATCGCCGCGTAATGCTGCGCGATGGACGTGTTGCCGAAGACGTAAAAGTGAACAGTGAAAAGTGAAAAGTGAACAGTGAAGGAGCGGAACCCCATAGGCTTTGTCACTGTTCACTGTTCACTTTTCACTTTTCACGGTTCACGGTGGTGGCTTGCACTTTGAGGTGCGGCTTCATAAGCTCCGCCCCGCCTGATCGAAGGTAAGCCTAGCGCCCGGTCATCAGGTCGCCCGCTGTTGCGCGGCTCTTCCTTCGTTGCCAATTAGTCAGGAATAGCCGCTTCGACAGTCAAACCATAATCAACCGATCACGCGCCTATTGTGCCAATAGACGCACGATCAGCCACATGCACTTTTCGGAGGTGTAGCCATGCAACGTCCGCTCGTCATTCGTTTCTCATTGGGTGTCATTGTTTCTCTCACGCTGGTTTATTGGATTACGCATCCGCCCGTCAGTCAGACCGCTTCGCCGAATATCGTCATCAGCCAGATTTACGGCGCAGGCGGCAACAGTGGCGCGGCTTGGCGCAATGATTTCATCGAACTTTTCAATCGCGGTAACGCACCAGTCACGTTGACGGGATGGTCGGTGCAATACGCGGCGGCGACGAGTTCGACGTGGTCGAAAACTGATCTGAGCGGTACTTTGCAACCGGGGCAATATCTGTTGGTGCAACAGGCTTCGGGCGGTACGAATGGCGCGGTGTTGCCGGCGGCGGATGTGACCGGGACGATTGCGATGGCGGCGACGGCGGGCAAGGTGGCGTTGCTGAATACGACGACGTTGCTAAGCGTGACTTGTCCGTCGGGCGGCAGCCTCGTTGATCTCATCGGTTACGGCACGACGGCGAATTGCTTTGAGGGCGCAGGCCGCGCGCCCGCGCCCAGCGCGACCAATGCCGACAAGCGCGCCGCCAACGGTTGCACTGACAATGATGAAAACGCGACGGACTTTGCCGCTCTCGCCGCGAGTCCGCGCAACACGGCCACGGCTGTCGCGCCGTGCAGCCCTTCCACGCCGCCGACCGGTGTGGCATCAGCGACGCCGAACCCTATCGTGACGGGCAACGATGTATTGCTCACCGTCGTTGTCACGCCTGGAACCGTACCGCCCAGCACTGCGCTCACCGTGACGACTGATCTCACGAGCATCGGCGGCGCGGCTAATCAAGCGCTTTTCGATAACGGTACGAATGGCGACGCGACGGCGAATGACAACGTCTTTTCGCTGCGCTTCACGGTGACGCCAACGGTCATGCCGGGCGTGAAGCTCTTGCTCTTCACCATCCGCGATGCGCAAAGCCGCCAGAGCACGACGAACCTTTCGCTTACCGTACGCGCGCCGCTCGTGCCCGGCGATGTCGTCATCAGTCAGGTTTACGGCGGAGGCGGCAACAGCGGCGCGGTGTTTCGCAATGACTTTGTCGAGTTGTTTAACCGCAGCAATCAACCGGTAGACCTGACGAACTGGTCATTGCAATACGCTTCGGCGACGAGCGGTACGTGGGCAAAGTTTGATTTGAGCGGCACGATTCAGCCGGGGCAATACTGTTTGATTCAACTTGATTCAGGCGGCGCGAACGGCGCGCCGTTGCCTGCGCCAGATTTGACGGGCACGTTGGCGCTCGCGGCGACGGCGGGCAAAGTGGCGTTGCTCAACAACAATGGGTTGATTACTAACGGCGTGAATTGTCCGTCAGGCGGCGGGCTGGTTGATTTTGTCGGTTACGGCACGACCGCGAATTGTTTTGAAGGCACGGCTCCCGCGCCAGCGCCCAGCAACGAACGCTCGATTTTGCGCGCGGGTGGAGGCTGCGCCGATACGAACGCGAACAACCTCAATTTCACGGCGGGCGTGCCGTTGCCGCGCAATCGCGCGACGGCGCTCAACACTTGCGGCAGCGGCGCGATTTTCGACACGAACAGTTCGACGCTCACTATCAGCGAAGCTCGCGACTGTTACGGCGCAGGCGTAGTTCTCAATCTCGAAGCCAACCTGACGAACATCGGCACGCGCGTGCAAGCTGATAACCCCGGCGCTGAATACGTTGTGCAAGTCTCGCCTGCGTTCGCCCTGGCAATCGGCAGTTGCGAAGTTATCGGCAACGGAACCTGCGTCATCGCCAACAACGAATTGCAATGGAACGGCATGATTCCGGTGGGCGAAACCGTCACCTTGCGTTGGCGCGTGCAAGTGCGTGACGAAGCCGCAGGCGGTGCGGCGTTGTGTGTCACGACGAAGTTGAATTACGACTCAGACAACGACGGCACGAACAATGCCGCGTTGAATTGGCAGGAATGCCGCGCGGCTAATTGCGCGCTCGCGGGGCCGGGCGTGCCGTTCCCCAATCGCAGCGAAGCCAGCGGGCAAAAGGCGGGATCGGTTTTGGTTTATCCGCTTTACAGTTCTGACCCGACGAATCCGGGCCGCGAAAATGCGCGGCTGAGTTTGACCAACACCGACCCGTCACGCACGGTCGCCATCCATCTGTTTTTTATCGAAGCCGATTCGACTTTTGTGGCCGATGGTTTTATTTGTTTGACGCCCAATCAAACGACGGCCTTGCTGGCTTCTGATCTCGACCCGGGCATAACGGGTTACATGATTGCCGTCGCCACCGACCTCGAACTCGGCTGCCCGATCAATTTCAATCATTTGATTGGCGATGAATATGTGAAGCTCGCCACCGGCCACGCGGCGAATCTGAACGCGATGGCCTTCGCCGCCTTGAGCGGAGCGCCCGTGCCTTGCGACGTCGAAACCAGTGTCGCCGAAATTAAATTCGACGGCGTGCAATACAACGCCGCGCCGCGCGTGTTGGCCTTGAGCAACATACCGAGTCCGGCGGACGGCAACCGCACGCTGCTCGCCATCGCGCGGCTCGACGGCAATCTCGCCACCGGACTCAGTACGGTCGGTCAGCTTTTCGGCTTGATGTATGACGATGCGGAAAAGGCTTACAGCTTTGAGTTTTCGACGACGCGGCGGCTTTACCGCGAAGTGCTTTCCGACACGTTCCCGCGCACCGTGCCGCGCATCAGCCAACTCATTCCCACCGGACGCAGCGGCTGGCTCAAACTCGGACGCAGCACCGACGGTGCAATTGTCGGCGCGGCGATCAATTTCAATCCGAACGCTACGACGCGCAATGCGGCTTTCTCGCAAGGCCACTTGCTGCATACGCTAACGCTCACGACGAATAGCAGCTTGCTGGTTCCAGTGTTTCCGCCGAATTGCTGACGTGCCGGACGCGGAAGAAAGTTTATGCCACGAAAAGCAAAAACGATTGACGATTACGACGGAGCGTGGAAAGAAGCGATCGAAACTTATCTGCGCGAGTTTCTCGATTTCTTTTTTCCCGCCGCCAGCGCGGGCCTTGACTGGACGCGCGGCTATCGCTTCCTCGATCAGGAGTTGCGAAAGCTGACGCCGCGCGGCGCGCGCCGCAAAGGCGTAGTGGACAAGTTGCTTGAGGCTTACGCGCTTGACGGTGAGAGCCGCCTGCTCTCTATTCATATCGAAGCGCAGAATCAACGCATACAGGATTTGCCGGAGCGCGTTTTTCAATACTACTACCGCATCTATGACCGCTTGCATCGTCCGGTGGCGAGCCTGATTTTGTTGACCGATGCGAGTGCGGCGTGGCGTCCGAATAAATTCGAAATCGAAGTGTTGGGTTGTAAGGCGACGCTCGAATTTCCGGTGGCGAAGCTGCTGGATTTCGATACGCCGGAATATGCGGCGCAAGCGAATCCGTTTTCATTCATCGTGCGCGCTCACCGTCGCGCGCAAGCGACGCAACGCGATATGCGCCAGCGTTACGACTTGCGCATGGCCCTGACCGAAGAGTTGGCTGAACTCGTGCTAAACGATCCTGCACAAGCTGAACGCTTCGAAGGCGTCTTGAAATTTTTCGATTGGGTGATGCGAATGCCCGATGAACTGGAAGACCAATTCGCAGATGAGTACAATGCGCGACATCAGGAGGAAATTATGTTCGTACCTTATCGAGAACGAAAAGCATTAGCGCAAGGCCGCACAGAAGGCCAAATGAAAAGTTTGCTGATCGTGTTGAAAGCGCGTTTCGGGCAAGTGCCGGAAACGTGGCAAGAAGCCGCAGCACGTATTCAGGATTCAGATACGTTGGATCGTTTGCTGACGTTGGCTGCGACTTGCACCGCGCGTGATGAATTCGAGCGCGCTTTGAGGTAGTCGCCAACATACACAACGCTAGAAACCGTTGGGCGTTCGCCGCAGTTGGTTGGAGACACTTATGTTCGTACCGTATCGAGAACGAAAAGCAGAAGCGCGAGGCCGAGAAGAAGGCCTAACAGAAGGCCTCACAGAAGGCCGTCTGGAAAGCCTGTTGATCTTTCTATCCGCGCGGTTTGGAGAGTTGCCGGATACTTTGCGAGAAGCCATAGCGCGTATTCAGGATTCAGACACGCTGGATAGGTTGCTGACGTTGGCTGCGACTTGCACAGCGCGTGACGAATTCGAACGTGCATTGGCTGAGAACTAAATCAGAACAACCAACATTGGAACAGAGGGAATTAGACAGGATTCACAGGATTTTTCAGGATTGACGGGATGGGCCAATAGTCATGGACATTTCAGCGTTATCCGAATCCTGTCCATCCTGAAAAATCCTGTGAATCCTGTCCAATTCTTTTCAGCTTCGATTTAGTTTTGGCGCGGCGTCGTCGCCAACGCACACAGTGCTAAAAACAACTGCGCGTTTGCCGTCACCTGCAAATTGAAATCAACGAAGCTGTGAACCACGATGGCGAAACAGCCCGTCAATGCGCCCAGCGTAATCGCACGATGCTGCCGGTCGCGCGTTTGCGCCGACTGAAAGCCGTTCACAAACAGCAAGATCAGAAAGGCCAAAGCCAGCACGCCGCCGAGCAATCCGCTGTCGGTCAAAATTTGCAGGTAATCGTTATGCGTTTGTTCAACGCGTTGCGCGCCCGAACTCGGATCGTATTGCGAATAAGCCGCCGGGAATGCGCCGAGGCCTACGCCGGTGAGCGGATGCTTTTGAAAGAGTCGCCAACTCGCCCGCCAGATGTCGCGGCGGCTGAACAGGTCGTATGGATTGATCGTCGTCGCATTGCTTTGCGCGTCCTGCTCGATGCGCGCGAAATTTTCGCGCAAGCCCTCTGAACCTACCAACCAGATCGAACCCGCGATAGCCGCCAGACCTAACAGCAAGACGCCGACAGTGCGCAACGCGATGGCTGCGCCCGAAGCCTTTTCGCGCACGCCGCCGACGCGTGTCACGACGATCAGGAAAACTGTTTCTGCCGCCAGCGCCAGCACGCCGCCGCGCGAAGCCGAAAGCCCTATGCCGGCGATCATCACGATGACAGCGGCGGCATAAAGCCCTAGCGTTTCGTTTTTCGCGCCGCGTTCGAGCAGCATTCCGCCCGCGAGACCCGCGCCCATCACCAGCAAGCCCGCGTAATGATTGCGGTTCACGAACGGCCCGAACGTACCGCGCTGCCACAGCCACGCGCCGGTGTATTTTTGCGCGATGCCGATTAACGCGATAGCTGCGCACACCGCGATGATGATTTTGACGACAGTGCGTCGGCGCGCTTCGCTGTGAACGTATGCCGCAAAGAGCGCAAAGAAAATCAGATAGGTCAGCAGCTTGGCAGCGGCATAGCGCGTAGCGAATGGGTCAACGCTGACGGTCGCGGCTTGCACGCACGTCCAACCGAGCCACGCGAGCAACGGCCAGACGAGCGGCGTCGTCGGCCAGGCCAACGCGCCGTCGCGCAACAGCGCCAGCCCCCACAGCACCGCAAGCGCGAGCAGGGAAAGTTGCCACAACGTAATTGACCACGTCTCGACCGTGCCATAAGGCAACGGCGTCAGCACCAGCAACGCGAGCAAACCGCAGTAAATGGCTTTGCCCAAAGCGCTGTGCGTGAGGTCTTCTAGATACTCTTCACTTTTCACTTTTCGTTTTCTCGGTGAGTTGAAATTCGTCGAACCACAAACGCCCGCGCAACGGACAAGGCGCTTCGCCGCAAGGCATGCGCATCAGTCGTACCGTCACCGCTTCGGTCGCGGCGGTTGTTACGAAATCGGCGTGGTATTCCGTCCAGCCCGCCGAACCGCTGCTGACAGCCGGTGTAGTGATGCTCAAGCGTTTGTCATCGGCGGCATCCTGAATCGAAATGAACGGCGTGCTGAGGCTTTGCAGTTCTTCGGTTTTGACCATGCAACGCAAACGATAAGCGGTACGCGGTTGCACCGGCGCGGTTTGCGTAGCCACGATGAGCGCGACGTTTTCTTTCACATCAAAACGCACCCGCAAGCTCAACGCGCCCGCTGAGAAAACCTGCGGATCAAGCCCGACCGTCACGCCCGTCGGCGTAGCGATTTGCCACGTCAGAAACGGCGCGTTGCTGCCCAAATCAATCGCTTGCTCAAAGCCGCCGTTGGCAATGGCTGAACCAGCGTCGGCAACCGGCTCGGCAAAAGCCTTGCGCCAAATGTCGAAGGCGGCGCGCTGGCGTCCGATGCGTTGCAACGATTCGATGATGGGTTTGGTTTCGGTGGGCGTCGGCGGCCTATCGTCCTGTTGCCAGAGCTTCATTGCGGCTTCGACTTGATTGTGCGCAATCAGTCGCGCCGCACAGGCTGCGCGCAGCGATGGCGGCGGATTCAACGCGCGAATCACTGCGTCGGCATCGCCCTGATAAAAGCTCCAGGCATATTCAAACACGAGCGGCAGCGCGTCAGGTTTTTGGCGCAACGCGGTTTGCAACGCGGCGAAAGCGGCCTCGCGTTCGCCCGTGCGTAACAACTGATTGCCCAGCGTCCAGTGCGGTTCGAAATGATGCGGCGCGAGTTGCGTCGCTTTGGTCAGCGCGGCTTTCGCTTCGGCGGGATCGCCTGCGCGCGCCAACGCTTTGCCGAGCGCGAGCCAGATGCGTGCGTCCTGCCCGCTCAGCGCCGTTGCCGCGCGCAACTCGCTCACCGCCGTTTTTGCGTATTCGTTATTTTGCTCTTCGTTGGCGGCGGCGAAATAAGTTGCGCCGCGTTCCCACCGCACCAGCGGATCGTGCGGCGCATAGCTCGCCGCTTGATCGGCCATCTTGAGGCGCGCGACGGCGTTGAGGTTCGGCGCGCGTTGCAAGGCCACGGCGAGCGAGTCGCCCAACGCCGCGTAAACAAGCCGCCACCCCAGCCAGCCGCACAGCACAACTAACGCGAGCAGCAAGCCGATGCGTAAAGGCACAGGTCGAATTGAAATGGGTTTCATATGGAGCCGCGAGGCTAGCCGATGCCCTTCGCTTCGGCAAGCCTGAGATTGAGCCGAAACCGTAGCGCAACCTCGCCAAGGTTGCGCTTTCGGCATTGCGTCCTTCGGAATAAAAGTTTGCACATTGCAAAAACGCAATCTCGGCAGATTGCGCTACGGTTGCCGTCAAGCCGCTTCGATCTCAACCACCGCGTTGTAATCAGGGATGCCGCATTCGTCGTCGCATTGCCCGCGTTTGAGCAACACGTTGGCTTCGGGCCAGTGGGCTTGCAGGTTGCCGGGCGTGAGCGGCGCGATGAATGCGCGCCCGTGCATTTCGCCGACTTCGTTGAACATGCGAATCGCATCGCCGTGCTTCAGGTTCAAACGTAGCGCGTCGGTTTCGCTGATCAAAATATCTTCGCGCGCCGCACCGTTCAGCGGATCGCGGTCGCGTTGAACGATGCTGTTAAATTGCTTGCCACGTCGTGTCGAAAGCCGCAATTGATTCGCAGTCTTTTTTATCGGCGTAATTGCCACAACAGAAAATCGCGCCCTGCCATTAGGCGTAGCAAAGTGTGGCTCAGTCGTCCCGTCAGCTTGCGCCTTCTCGCACAAACGCTCGCCGCCCCATTGCACTTGATCGCCCGTTTTGCGCAGGTGTTGAATGCCTTCGTAGGTCGGAACGGCACGCGCGATTTCATTGCGGATGGCTTGCCCGTCGGCGAAATGAATCAGATGAGCTTCATCGGGTTTGATGCGTTCGGCGATTTGCATGGGAATCTCCCACTCGTTGCGCGCTTCGCCGATGCGGCGTCCGGCAATTTCGGGGCTGAAGAGAATGCGCCGTTCCGTCGAAGTCTCAGAGGCTATCCGAGAACCTTTTTGACATAACTGTTGATTTATCAGAGAGTTACGGCATTGCCGTCTCAAAGACAAAGGAGCAAAACTATGTCAAT
>JAYSVR010000395.1:0-43491 GCA_043718445.1 Acidobacteriota bacterium | reverse complement strand
GTAATTGCATGGTAGCACTTTAGCCATTGAGGCTCAGGGCTACAAGTTCAAGTGAAACAATGAGTTGTGATGATGGATGCCATCGCAACATGTCTAATGATCTGGTCAGCCAACCGTTGCAGCAGCAAACCATGTTCGACCTGCGTGCGCTCAAGCCGCTCAATATCTTTTCGCAGTCGCTCGTTTTCTTTCGCTACCGTAAGCAGTTGCTGGAAGAAAGAGAGGAAGTCTTTCAGCATAACCAATCCGCCCTGAGCTTACTCATTATTTCTTCGTTCTGAGCAGCCAGACGCTCGCTTTCTTCGCGGGAGGCTTTGATACGCCGGAGAATCGCTTCCAGCTCTACGTTCGCGGCGCGCAGCCATTCGCTCAGGCTCATCGCCTCGGCTGGCTCGAATGAAAGCAGAAAGCTGGGCGTAGCAGCAGTTAATTTCTCTTGCTCGGTCATGGTCTTACTCCTTTTTATTTCAGGTAGCGCTAGCCGGAACCATCTCACCATTCGCCGCGCCACTATGCGATTTTTTCAACTGACGTTCGAGCTTTTTGATCTTCACCAGATGTTTCGGATTGAACGCCAGCGACGGGTAATAACAATTCGACTCGTGCGTACAGAAGCAGTCGTTTTTGACGTGCGCGCGGCGTACTTTCATTTCGGGCGAATTCCACAGCGCCCAGAAATCCCAGTTGTAATCGCGCAAGTTGCCAACTGCGTCGAGCTTCTCGCAACTTGAAACAGTGCCTTCGTCATAGATCACGCCGCCCGTCGTACCCGCGTGGCAACGCAATTGAGCTTTGTGTTGTTCTTCGGTGCGCGCGATGAGTTCGTGCATGTAAATATCAATCGCCGCCTTGAAGTATCCGCCCTTGCCTTTGTAATGGTTCTTGATGACGCCGCGTTGCGAATCATCATCAATCAATGCCGATAACTTGCGATAACGCGAAATATCAATGTTCAACTCGTGCGGGTCTTTTGATGGCGGACGGATGTAATTGACGTTGATCTTGTCGGGCTTCAATTCGTAACGCAGGTAATCGTACCAATCGAAAATGCGATCCTGATTCGAGTTCATGAAACAGGTGCAAGTTTGCACATCGAGGCGCGGGATTTCTTTTTGAATTTCCTGCAACTGGCGCGCGGTCGAGATGGCTTTGTCCCAACTGTCTTTCTTGCCGCGAATCTTTTCGTGGTCTTCTTTGAGTCCGTCAATGCCGAGCGCGACCGTGACGTTGAGCTTCGGGCATTCGTCGAGAATGCGCTGAACGTCGGGCATGATGCGTTGCTGTATGCCGCCGTTCGACATCAGGTAAACCGATTCGAGCTGGTTGTTTTCGTAAAAAGCCCGCACGACTTCCGGCAAATCTTTGCGCGTGAAAGGTTCGCCGCCCGCGATGATAAGAACGGGCAACGTACCGCCCAGCGTTTCGCTGATGCGCTGTAACTGCGCCGTGGTCATCTGCGATTTTTTGCGTTCTTTGTCGTCGAGTTCTTCGGTGAAAAAGCAATGCGAGCAACGCATGTCGCACACCGACGTAATCAGAATGTTCAAAATCACGGGCGACGTAACGCCGCCCATCATCACTTTGCCGTAACGCTTAACGAGTTCGAGGTTGTAATTCATAAAAATCTTTCTATCAGGAATGCCGTAATGAAGAGTGCTTAAAACATAATGTATTAGGCGTTACCCGCTCGCGCAAAGTCAATCTTGAATAGCCTTTGAACAGCCAGCTTGCCTCACGTAACAACGGTTCGCTATCTTGCGTTCACCTTTATGAATCGTACCGCCGCACCCGAAAATCGCCACGCTGAACTGGCCTTGCTCACGCTCGCCCTAATTTGGGGCACTTCGCACGTCATCACCAAAAACATTCTTACCGTGCATACGCCGTTTTTTTATAACAGCCTGCGCTTCGGGTTTGCTTCGTTGTGTTTCGGTTTGCTCTTTGCCGGACATTTGCGCAAAGCCGAGTCGCGCGAAATCCGACAGGGCATGCTGCTCGGTTTGTGCAGCTTCATCGGCATCGTGTGTTATTCGGTCGGACTGATTTTCACGGCTGCGTCAAAGGCGGGTTTCATCACCGGCTTGTACTTGGTCTTCACGCCACTCGTAGCCTTCGCGCTCTTTCGCGCGCGCCCCGCCGCCGACCATCTCGTCGGTTTGGCCGTAGCCGTTTGCGGTTTCGGCATTTTGAGTTATCCGCAAGGCGGCACGACTTTCAATTGGGGAGACGGACTGATTCTGTTGGCGGCGCTCGCTTGGGCATTTCACATCGCCGCGACCAGCCACTTCGCCAGCCAAAGCGATGTCAAAACGCTCGCCGCCGCGCAAGTTGTCACCGTCGCGGTGTTCTCCATCGCGGCCTATTTCGTATTGCGTTACGCCGTTGGCACGAACTGGCCCGCGCCGCTTGCCCCTCTTGATCGTTTGCCTTCGCTCGAAGCGCGCGCCAACGTCTGGCAGACGAATACGTTATTACAAATTTGCTATATGGCATTGGTCGTAACCTTCGCTGCCGCGCTGCTGCAAACCTGGGCGCAAGGCAAAGTCGCAGCGACTTATGCCGTGTTGCTTTATGCGCTCGAACCCGTTACGGCGGCGCTCTTTGCGTGGGCTATATTGGGCGAACAACTCACCGCGCGCAGCATTGTGGGCGCAACGTTAATTGTGGCAGGCGTATTCATTTCGCGGTTGAATTTGTCGCAGCAATTAGCTGGCGTAAAACGTGGGAATGGCACAGCGCAATGTGTCTGAACGCGCCGCAGCAGCCTTTGCCGTTTTTACCGTCACGAGCCACTTTTCTGGGGAAGCGCCGGTCAGACATGCGTTGTTTTGCCTTTTCAGAAACGCTTCATTACACTGCGCCCCGTCCTTGATCAGGACAGCACACGCGCCAACGTAAAGGGATGCCCCACTAACAAAAAACGCGGCTTGCGATACGCGAGCCATCATCCATCCTCGAAGCAAACAAGATGGTCGGCAAACTCGTAGGGAAATACCAAATCATCAGCGAATTGGCGCAAGGCCGCTTGGGGCCGATCTATCGCGCGCAACTCGCCGGACAGCCGCCTGACCCGCAGCGCGAGTTCTTGCTGAAGACCGTCAACTTCAGCGTCTTCACAAAATCTTTACAGGTACAACTCAAAGCGCGCTTTCGCCGCGAAGTTTTCGCCCAGCGCCAACTCGTACATCGCAACATCGTGGCGATGTATGAATTGCTCAACGTCGGCAATGAAACCTTTTTAGTCGGCGAACATTTCACCGGCGCTACGTTGCGCGATTTGCTGATGCGGCAAGGCGTACCCAATGCCGTCGAGGCCGTTAGTTACGGACGGCAAATGTTGGCGGCGCTTGATTACGCCCATCGCGTGAGCTATCTCGACGAGTCTGACTTTCAGCGCACCGGCCTCGTGCATGGCGACGTACGTTTGAGTAATTTGATTCTTGATCCGCGCGGGCGTGTGAAGCTCACCGATTTCAGCATCATCCAAAAAGTTATCGGCGGCGAATTGCGCAAGTTGTATCCCGAACTCGTCGCTTATCAATCGCCTGAAATGCAACGCGGCAGCGCGCCTGACTTTCGCTCCGACATCTTTGCGGCGGGTTCGGCGTTTTATGAAATGCTCACCGGACGTTTGCCGCACACCGCCATCGCCAACGAAGACTCGCGCTTCGCTCAACCGCAAGCCGAGGTGGACGCCGACGCGCTGCTCGCCATTCGCCCTGACGTACCGCATTCGTTAGCCACCGCCATTGCGCGCGCCGTGCGCCGCAATCCGCTAGACCGTTTTGCTTCCATCGCCGATTTTCTCAAAGCCGTGCAAGCCGTCGAAACCGAACTTGGCGGTGAAGCGGCGACGCGCAAAAGTCCGACCGGCTCGTTGCCCGAATTGTCTTCCCTTGACCGCGTACCGACTGCCGATTTCATCGCCGCTGCCGCGAACGCGCAAGCTCGCACAACCGCGATGGCTCCGAAACAACCCGCTTCATTGTTGCGAACGCGTCCTGCTGAAATGACAGTGGCAACTTACGCTTCGGCTTTGCCCGCCGGTACGCTGCTTAACGTCGAGCCGCCCGACCTGGGACGCAAGCGCGAGCGCTGGCTGTTACCCGCTTTCATCGCCTGTGCGTTAGGCGGCACGTTGGCGGGCGCATATTTCTTCTCTTCGCCGCGCAGCAACGAAGGACTGGCGTCTAATGTTCCTGCTAGCTTACCTGCCGTGGTTGCCCCGTCAGTGTTGCCTTCGCCCAACGTTCCCGTGAGCAACACTCTCTCGCCTGCCGTCGCCGCCGCTGCCGCCGCGCCGCTCCCCGTGAAGTTGCTCGAATCGCCGAAGCTCGTATTCGCACGGCAAGCCGAGCAGGGCGAACGAGTGAGCGATGCGCTCAAGGCTTATGAAGAATATGCGGCGGCCAATCCGAACACGGCGAAAGCGAATAATTTGCCCGCGCGCATCGCGGCCTTGCGGCAATATCAAACCTTCATCAACAACGCCAAAGCGTCACAGGCGGCGGGACAATACGATCAGGCGCGCGTGCAATTCACCGAAGCCCTCAAGTTGCGCCCCACTTCGGGCGCGGCGCAAACCGGTTTGCGCGAAGCAGGCGCGCGCATCACTACGCCGCTGACCGTGCCCGCGATGGCTCCGCCTAAGCCCCCCAAACCTGAAGACAAACGCGAATCTTCTGACACGAAAGCCGTCGAACCGAAAGAAACTGCCGCGCCCGTCAAAACAGAAGAAGCCGCTTCTGAAAGCAAAGAGGCCAAGCCGAAACCGATTACGCCCAAAGCCGTTTCGCGGGTTGGCTTGCCCGCGCGTAAACCAACAGGTGGTGCTATTGCTGCGTCACAAAAAACGCTTGCGCCCAAGTCTGGAGCAGTGAAGCCCGCGACTGCCAAACCCGCAGGAGTCGCAGCGCCGCGCAATACTGTCGTCACCGCTCCTGCCAAACCCGCCGTCAAGAAATCGCTCACCATCATCGGCGGCAATCAATAAACTTTTTCCGCATTACTGCCTTGTGAATTCGCAACTCATCATTCCCGTCGGTACGCAAATCGTTTCGCGTACCGAACTTTATGACAACGATGGCGCGTTGCTCTTGCCCCGCGGAGCCGTCGGCGTCATTGTCACTGCACCCGCCGATCACCCCCTCAGTTATCGCATCCTTTTCACTAACAACGTCGAAGCCGCACTCACCCGTCAAGAGTTCTCTTTGCGCAAACAGCATCAGGCCTATGAATTAACTGCTGCGCGCGATGAAGCAGGCTTGCGCGAATACATCATTTATCGCTGCGTGATCGGCTCGCGCGCTTACGGGCTGGATACCGAAGACTCTGACACAGATCGTCGCGGAATTTATCTGCCGCCCGCCGCCTTGCACTGGTCGCTCGCGGGTGTACCGGAACAGCTCGAAGACGAAGCCAATCAGGAGTGCTATTGGGAGTTGCAAAAGTTCCTCACGCTCGCGCTCAAGGCGAATCCGAACATACTCGAATGCCTTTATTCGCCGTTGGTCGAACACGCCGCGCCGCTTGCGCAAGAACTGCTGGCGATGCGCGATTGCTTCCTCTCGCAACTGGTATATCAGACTTATAACGGTTACGTGATGTCGCAATTCAAAAAGCTCGAACAGGACGTGCGCACCACGGGCGAACCTAAATGGAAGCACGCCATGCATCTGATTCGTTTGCTGATGTCTGGCATATCAGTTTTGCGCGACGGCTTCGTCAACGTTCACGTAGGCGCGCACCGCGACCTATTGCTTTCGATCCGTCGTGGCGACGTGCCGTGGGATGAAGTGAACGCCTTGCGCTTGCGGCTGCACACCGAATTTGACGGCGCGCTCAATTTTACGCGCCTGCCTGAACGGCCTGATTACGCCCGCGCCAATGCGTTTTTGCTGAAAGCGCGGCGCGCAATGGTGGAAGGAGAATAACGATGGCCTTTGATTTATCGCTCACCCGCTGCCACATCAAAACGTATCTCTCACCCGCAAGAAACTCGCAAAACGCGGCAGTCCATTTTTCGTCAGCCCGCGATAAGTGAATGTGACCGTCGTGCCAATCGCAGGCGGGTTCGCACGTACCGCATCAGTGAAGCCCGTACCGATTTGAAAGCGTTTGCCGTCCGCCAGCTCCACTTGCAACGCGCCCATCATTCCGACGTACTTGCCCTTGCCCGGCACGTGCGCAATCACTTTGGCTTCGGCGTCATCCAGCGGTTTCAATTTCAACAGCGCGTCGTTGCGTCCGGTGACGTAAGGCGCATCGGCGCGATGCAACATCAAGCCTTCGCCACCTGCTTTCACGATTTCAGCGAGCTTGCGTTTGAGCGCGGCGTTGTCAGCCAAACGGAATTGCTCCACTGCGACGAGTTGCGCGAAGTTGGCAGCGGCAACGATCTGCTTGATGCGTTCGGCGCGTTCGGCAAACGAGCCGGGCGCGTCGGGCAATTCAAAAACCATGTATTTAATCGCGCGCCATTCATCGTTTTGCGGCGTTAGCTTGCGCACCGCGCCCGACAATTTTTCGAACTGCCCGCGTCCCATCCACAACTCACCATCGAGCGGTTGCTTTGGCAGCTTGGCGACGAACCACGCAGGCGCGGCGATCACATTGCCCGCGCGCGTATGCAATGTCTTGCCGTCCCACAGCGCGCGTACTCCGTCATATTTTTCGCTGATGAGATAAGGCGTCGGGTCAATGTCTATGTTGGCTACGTTGGCGAGCAGGGCGCGCGTAGCTTCGGGTGATTGCGCTTGCACGAAAGGCGCGAGCGCTAAACAAAGGGCAAAAAAAGTAAGGCGTATAAGTGGCGGCATAGCTGTTTCCTCCCAAAAATTGCTGGTCACTCCACCATAAAGCGATGTGTTTGCCGTCAGGCCGATTCATGGGCCTTCTTGACAGGGCAATCATACCAGTCGTTCAACGGCTGGTGTAGGTCATCACGCTTAAATGTCGTTACTGTGGCGGTGAAAAGCTGGCACGGGAAAGTGCGGACTGCAAGCCGTCCGCCAACTCGACGTAGTGATTCGCTGAGATGGTCACGGTTTGACGGACACGAAACTCTCTTAGCAGAATCGTTAAACCGTCATGAAAAAATCTACGCAAAATCAAGCCGTCAAAACTCGTCACGTCATCGGACGGCGGTCGCAGGAGTTCGAATTTATTGGCCGCGATGACCATCATACATCCGCATCAAACGTACGTGAGTGAAACAGGCCATTCTCAATTCACTATTCTCCATTCTCAGACAGAGGCAATGTTCGTAAGGGTTTTCTCTTGGTCAAAGAATTGAGAATGGTGAATTGAGAATGATGAAGACGATAAGCGCGCCTGACGGACGCGGCCCGCAAGGCGCGAAACTTACGATTTGCCCATATTTTTCATCACAACAAGACTAATATTTTTTGGTGTAGGCCTTACCGTCGCCACGCAAACCACTTCGTAAAAATCTTTTTGACCGTGGGTGTCAGGCGCGTTTTGTTATAAGCGTCGCCGAGCTTTCGCAACGCATCGGCTTGCGTGGGATACGGGTGAATCGTGTTACTTAACGCATCCATCTTGAGGCCGTGCGTGATGGCGAGCGTGAGTTCGCCGAGCATTTCTCCGGCGTGGCGGGCGACGATGGTCGCGCCGAGAATCTTGCCCGTCTTACGGTCGTAATGCGCGCGCGCCATGCCTTCTGTTTCGCCATCAAGAATCGCGCGGTCATTGTCGTCGAAAGGTTGTGTGACGGTGGCGACATCGAATCCAGCGGCTTGGGCTTCGGCTTCATAAAATCCTACGTGTGCGATTTCAGGATCGGTGTAAGTGACCCACGGCATGACGAGTTGGCTGGCTTTGACGTTGCCGAAAAACAGCGCGTTGCGCAGCACGCCACGCGCGGCGGCTTCGGCGGCGTGCGTGAATTTATATTTTGAACATACGTCACCCGCCGCGTAGATGCGTTTGTTCGAAGTGCGCCAATGGTCGTTGACGCTTACGCCGTTGCGGTCATAAGCGACGTGGGCGGCTTCGAGATTCAAGCCTTCGAGATTGGGTATGCGTCCAGCCGCGACGAGAATGGCATCGCACGAGACGGTTTCAGTTTGGCCTGCGCGTGAATACCCGAGGACTCGTTCGCCGTTGTGTAGCTCGACGCGTTCGAGCTTGGCATTGGTTATGAGTTGAATGTCTTCGCGGATGAATTGGTGTTGCACGAGGGCGGCGGCATCGGAGTCTTCGCGCGGCAGAATGTGCGACGTATCAGTTAGCAACGTCACGATGCTGCCGAACCGCTGAAAGCTCTGCGCGAGTTCGCAACCGATGGGGCCTGCGCCAATGACAACCAAACGGCGCGGCAGTTCGGTCAGCGTGAAGATGTTTTCGTTGGTGTAATAGCCCGCCTCTTTTAATCCTGTTATCGGCAACTCCGCCGGACGCCCGCCTGTCGCAATCACTGCGCGATCAAACTCTAAACGCTGGCCGTCAACTTCAATCGCGGTCGGACTCACGAAACGCGCGCTGCCCATAAACACATCGGCTTTGAATTCATCCTGAAAACGTTTGACCGAATCATTCGGACTGATCTGCGCGCGCAGCCGTCGCATGCGTTCCATCGCTTCGGCAAAATGAATTTGCGGCGGGACATTGAGATGTACGCCAAACTCATGCGCGTGGCGCGTGTCATAGGCTGCGCGTGCGGCGCGGATGATCGCTTTGGAAGGTACGCAACCCGTATTCAAACAATCGCCCCCCATCAGCGAGCGTTCAATCAAAGCAGCCTTTGCGCCCAACGCGCCTGCTCCGCCCGCGCAGACCAAGCCCGCCGTACCCGCGCCAATCGCTACCAGATTGTATTTGCCCGCAGGCGTCGGATTGACGTGACGCGGCGGATGACAGTTTTCGATCAAGCGTTGATCGTGCGGGTCATCGGGCAAAAGCGTGTGTTCAAACGGCGACGAATGATTCATGACGAGGCTTCCTGTTCGGCTTCCCCTTCTTCTGTATGGATAGCTTTGCGTGCGATGCGAGTGACGAGAATGACTACGGCTAACGTAGCGAGCAGGCCGACGATTCTTAACGCGTATTGTCCCCACGCAACTGATTGACTGCCGCCGCCCGCCAACGCATCGCTTGCGGTGGTGCCCAGATAAACATAAAGAAATGTGCCGGGCAGCATGCCGATCAAGTTCGCCAACACGTAAGCGCCGGGGCTGACCGTGGTGAGGCCGAGAAAGTAATTCAATAGAGTGAAAGGAAACGCCGGACTCAAACGAGAAAGCAAAACCATCTTGAATCCGTTTTGTCCGATGGCGCGGTCGAGGGCGGCGAACTTCGGATTGCCTGCGGCCCACGCGGCGACGCGCTGACGCAAGGCGGTGCGAGCTAGCAGGTAAGCGCATAACGCCGCGAAGTTCGCGCTGATGATGACGATCAACAAGCCTTGCCAGAATCCAAACAGCGGCCCCGCGCCGAGGGTGAGTACGCTGCCGGGGATCAACAACAACGTAGCCACGATATAGACCAACGCATAAATCACCGGCGCGAGTACGCCGTAACTTTTGATTTGCGTTTGCAGCAACACCAGCCATTCGCGCACAGGCAACAGCCAGAGCAACGCGATGACGGCAAGCGCGATGAGTGCCAGCAATACGATTTTTGATTTTGGCATGATGTTTTTACTTGTCAGGCAAGCGAATCGTCGCTGCGCTCCAGCGAATCGTCGCAGCGCCAATGATACGGCGTTGGGTGCGCTCTTGCACAAAGGCGACGAAATGCAAAGACGCGCGCTGCCAGCGATCATCCAGCTTGAGGTGGGTGGCGGTGGTGAAGGATTGCGCTTGCGCTTCGATTTCCGCGATAGGGTTTAACAGTCGCGTGACGGCAGAATGCGGCAGGCGGCGTCCGCTGTTTTCGCCGCGCGTGACGTTTGAGGTGAGGTTGTCTTCGGTGACAGCGAGCATGAGTTCGGCGCTTTCGTGCGCGGGCAGGTTGGTGACGTTGATGCGCAATGCGGTCGTTTTATCAGCGGCGTTGGGCGTGAGCGAAATTTGCACATTCGCTTTGGTGGCCTGCGCGGCTTGTGCGATTGCTTCTTGCGCTTTGGCGGCGTTGCTGCCGACGAAACCGATGTGTCCGTCAATGACCATTTGCGGCGTATAAACCCCGCCGCGTTCGCCGCGCGCGCCGAACACTTCAGCGTATTGGCGCTGCCGTTCGCTGAAGGCAGGGGCAGAAAACGGATCAGCCCAGCCGATGTCGTTCCAATAATCTACGTGTTCGCTCAAAGGGATCAGTGTGGCGTTTGCATTGGCTGCAAGTTGCGTGAGCAAGCGGTCAGCGGGCGGACAACTCGAACAACCTTCTGACGTGAAAAGCTCTATGATCATTGGCGCGTTGAACGAGGTGTTAGGGGGCGTGTTGGTGGGCGCGGCAGCCGTCACCTCGTGCGACGTGATTTCTGAATGCGAACGTGCGAACCAAAAGCTGCTGCACAACAGTAAGGCGAGTGACGCGATCAACCATTTCATAACGGAATCCTCCGGCTGTTGAATAGAGTTGGTCAGGCGATTTATTCCGCACAAAAAAACAAAGGCGAGACGGCGCAGCTTTGGGCTGTGCTGTCTCGCCTTTGGGTAAAGCGTATCGTGCGCCTGAATTACTTCTTCACTTTGGGCGGTACGATGGAATCTTTGCACGCTTTAGCGACGCGGAACTTGACGACGGTTTTGGCCGGAATCTTGATCGCTTCGCCCGTCGCGGGATTGCGACCCATGCGGGCATTGCGCTTGGCTTTCACCAATTTGCCAATGCCGGGAATGGTGAAGGCGTCATTTTTCTTGGTTTGCGCCAAGGCCACAGCGGCGAATTCGTCGATGATTTCGCCCGCTACTTTCTTGGAAACAGTGAATCTCTCAGCAAAGTGAGCTGCCAGTTGGCTCTTGGTCATTTGTTTAGCTGCCATTTCTGTTGGTCTCCTTAACAAGTGTTGATTAGATGCGTGAATGAAACTGTCTGCCTTACGGGCCAAACGATTTTAGTCTCGCAGGGTGAGAAGTTTTCGCCTGAAGCGAAACGGCACGTTGGGTTGTGATAGCGATAGATGATAAAGACGATCCCGCATTACTGTGGGGGGTAAAAAGCGTCCGCCCAACCAAACTGCTCCGTGCTGCTTCGCGCTAACCATGATTCGAAAAATGCGTGAATCATTAGACTTCAAGGCTAAAACGGGGCGCAGTATAGCCGAGCAACTATAGTGGCGCAAGCCGTGGGAGGCTTGATTTTATTGGGTAAATTTTCAACGCATTCTTTCCGCACCGCATGGCTATTGATGAATTCGCAGATAGGCGTCTCGCGCACGCCGCTCATCGCCCCCTTATCGTCATGCTTGCCGATGAAACACGGGCATTGGATTGCCAAAACTTTGTGCAATAGTTTAGATTTCTTTCGCGTGATGCACAGCCTGATTCGGCGCACCGCGCATCGTCATCGAACATCCATTTGGTAACTACTAATTTCGTATCTATTGATCGAGGAGGATCATTGTCGTGCCATTAGCAACCTGCCCTGAGTGTGCCTCTGATATTCACGTTGATGAAGACGTGGACAAAGGCGAAACCGTGTTTTGCGAGGAATGCGAAACTAAACTAGAAGTCGTCGGCCTCGACCCGATTGAACTGGACGTTAAACCGGACGATGAAGAAGAGGACGAAGACGAAGACGAAGATGATTGAGTTTTATTGAGGGGGCCGCGCCGCCGCAGGCGCAAGATAACCCGTGCGATTAGCGCGCAGTTTCACCTCAGGCCGCAACGAACGAATCTCGACGGGATGAAATTGTCCGTCGCGTTTTTCAGGATAAAACGCCAGCGCATAACTGGCGCGTATCTCTTCGGCCAGGGCTTTGAAAATTGGTGTGAAGTCACGCACATCCGCCGCGAAATCGCGTCCGCCCGTAGTCGAGACTACGCGGGTGGCGTCGAGCGGCGTGATGACGCGCTCGCGCGCGGTCGTGGCCGAAAGCATGTAAGACGGCAACGTCACGGAATAAACCGTCACGCCCGCCGCTTGCGCGCGCCGCAACAGTTCGCGCCGGTCAATCGTGCTGGCAGAATCGAAGCCGTCCGTGATGACGACAATCACTCGTCGCACTGGACGGCCTTTTCGTGAGCGCGGCGCGTTGCGTTCGAGCAAAGTGATCGAACGATCCAGCGCGTCATAAATGCGCGTCGAGCCTTCGAAGCGCGCCAGCTTGCCGAACGCGCGTTCGATCTTGCGCGGGTCGTCGGTGAAACCCTGCAACACTTTGACTTCATAATTGAATGCTATCGCCGCAAAGACCGATTCGCCTTTCATCAGTTCGGTGAACCGCAACGAAGCGTCGCGCAGTGTGACTGTTTCTTCGGGCTTGAGGCTGCCGGATAAATCGAGCGCGAACACCACCGCGAGCGGACGCGACAAGGTGCTTTCGTTGGTGATGTTAAAAAGGTCTATCGCGCGGGCGCGTCCGTCTTCGACGAGTTGAAAGTCTTCGGCGCGCAAGTCGCGGATGTAGTTGCCGTTCTGGTCGGTGGCAATCACATCAAAAGTCACTACATCGGTTTCAATGCGTAAGGTTAGGCCTGGCTTTTGTTCGTCATCTGTCCTGCCGCTGATGGGCGGCGGCGTTTTGCTTTGCACTTGCGGCGGCAACGACCAACCGCGTTCACCGATGATGCGCGGCAAATCGTTAGGCGCTTTTTCAATAGGCTTTTTTTCAGGAGCTTGTGCTGAAGACGCGATGCCCGCAGCCATTAGCCACAGGGCGAGCCAGACGAATTGAAGCGGGATGCGTTTCATAAAGTGTCAGTGAGTTGAAAACCTGATGTGTCACCGATTATAGATCACGCTGGAGCTTTTATGCGCTTATCACTTGTTTACGGTTTTATTTTTTCTTTGCTGCTGGGGTTGGCCTTGCCTGCTTTCGCGCAAACCGGTGCGCTCAAAGGCCGCGTGAAGTTACAGGACAGCAAAACGCACGACGGCGTAACGGTCAAAGCCCAGCGTTTCACCGGAACCAAACCCGTGGCCGAACCCGTCGAAACGCAGACCAACGAAAAAGGCGAGTTCGCGTTCGAGAAGCTAACGGCGGGCGAATACGTGCTGAGTTTTGCGAAGCAGGGATTCAAATCGTTCACTACGCGTCGTCAGGAAGTCGGTGGCGGCGAGACCTTGCAGATCAAAGAACTCACTCTCGCCAAAGAAGGCGAGCCGTTTGCCGAAGTGCGCGGCGCAGTGCTTTACGGTGTGGGTTACAGCATGAAAGACGCACTCGTCACCATCGAACGCATTGACGGCGGCAAGAAATTCAAACAGGAAAAGTATTCGCAGGAAGGCGGCGAGTTCGGCTTTCGGCTCAAAGCCGACAAAGCCAAATATCGCATCACGGCACTGGCACGCGGCTTTCAACTCGCCACAACCGAAATCGAAATCGAAGGCGATGAGTTACGCAACATCGCGCTGACCTTACAACCCATCCCTTAAAACCATTGAGAAGGAGAACCGCAAATGGCCGCAAAAAAAGCCGCCCCCACCACCAAAGAAGAGACCGGCACGACGTTAGCCGTCGGCGCGAAAGCTCCGGCGTTCAGCTTGAAAGATACGAACGGCGCAACCGTCAAACTAAGCGATTTCAAAGGGCAAAAAGTCGTGCTGTATTTTTACCCGAAAGACGATACGCCGGGTTGTACGAAAGAAGCGTGCAGCTTTCGTGATGAGTTCGCACAACTCAAAAAACGCGGCGCGGTGGTGTTGGGTGTGAGCGCCGACGGGCAAAAGGCACATCAGAAATTCACTGAGAAATACTCGCTGCCTTTCACGCTGTTGTCTGACCCGGAACACGCGATGATTGAGAAATACGGCGCGTGGATTGAGAAAAATATGTACGGCAGAAAATACATGGGCATCGCGCGCATCACTTACATCATTGACGAAGCGGGCATGATTGCGAACGCGTTCGGCAAAGTGAAACCCGAAACGCACGCGCAGGAAGTGATCAGCGCGATTGATGCGATGGCATAACGATTCAGTTCACTCAGGTCTTTTCACTCAGGTCTTTTTCTCAAGCGTAAGTTGCACAAGCGGCTTACGCTTTTTTCATGGTTGGTCGTGTCAGTAGCCTGCGCGTAAGCCTTGTCATTACCCAAAACTTTCGCGTTTAGCGATTCCTGCTTTTTGCCCTGGAAGGGCTGTGGATATTAGCCGGTGGTGAAACCACCGGAAACGAGGCGGCAAGTTATCGCACCCCGGATGGGGTGCTGGACCAAGACTGAAGGACAAAAGAATTTCTGGTCCCGCGCTCCTGCCGGAGCGCAACGTCAATAATGACGGCCTTTCCGGTGGTTTCACCACCGGCTAAGATCCGCTGCGCCTCCGGCGCAAAGAGAAAAGATTTGGGTAATGACAAGGCGTAAGCAAGGGCTGCAAACCACTACGCCGACGACCAACGGCGGAACCGTGACGACGGGCGCGAACGGCGGCAAGGTTTATCAAGGCCCGAACGGCGTCAGCGCCACGAAAGGCCCGAAAGGCCGTGTCGGCGTCAAAGGCCCGAACGGTGGCGCTGCGGCGGCTGGCCCGAACGGTTCGGTCGTGAATACGCCAGCGGGCAAGACGACCGTACGTCGTCGCAAGTAAGTCGCCCATAACTTTCCATCAGCATTTCTCTGGCAGCATTTCTCTGGCAGCATTTCCCTGGCAGCGTTTCCCCTGGCAACGGAGTAGCTTGCGTGAGCGAGTTACGCCGTTGGTGCATGAAACGGCAAGCGAAACTCTACGCATAGGCCGCCTGCTAGTTGGTTGCTGGCTTTGACCGAGCCACCCAGCAAACTGGCGGCGCGTGCCGTAATCGCCAAGCCCAGCCCCGTGCCGCCGCTGTCGCGTTCGCGCGCGGCACTGACGCGATAGAAAGGTTGAAAGAGTTGGTCGAGCGATTCATGCGGTACGCCGGGGCCGTGGTCTGTGACGCGAATGAGCCACGCCGACGTTTCGCGCAAGAGTTCCATTCGCACTTCGGTATCGTCAGCGGTGTAACGCACGGCGTTGCGCACGATGTTTTCAATCGCGCTGCGCAACAACGCGGGCGGGCCGTATACGATCGCGTCGCCTTCGCAAGCGAGCGTCACGCGGCGTTGATGAGTGCGCGCTTCGAAGTCGGCATCGGCGGCGATTTTTTCCAGCAAGTGCGGCAGGTTGATTGATTCGTAACCAGTTTGCAGGGCTTCGTTTTCTACGCGTGCGAGGGCGAGCAGTTGGCCGATCATTTCGTTGAGGCGTTCGGCTTCGCGTTCGATGCGGTCGTGTTCAACTTGCGCGACGTGACCAGTACGTTGGCGCGCGAGGGCGAGGGCGATGTTCAGGCGGGTGAGCGGCGAACGCAGTTCATGCGAGATGTCGCCGAGCAAACGGCGTTGCGCTTCGAGCAGAGCGGTGACGCGGTCGGCCATGTGATTGAAATCCTGCGCGAGGTCGGCGATTTCATCGTTGCGCTTTTCGAGTTGCGGACTTACGCGCGCCGCCCAATCGCCTGCCGCAATGCGCCGCGTCGCCTGTTGCAATTGCACAATCGGTTTGGTCAGCGAACGCGCGAGCCAATAACAAACCACGACGGCGGTCAGCACGCCTGCGAGAAAGCGCCAAATGAAAGCGTGTGAATCCAGCCGCCAATTGCGGATGTAACTCGCAGGCAGTTCGCCCGCGAGACAATAAATCTTTCCGTCAGCGATGCGCACCGGTATGGCGACCCGCGTCATTCTCAGCGAGATGCGATAAACGCCGACCTCGGTTTGCAAGGCTTTGGCAATCAACGCGGCCATTTCGTTATCGCCCGACCACGGCATGGTCGCGGTCAGCGGCTGGGCTTGTTGATCGAACAGCACCATCCTGATGTCTTCGCGCGTTGCTAGTTCGCGCAAGAAATTCGTAGCAACGGCAGCGCCTTCGCGCTCATACAAATGCACCGTTTGTTGCCCGTGCAGCGTGACGGCTGTGCGCACCAGCGAACGCACGGCGGAAAAGAGCGGGCCGTTTTCAAAAGCAATGACCGTCACGAAAATTGCCAGCACGATCAGCACCATCGCCAGCGAGAACCAGAGTAGATTTTTTTTGAGCAAGCCGCGCATAAAAAGCGGGGCAGGCTGAAGGCCTGCGCTACGGTTTAGCGAAAAGATAACCCGCATTGCGCAAGGTCTTGATGCGTTCGTGGCCTTGCGCGTCGTTGCCGAGCTTGCGACGCAAATTGCTGACGTGGTTGTCAATCACACGATCAAACGGCGTGAACTCACGCTCCAGCACCGTTTCATAAAGCACTTCGCGCGAAAGCACGCGCCCGGCGGCATTGAGCAGGGCACGCAACAAGTCGAACTCGACCGTCGTCAGATGAACGGGTTCGCCCGCGCAGGTGACTTGATAAGAACCTTCGTCGAGCGTCACGTCGCCTACGATTAAACGAGTTGCTGCGGTGGCAGTTTGCTCGGCTTGCGCGCGCCGCAAGATGGCGCGAATGCGCGCCACGAGTTCGCGCGGGTTATAAGGCTTGGGCAAATAATCGTCCACACCGAGTTCGAGGCCGATGATGCGGTCTATGTCTTCGCCGCGCGCGGTCAGCATCAGAACCGGCAAAGCCGAGCCAGCGCGAATGCGTTTCAAAACTTCAAAGCCATTCAACCCCGGCATCATCACGTCGAGTACGGTCAAATCGCACGAACCGTTGAGCGCACGTTCGATGCCCGCTTCGCCGCGCGTGACGGTCTCGACCGCGAAGCCCTCAAAGCTCAAGTATTGGCTCGCCAACTCGCACAGTTCTTCGTCGTCATCAATTATCAGTATGCGTTCCACGATTTCCTTTCTTTTACTCCGCACATCTTACGGAACGAATGCGTCCTCAATTGTCTGAATTTGTAAACGCTTCGCCGACAGATCAAGACATAACCGCTACCAAACCAGACCGCACGCGGCGCGCAGTTTTTGTTTTATGTACGTGGTAGGAGGAATTCGCCAGAGCCGCGTAGCGCAATCGTGATCCGGTAGGTAGTCCGCGTGGCATTCATCTTTCTCCCTTCACCATTCTCAATGCCTTAGACAGAGTCAGAATAGTGATAAGCACTACGATCAGCTTTATGTGATGTGAAATAAAAAAGGGAGCCGCGAGGCTCCCTTATCAATCGTTACCGGTTATCTGGTTTGCGCGAAGGCATCTCGCGCCGTGATTCGCCGCCGCCCGATCGTTCAGGTCGCGCCGCCGGAGCCGACTCGCGTTGCGGAGGAGCTTCGCGTTGCGGTGGGGCTTGCCGTTCGACACGCTCGGGCGCACGTGACGGCGCGCTCTCACGCGGCGGCGGGGCGTTATTACGTTCTGGGCGTTCAGGCATGCTGCGCGGTTGCTCAGAACGTTCAGGCGCGCGCGACGGAGTTTCACGACGTTCGATTTGGCGCGGCTGTTCTTTACTTTCAGCAGGGCGTTCGGGCGTACGCGAAGGAGCCTCACGTTCCGCAGGCATACGGCGTTCACGCGGCGGCGTAAAGACCGTACCCGAATTGTTGCCGCTGTTATTATTGTTGTCGCCCGAACCGCGATTGCCATTACGTTCAGGGAAGCTGCCGCCAGAATTGTTGTTGCCGTTGCGTTCAGGCATGCGGCGATCTTCGTTGGCCGGGCGCGTCACCGTAGGCCGCTCGATGCGTTCAACCGGACGGAATCCCCCATCGTTATTGGCATTGTTATTGGCGTTGTTGTCGCTGCCATTATTGCCTGCGTTAGCACGCCGTTCGGGACGATTGAAAATTTGTGGCGAACCGTTATCCGTATTGCCACGCGCAGGCATTTCCCTGTTGCTATTAACGCTGTTGTTGCCGTTGTCTACGGTGCGAATGATCGGTGTGTTGTTGCCGTCTACTCGCGTTGGTCGGCCTTCGCCCAAGCCTGTGTTGTTGGGATTACGGCGCACGATGACGGGTGCTGCGAGCGCACGCGCCGTGGGCGAATTGCGTTCGACGGGCAAGGCGCGAGGAGTTTCGTTTTGCGTGGGGCGAAAGATTTCAGGCCGCGCGAATTCCATCGTCGGTTGGTTGTTGTTATTCGCGTTGCCCGCGATCACGCGACCGCCATTTCTGTCACCGTCTCTGCCGTTACCTCTATCACCATTTCTGTCACCACGCGGCGGAGGCGTCAGGCTGTTGTTGTCTACGACGACGCGGCGGTTATCGAAGCGGCGTCCGTCCATGCCACCTACGCCGTTCGGTGATTCGTAATTGCGCAGCCCGCCGACGTTGCGCACGATGGTCGTATTGTTGATGTAAGTGTTGTTGATATAAACGTTCCGTCGGCCCCAATTGCCGCCCCGGTCGTAATAGCCATTCCCCCAACGTTCACCGAAACCCAGCGGACACCAGCCCGTCCACGAAGCGTCACGATAGCCGTCGTAATATCCGTTGTTATAACCGCGATTGTATCCACCGCCCGAACCGAAGCCTGAGCCAAAGAAAGCTACGAGATGCGGTGACCAATCCCAGAAGCCTACGCCAACGCGACCGACGCCGAAATTTACATAGGGCGTCCAGCACCAGCGGCTGCGATGATAGTTCCAGCGACCATAGTGATAAGGAGCCCAGCCCCACGGTTCGTAAGAAGTCCACGTCCAACCCCAGGTGTTGTGATAACGCCACGCGCCCTCACGATAAGGCGCCCAGCCCGCGTTGACGTTGCGCGGCGACCAGACGTAACCGTATTCAGGCGTATCGTACCAGTCACCATAAGCATCGAGATCAGACGCGCCCGCGACCGACACCGGCACATAATTGTTGCTGCGACGGTTATTGTCGCGGTTGCTGTCGCGCGCATTAAAGTCATCGTCGCGACGGTCGTTCCAGCGATCCCATTCGTCTTTGTCGTTGAGCTTGGCGATTTGGTAATAGCCCACGTCACGGCCTTCGATCAGGATGCGCCGCCCGCTCTTGACCTGAATCGTGCCGAGTTCCTGATTGTAAATTTCAGCCTGACCTTTGCGTACGATCAACTCGGTCGTGCCGTCATCGCGTACGTTGATGCGATATAAACCCTCTTTGGTAAACGTGATCGCGACGGCGGGCGTATCCACTTCAAAGTGCAGTGGGTCGTCAATCGAACCTTGGGCTACGTCGTAAACCTGAAACTGGCGGCGGTCGAGGTTGTCTACGCGATAGGTCGCCGTGCCGACGGCTTGCGAAAGCTGCACGGTGGATGTGTTGAATTGGGCGACCCGCAAGTTGGTCTCACGGTCAACGCGCACCAGCGTACGTCCGTTGAGTTGCAACTCGGCGCGTCCGTTGCGTCCGCTGAAAAGCTGATCGCGTTCTTCGAGCGCCGTGTTGATCGTGGCGTCGAACCAATCAGTCGTCTTATCGTCGCCGCGTTGATAATTCACATCGCCTTCGAGCAGGCTGATGCGGGCTACGCGCAAGGTACGCTGGGCGGCGTTTGATTGATTGGATGGGTCAGAAGGTGGTTGTGGATTTTGCGCCCAAACAGGGAAGGCCATCAGCAACACTAACAATACGCTTCTCGTAGCCTCACGTGAGAGCGTGCTTTGCATCACAGCAAATCGTTTCATATTTTCCTCCGCGCGAATTGGGGAGACGCGGCATTTCGTCTCGCCAAAGGTCTGAATACTTCTTAGCTCGTGAGCTATCAAAAATTGGGGTGCCACCTTCAGCACAGCAACAGCTATGCCGCCAAACCGGGTTGCCTGTCCAGCAAAATTTTCAAAGGATTTAACGTCGCAGCTTTTAGCAGACAATCAGCTTCATCCCATATCGAATGATGACGCGACGCATATGGTGTATTGAAGGTTTCACTGCTTCATCCGCGCCGCATCCAGCTTCATCAAAGTCGCAGTACTTTTTGCCACCAGCGTACCGTCTTCCAGCGCAATCGTGACTTCGCTATAAGCCAGCGTCTTGCCCGCGTGAACGACATGAGCTTCGGCGTAAAGGTCTTGTTGCTGTACGGCTTTGAAAAAATTGATGCGCTGTTCAACGGTCGTGACGAAATGATCGGGCAGCGTCAGGCTCATCAGCGCGTGCGCCGCCGCCGAATCAGCCAAACTATAAATCGCTCCGCCGTGCATCGCGTGCGGCTGCATCAATTCAGGCTGGTAATTCATCCGCATCCGCGCCCAACCATCGCGGAGTTCGAGCAGTTCGATGCCCATGTGTTTGAGAAAGGCGATGCCGGTCGAATGCGTTTTTAAGTGTTCGTGTATGCGTTCTTTGCTCTCATTCATTGTTGGCGTTATGCTCCGTTTGTTGAATTACTGTCCCACATCGTAACGGAAACCTTCTCTCAAAACGAAACCTATGGAACAACCAGAACAGCATGCAGACCAACGGGCCGAACGCGCCCAACCCGTCTTGCGGTTGTTACAAAACGAACGGAACGGTGTGTTGTCTACGTTGTCGAATAAGCTGGACGGCTGGCCTTATGGCTCGCTGATGCCGTTCGCGCTGTCTGCCGAAGGCGAACCGTTGGTGTTGTTGAGTACGCTGGCTGAACATACGCAAAACTTGCTGAACGACCCGCGCGTCAGCTTGTTCGTACACGACGAAGCCGGTACGCGCGAGAATCCGCAAGCGGCGGCGCGGGCTACGTTGATCTGTTTGGCCGAAGCATTAGCAGGCAGCGAAAGCGTCGCGGCTGGCGAACGCTATCTCGAACGCTTCCCGCAATCGGCGCGGCTGTTTCAGATGGGCGATTTCAAATTGTTCAAACTCAAAGTCGAACGCATACGTTATATCGGCGGCTTCGGCGATATGTATTGGGTGAGCCGCAAAGAGTATGAAGGGCTGAAGGGAACTGATTTCTGATTTCAACCGAATTGATTTATGGCTAAACAAAAAATGCACGGACTTCAGGTATTGGCGCTGGTTTCACTGTTCACGGTGATGCTGTCGTTCATTCCCGGAGCCAGTATGTTGACCTATCCGTTTCGCTTGTTCGTGACCTTCATTCACGAGGGCGGACACGCGCTGGCCGCTGTGCTGACCGGCGGCCAGGTGAAAGGCTTGAACATCAACTGGGATGCGAGCGGCGAGACTTATTCGCTGGGCGGCATTCCGCTGTTGATTGCGAGCGCGGGTTATTTGACCAGTGCGATTTATGGCGCTTCGTTGCTGGTGTTGTGCCGCGACGGACGCAATGCCAAAGCCGCTTTGAGCCTGACGGCGGCGGCGATTTTGGCGCTGACGATGTTTTATGCGAGAAGCCCGTTGAGCGTAGGCGCAGGCTTGGGCATCCCTATCGTCCTGGTTTTCGTCGCGTTGGCCCTCAAAGAAAGCTGGGCACATTACTTTGCGATGTTTCTGGCGATTCAATGCAGCCTGAATGCGCTGATTGATTTGCGCACGTTGTTCTTTCTGTCAGCCACGACGAACGTGCAAAGCGACGCGGCGAATATGGCTGAAATGACTTACGTGCCGGCGCTGTTCTGGACGTTGCTGTGGATCGGCGGTTCGCTATTTATCTTGTGGCGCGCGTTGCGCAGTTACGGCAACCCATACGCGCGCGAAGTGATGGTGGCGGCTCCGCGCAGCAAGCGGCGGGCTTATGCCAATTCATAGCATTGGCTCATAACGCTTGGCAGTCAGCCTGTCTGCCTTTATTATTCGGGAACCGTAACGCAACCTGAACGTGACAAGCGGGCGTGAACTGTCCGTGAGCCGCGCGCCTCATCCCCGATACGCATTGAAGACTTTGTGAAAACTGGTAAGGAGCATTTTATGAAACCCAATCAATTAAAGCGTCAGCACCGACAAGCGGGCTTTTCGCTGATCGAATTGCTGATCGTCGTTGCCATCATCGGCATTCTTGCGGCGGTCGCTTTGCCGACGTTACAAGGAAACCTCAAGCTCGGGCGCGAGAACGCGGCCATCCAATCGCTGCGCACAATTCATAATGCGCAAGCGCAATACAACGCGATGAAAGGAAAGTTTGGCACAATAAAAGACTTATCTGATGCCAACTTGTTAGGTGCTAACTTTTCGAGCGGCAACGCGGTCAACCAATACAAGTACACGTCTACCGTATCTGAGAGCGATAAGTACTGTATTCAAGCTACGCGCGAAGGGCCAGGATCGGCTTTTCGTGATTTCAACGTTATTGAAGACGGTACGATTCGTGCGAATAACTCTAAAACCGTAGCTCCTTTGGCGCACGGAGAAGGCGTTGTGCTTTCTGATTCCCAAACTGGGCAAACAGCAGACGGTGCCCCTGCTGCACCTCCCAAGCCATAAGGTGAGACCCGATTCATTTCATTTGGAGCCGAAGCGCAAACAATTCTTTTGCACTTCGGCTTTTGCTTTAGCAGCGGTCGCAAAATTCCTTAGCTTTACGCGCGCAAACCTCGCCCCTATAATCCGTTCTCTCATTTCACGTCCGTTTTTATTATTGATTTTAAGGAGTTTCGCGGTATGCACAAGCGGCATTTCTGGCTGAGTTTTTGTGTGTGTCTTACAGCGTTGGCGCTGTTGGCCGGGTCTGGTTTCGCACAACCGAGTCAAGGGCAAGCTAAACCGAACGATCCGCCCAAGGCGCAACCGGTTAAGCCCGGCGACAAGAGCGGCGAACAGGATCAAGGCCAAATCGGCCAGTTTCGTACGATCAACGTGCGTATTCCGATCACTGTTACCAACGAAAAGACGCGCCGTTTCGTCACCGACCTGAAGGCCGAAGATTTCGAAGTCCTGGAAGACAAGGCCAAGCAAAACATCGAATCGTTTCAAGCCTTGAGCGATCTGCCGCTCGACATCGCCATCCTGATGGATACGTCAAACAGCGTGAAGCCGAAGCTCAAGTTCGAGAAAGATGCGGCGGTGTCGTTTTTGCAAACGATGCTGACTTCGCGCAAAGACCGCGCGCTGTTTGCGACCTTCGATTCCGACGTTGAGTTGCATCAGGATTTCACCAACCGGCTCGACTTGCTGACCAAATCAATTGACAAGGTCAAAGCGCAAGGCGCGACGCGAATGTATGACGCGATTTACAGCGTGTGCGAAGAGAAGATGTTCGCCATTCAAGGCCGCCGCCGCGCGATGGTCATTCTCACCGACGGCGAAGACACGGTCAGCGAACACACCCTGCAAGACGCGATTGATTTCGCGCAACGTTCTGAAACGGTGGTCTTCATCATCAGCACCAAGTCCGGCGGATTTTTCGGCGTCGAACGCGGTACGGTTGATAACAAAGAGGACAAGGTAATTAAGCAACTTGCCGAAGACACCGGCGGGCGCGCTTTTTTTACCAGCCAGGTCATCGAACTCGAACGCAGCTTTTCGGCCATCGCGCTTGAGTTACGCAGCCAATATCAATTGAGCTACGACCCGACCAATGACAACTTCGACGGCAAGTTCCGCAAGATCGAAGTCAGATTGCCCGGCAAGAAAGATTTGTTGCTGCGTACTAAGAAAGGCTACAACGCGATTCCGCCACGGCAGGTCGCAAGCGAAGCCAGTGTGAAGCGATAGTTGCCGGTTGTCGGTTGTCGGTTGTCAGTGTAACGAGGCAGTGAAAAATGAAAGATATAAAGTGGTTGAGAGTGGCGAGTTTTGTTTTAGTGGTTGGCGTGGCTGTGGCGGCGGGCTTGCGCGTGAGTGTGGCGCAGCAGCCTGCGAAGCAAGATCAGAAGAAAGGCGACGGTAAGCAAGACCCCAAAAAACAAGACCCCAAGCCGGATGATGTAGATACGATCAAGCTGGGTACGCAACTCGTCAACTTGCTGTTTGCCGTACAGGATAAACAGAACCGTTACATCAACGACCTCAAGCAGGAAGACATCACGCTGCTCGAAGACGGCAAACCGCAGCAGATTTTTACTTTCAAGAAAGAACTCGATTTGGCGTTGACGATGGCCTTGCTGGTGGATGTAAGCGGCAGCGAGCAATACACCTTGCCGTTGCTGAAAGACGCGGGCGGACGTTTTATAGACGCCGTGATTCGCAAAAACAAAGACACGGCTGCCGTCCTCAAATTCGAGGGCGAAGCCACGATCATGCAAGGGCTGACCTCGAATCCGGCGCGCATTCGCAAAGGTCTGGAAGACATCGTGTTCACCGAACCGCCGCCTTCGGGCGTATACGGCGGAGCGACGCCGGGCATCAATCCGAATTCGCGGCAAGGCGGGACTTCGATGTATGACGCCATCGTGGCTACGTGCGGCGATTTGCTGGCACGCCAGCCCGGACGCAAAACGATTATTCTCATCACCGATGGCGTAGACACGACCAGCCGCATGAAAATTGGCGACGCCATCAACGACGCACTCAAGGCCGAAGTCGTGATTTACGCCATCGGCGTCGGCGACCCGGGCTTCGGTGGCGTCAATGAAGGCGCACTGAAACGCATCTGTGAAGCGACGGGCGGACGCGCCATCATCCCGAAAAGCAATCGCGAACTTGACTCAGCCTTCACGCAACTCGAACAAGACCTGCGCCAGCAATATCTGTTGGCCTATGAGCCGTCGAATGAAGCCGCCGACGGTTCTTTCCGCAAAATCGAAATCAAGCTCAACGATTCACAACGCAGCAAAGACACCCGCGTTCGCCATCGCAAAGGGTATTACGCGCCGAAAGGTTAGTGGCTGGTGGCTAGTTGGTCGCTAGCCACTGACAAGCAATTCGATGAATCCTTCCTCGCCTGCCTCTTTTCCTTCATCCGCAAAAAACATTGAAACACATCGCTGGTTGAGCGACTGGCTTTGGTATTTGCCACTCGCGTTTTTGTCGTGGTGGCTGGCGTGGAAGTTTCAAGACCCGTTCATCTCAGACTGGGATGGGTTTGATTACACCGCGCAATCTGTCGAGGGAGTTCCGACTGCGTTGGGATTGGGGCGCGCGTTGTTTTTGGGCTACAACCATTGGCTGTGGCGCGCGGCGAGTCGTTGGCTGAACTGGCCTCCGGCGGAAGCCTATCTGGTATTGCGTTATGCGGTGATTGCGCAAACCGGACTCGCCGTCGCGGGCTTTTACGCGCTGTTCAAAGAACTCACAGCGCGACGCTTGGCGGCGTGGATTGCGACGTTGCTGATGGTGGCCTCGCCTTATTTCATCATCTACAGCGGACGCGCGATGAGCGAGATTCCGGGCTTTATGTGGCTGGCGTGGTCGCTCTGGTGGCTGGCGCGCAGCGCACGTCGTGGTCGCGTGAATCAGTTTTTATTTGCCGCTGTGTTGTTAGGTTTGAGCGCGAACCTGCGCGAGTTCGCGGTGTTTTATTTCCCTGCGATTGTGTTCATCGGACGCGCTTATCGCGTCGTGTGGTGGCGATGTGTGGTGGCGTGCGGCTTGGCCGTACTCGCAGCTTTCAGCGGCATGATTTTTTGGGCGTTGTATGACGGGACGAATTACGTCAACGCGGTGGCAAACTGGTATGGCCTCAGCGCCAAAGAGCGGCAGATGAATCCGGTGACGTTAAAAAATCTGGAGTGGTTGCTGCGCTATGCGTTCGATAACTCAGCGGTGGTGACGATGGTGAGTTTGCCTGCTTTAGTTTGGTTAAGTTCAAAGTGCTTTTCTTCTTTGCGGCGGAGCCGCGAAGACAAAAGCCGTAGGGAATTGTCATTACTGAGTGTTGGCTTGTGCGGATTGCTCGCTGACGTTGCGCTCGTGATGAATCACGATCTCGCCGTGAATGCGCGCTATTTGCTGACAGGCTTGTTGGGTTTGGCAGCCGTGAGCGGTTGGGCTTTGGCGGAATGGTTGCGGCTTTATCGCTGGCGCGCGATGCAGCTGTTATTCGCTTTATTGATTCTCACGCAAGCCAGCTATCACCACGTAGCGCGCGAGCTTTATAACCAGTCGTGGGCGGCGTGGGCAGCGCGGGATTATTACGCGACGATTCGTGATTTGCCCTGGCACGCGGCGTTTATCGTAGGCGCGCGCACGCCGCTGATTCACTTTTATGCGGGCGTAGGCGCGCATCGTTACTGGGCAGTGATTGCGCCGGGGGCGGGCTGGCCGGATGAAAAACTGGATCAGAAGATTGAAGACTTGATGATGGCGGGGCGGGCGGTTTACGTAGATTTCAATGCCGAGCTTTGGCAAACCGGCGCGCGCGAAAAAAGCCGCGAACGCGCCGGGCTGGAACACATTCGCGCGCATTACGAACTGGAACACGTGAGCCATCAGCTTTATCGTGTCGTGCGGCGCAAAGGCGTTGAAGACTTGCAGGCTGGTCTGGTTTGAATTTATTTTTTGCTGGTTTTGGCGCGGGCGCTGCGTCGTGAGGCTTTGGCTGGTGCTTCGGTGGCCTCGACGGATGAAGTGGCTTCGCGCATGCGTTGGGCGGTGTTTTGCCAATTGACGCGCTGATAGGCCGCGAACGATCCGCCGAAAATGCCGAGTACTAAAATCCATTGCATCGCTAGCCAGCCGATCTCGAATAGCTTGCAGCTATGCATGCGCGGGCCTTTGCGGCGCAAAGCGGCGGCGCGTTCGGCGCGGTGCTGTTTTTCAGATTTGGCGGCTTTATTAGCCGCCGCGACGATTCCGGCGGTCGCCTCATAAGGCAATTCAGCGCGACAATGCGGACAGTAAAAATTATTCGGTGGAATTGAGCCTTTGCACTCAGGGCATTGCATAAACGTTTCTCGTTAGGGTGAACTCGGCGGGATGTCGTGATTAGAGGATGAGATTGAAACAAGGACTGCCTCAAACGCGGCGCATCCTGCCATAAGGTTAGAAGCCTTGAAAAGATAAAACTTCCGGGGCGCGTAGCTTTACGCCTTTCCAACCTTGCGCAAATGGGCTACATATTGGCTTACCTTTTCCATTTCCCCTTTTCATTTATTTTTATCACTGAGGATCACAGAAGAATTCATGCGTAAGAAGTTAGAACTTTGTTTTGAAACGTTGTCCGCCTTTTATGAACGTTTGCGCGTCGCCCACGTGTTGATGTTCGCGTTGTTGTTGATCTTGTTGGGTTGCATGGCTTGTTCGTCGCCAGCCCCTGAAACCGTTGCGCCGATAGTGACCGAAGCGGTTGCAACGCCGGTGGCATTGCCTGCGGAAGTTACGCCAGCGAAAGTTCTGAAAGACACCAAAAATCCGCTGACCGATTTGGCGGCGGCGAGCGCGAAAGGCAAACCGCTTTACGATCAAAACTGCTCGTTCTGTCACGGCGCGACGGGCGCGAGCGAAGGCGCGTTCGAGCCGAAACCGCCTACGTTGAATGCGGGAGACGTTACGCAAGACCCCGATGGCGAAATTTTTCTGACCATCAAAAACGGCAAAGGCAAAAGCATGCCTGCGCAAAAGCGTTTGACCGATGAACAAATCTGGCAGGTCACGGCTTATGTGAGAACGCTGGCGAAAAAATAGTTTTTCCGTTGCCGTTATTTTCCCCGAAACCCCGATGTCCGACCCACGCAAACCCACTGTCCTGATCGTTGACGACCAGGAACCCATCCGCAAGCAGCTCTATTGGGCGCTGGAAGAAAGCTATAACGTCTTGCAAGCGCCTTCGCGCGCGCAGGCGTTGCAGATTTTGCAGCAGACGCCGGTTCACGTCGTACTCACCGACTTGCACATGCCGCCCAACGAGCAGGACATCAGCGAGGGGCTTGGCGTACTCGAAGGCGTGCGGCGTTTCAATCCGGCGATTCCTGTCATTGTTGTTTCAGGCGATGACGAACAGACCACTGCGATCAAGGTCGTCATTCAAAACGGCGCATTCGATTTTTTTCTCAAGCCCTTTAATCTCGACCACGTGCAATACATGGTCGGACGCGCGGCCAATCATCATCGCTGGTTTCAGGATTACCTCGCGCTGCGTAACGAAGAGCGCACCAAACACAGCGTCGTAGGCTCAAGCCCTGCACTCACGCGCATTCTCGATCAAGCGCACGCCGTCGCCGACACGAACGCTACGTGTTTGGTCACGGGCGAATCGGGCACGGGCAAAGAAGTGCTGGCGCGCTTCATTCATCAAACCAGCCCGCGCGCGAATAAACCTTTCATCGCCTGCAACATCGCCGCGTTGCCCGAAAGCCTGATCGAATCTGAGTTGTTCGGTCATGAGAAAGGCGCGTTCACCGGAGCCAATACGCGGCGCGAAGGACGTTTTGAACTCGCGCATCAAGGTACGCTCTTTCTCGACGAAATCGGCGAACTCACGCCTGCGATGCAGGTCAAACTCTTGCGCGTATTGCAGGAGCGCCAGTTCGAGCGGCTCGGCGGCAAAGAGGTTCTCACCGTAGACATTCGCGTTATCGCTGCCACCAATCGCAACCTTGAAGACATGGTTGAGAACGGACAATTTCGCGCCGACCTTTATTACCGCCTGAACATCGTCCAACTCGAATTGCCGCCGCTGCGCGAACGCCCCGAAGACATTCCAATTCTCGCCAGCCATTTCGCCACCAAAGCTGCGCGCAAGCACGGACGCCCGCCGGTGAATTTCACGCCCGCACTGCTGCAACGGTTGCAAGCCTATCGTTGGCCCGGCAACATCCGCGAACTCGAAAACATCATCGAACGCGCCGTCGTCATCAGCGGTTCGCCCGTGCTGGATGAAAACGCACTGCCTGAAAAAATTCTCGCGCAAAGCTTGCAAAGCCCCGCGACGACTGCGCCGCCGCAACTTGCGACAGCGACTGCACCAGCCGCGCCGACCATTGGCGTTTCGCTCATCAATAACTTGCTGCCGCCCGACCTTTCATTCGAGACTGCCATTCAAACGCTCAAGCGCGATCTGGTCAGGCAGGCGCTGGTCGAATGCAACGCCTCGCGTTCAGAGGCCGCGCACCGACTCAAAATCAGCCGCCAATACCTGCATCGGTTAATCAATGAATTGAATGTGGAAGGCTGAGATAGGCCGAGCCGTGCCATAGAAAATAATTGACAAGCTTCTACTTAAAGCCGATATTGCGCGCCGTGCCCTTCTTTGACTGCTGACGCCACTCCCACTAGTGAAGCTACCCCCTTACCCCGTCGTTGGCTGCATCCCTTATCCAAAATTTCATGAACCGTTTACGCGAAAGCCTCGTGCTTTGCGGGAGCCTCAACTTACGTAGCTTTACGTGATTTAAGGTTTTTGCTCTCGCTCAACGAACACTTGGGCGACCAGCCGCATCAGACGCGCCTGCTTTCATCCGTAACTTTTCGATTTCAAATTGCGCGCCGCATCTTCTCACGCGGCAGGCTGACAAACTGATAGACCGATTGGGAGATACTTACCAATGACCCGCTTTTCTTATGCTTTGAATCGTTTCACTCGTCTTGCCCTTTTTGCGGTTGGTTTGATCGCAGTTGTAGGCATTTTTTATGGCTGGATGTCGCGCGCGCGTGCTGTCGCGGCGGCGGCGACGCAACTCGCTTCGACCGATGGTGTGTGGCAACCCGTTGAACGCGCAATGCTGGCGGCGCGACCGGCGGCGGATATTCCGCAACGCGCGCGCACGTTCACGCTGAATCCCGATGCGCTCACCCGCGTGCTCAATACGGCTGCGCGCGAAAACGGCAACAGCCTGTCGAACAGCCAGACGGTTTTGCAAATTCCCTTGCCGAGTGGCGATTTCGTCGCCTTTCAAATCGAAGAATCCTCAGTACTCGATGCACGTTTGACCAAGCAATTTCCTGAGATCAAGTCTTTTCGTGGCGTCGCCGTGAACGATGGGCGTCTGACGATGCGCGCCGATTGGACGCCGCAGGGCTTTCACGCGCTGATTCTCACACCAGAGCGCAATTACAACGTGCTTCCGGTCAGTGCCAGCACGACCAGCGAATACGCCGCCTATGACGCGGGCCAACGGGACGCCGATACCGCCACGAGTTTTGAGTGCTTTGTGCAGGAACGAAATGCGGATAAAGAACGCGACATCAAGATCATCAACCAACTGATGACGTCAGTCGGGCCAACGCGCCGCAATTACCGAATCGCCATCTCGGCCACAAATGAATACTGCGCCACGTATGGCGGCAGCACGTTGAGCGGTACGGTGGCATCGTTGAATACCTGGCTGAATGGCATCAATGCGGTCTATGAACGCGAGTTGAACATTCATCTGAACATGGTCAGCGCCAACAATGTGTTGTTTTATGCGAACGCCAACGATCCTTACTCCAATGGCAATCCGGGTTCGATGTTAAGCGAAGTACGTCCGGTGTTGCGCGATATAGTGGGCGAAAGCAATTTCGACATCGGTCACGTAATCGGCACAGGCGGCGCGGGCGTCGCGTGGTTGGGCGTAGTCTGTGACAACGGCAATGCTAACGGCGACACGTTGGGGCCGATCAAAGGCGGCGGCGTGTCATGCATTAGCGGTACGGTGGGCAGTGCTTCACCGTTGAATCTCATCATGCATGAAATAGGGCATCAGTTCGGCGCGGCTCATAGTTTCAATGCCGGAACAGGGCAATGCGGCAGCAATCGTTCGCCTGCTTCGGGCGTCGAGCCGGGGTCAGGTTCGACGATCATGTCTTACGCAGGCAATTGTGGCGCTGACAATGTGGCAGGCGGTTCCGACTTACGCTTTCACGCCTGGAGCTTCCGGCAAATCACTAATTACGTAAACGCCGAAACCTGCAACACAGCCACCAGTACGGGCAATAACGCACCGACGGTAAATGGCGGAAGCGATTACACGATTCCGCGCCTGACGCCGTTTGAATTAACTGCCGTCGGTAACGATGCCGACGTGAGTGACGTGGCTAGTTTGACTTACGCCTGGGAACAGGTTGATGCGGGCAACGGCTTCGGCAATCCGCCTTACACCGACCAAAATGATGCGGCAAATTCGACGCGCCCGCTGTTTCGCGCTTACAGCCCGAACGCCTCGCCCGTCCGCACCTTTCCGGCGCTGAATTACATTTTGAATTATGCGAACACACCGCCCGCGACGCTTAACGGTTATCAAACGGCGGACTTTCTTTCTTATATCAATCGCCCGCTGAACTTCCGCGTCGTGGCGCGTGACCAGCGCGGCGGCGTCACCGACGACGAAGTGCGGCTGACCGTCAACGCCAGCGCCGGACCTTTTCTCGTAACTACGCCAAACACCAATGTCATCTGGCCCGGCGGTTCGCAGCAAACCGTCACGTGGAGCGTCAACAACACCAACACTGCGCCTATCAATTGCGCCAACGTACGCCTTTTGCTTTCGACCGACGGCGGCTTGACCTTCCCTCATACGCTGGCGAGCAGCACGGCGAATGACGGCAGCGAAACCGTCACGGTTCCCGGCAATCTCATCAGTTCGACCGCACGCGTAAAAGTGCAGGCCATCGGCAATGTATTTTTTGATATAGCTGACGCGAATTTCTCGATCACCGTGGGCGGCACTTGTCCTGCCGTAGCCAGTATTAGCCCAGCAGTTGGCAACGTCGGCACGGTCGTGACCATCAGCGGAGCCAATTTCACCAGCGTCAGCGCGGTGCGTTTCGGCAATGCCAGCGCGACGTTCACGATTGCGAACGATGCGACGATACAGGCGACGGTTCCCAGTGGTGCGGGCGGCGGCCCTCTCACGATTATCAAAGCCAGTTGCGCCAATGCATCAACACCGGCCTTCACACTTTGCCCAACTGCCGCGACGATTCTGCAAATTGACGACGCCACGTTTGAGCAAAACATCGGATACAGCAGCGGCACGCAATATTTCGTCAATCGCCTAACGCCGAACGCTTATCCGGCCACGTTGACTACTGTCTCAGTAGCGGTGAATCGTCCGGCGGGCACGGTGTTTGAAGTCATCGTCGGTACCAACATTGATGGCAACAACAACATAGACGGTACAGGGTTTCAGGCGGTTAGCGCGACCTCGACCGGCGCTCAACAGTTCATCTCGGTCAACGTACCGGTCATCACCATCAACGCTGGCGATTTCGTCGTCGGCTATCGCCTGGCCGCAGCCAGTGGCGTGTTTCCCGGCGCGCTTGACAATAACAGTACGCAACAGCGGTCTTATGCCTCGAATAATGGTACGGCTTTCTCCACGCTCGACTCGCTCAATTACCCCGGCAATTTGGGCATTCGCGCTTCCGTTTATGTCGGAACCTGCAACTCGACCGGCCCGGTTTGCCCGACCATCACTTTGAATCCGGCGACCGCGTCGAACGGCGTTCTCGACACTACGTATAGCCAAATCTTCACGGCCAGCGGCGGTAATGGCAGTTACAGTTATCGCCTGGTGAATGCCGCGACACTGCCGCTCGGCTTGACGCTGTCGAACGGCGGCGTCATTTCCGGCACGCCCACTGGTTCAGGGGGCAATTACACCTTCACTGTCGAGGCGGTGGATACGAACGGTTGCATCGGCTCGCAGACTTACACCATAAACATTGCAACATGCGCGGTGGCTTCGTTGTCGCCGATGAGTACGAACGTTAGCGTCATAGGCGGCTCCTTCAATTTTTCCGTCACGGCACCGGGTTGTGCGTGGACGGCAACCAGCCAGAATCCGTCTTGGCTGACAGTGACGACAAATGCCTCGGGCACGGGCAATCTGGTCGTAGGTTACACCGTTGCTCCCAACGTCGGTGCCGTGCGCACTGGACTCATCACCGTCAACAATCTGGTGTTCACGGTGAATCAAGCGGCGGGCAATGGACTCCAATACTACCCGTTGGCGAAACCGATTCGGCTGTATGACACGCGGGCTTCCAACGGCGGTGTTTTCGCGTGTGCTTATCTCGGCGCGCAGATAACGAATGCCTTGCCGCTGACGCGTTCGGCCTTTGTGACGTGTGACGGTCAGACGATTCCGAATACGGCCAAAGCTATCGCCGGGAATGCGACGGTAGTGAATCCTGCCGGGCAGGGAAACATTACGCTGTGGCCCGACGGGCAAACTCAACCGCCCGTCTCGAACTTGAATTATGTGACCGGTCAGATCATCGGCAATGGCTTCACGGTGGGCGTAGACAGCAGCGGTAACTTCGTGGCGGCGACGGTGGCTACGACCGATCTGATTATTGACATCGTCGGATATTACGCGCCGCCTAACCCTGGCGGCTTGTATTACCATCCGTTGCCGAAACCGATTCGCCTGTTTGATTCGCGTTCGACGATTCCGGGTTTTCCGGCCTGCGAATACATCGGAGCGCCGTTCAGCGCGAATACCGACCACGTCAAGCAGGCGCGCCTCACCTGCGAAGGCGTCACGATTCCGTCAGACGCCGCTGCGATCACGGGCAATCTCGCGGCCGTCGGCCCCGGCGCAGCCGGTGTGGTCACGCTTTGGCCGGAAGGCGTGAAGCCTTCGACCATCGCGCTGAGTTATGCGGCGGCTCAAGTGATTGCGAATAACTTCACGGTGAAACTGGATGCGTCAGGCAACTTCCATCTGAATACGACGCAATCAGCTAACCTGATCGTAGACGTGATGGGCTATTACAGTTCGTCGCCGAATGACGTAAACGGCGCGGGCTTGTATTTCGTGCCGCTGGGCAAACCGATTCGGTTGTATGACACACGTGCCACGATTCCCGGCTATCCGGCGTGTGAATACTTGGGCGTAGGGTTGACGGCGACGCAAACGCTGACCAAACAGGCGCGGGGAACGTGCAACGGCGAAACGATCCCGCTAGCGGCACTGGCGATACTGGGCAATGCGACGGTGATCGGCCCCGGCTATGCGGGACACATTTCGTTGTGGCCGAGCGATCAACCGCAACCACCGGTGTCGAATCTGAATTACCTGTATGGCGAAGTGCTGGCAAACGGGTTCACCATTCGATTAGGCGCGGACGGACAGTTCAAAGCCTTCACGGTAGCACCAACGAACTTCGTCGTAGACCTCTCAGGTTACTTTGCGCCGTAAGCGCAACGTCTTGAGAGACGCGCTACCGCTATGGGCTTTCGCGTTGTCTTTACCGTCCCTGGAAAACCGGTCGGCGTTTTTCGCCGAAGGCTTGAATGGCTTCCGCTACGTCGGCGCTGCTCAGGCAGTGTTGGATGGAGTTGATCTCGCGGCGCAATTGATCGGTTACGTTTGAATTGGTCGAAGCCAGTAACAATCGTTTGGTTAGCGTTTGCGCGAGCGGAGGCCCGACGGCGAGTTGGGCGGCGAGTTCGGCTACGCCCTCGGCGAATTGAGCAGCGGGGAAGACGCGACTCACCAAGCCGATGCGTTCGGCTTCTTCGGCTTTGACTTCGCGCGCGGTGTAAATCAATTCGGCGGCGCGCGAATGTCCCACCAAGCGCGGCAGCCAATAGCTCACGCCTGCGTCAGGACACAAACCAATTTTCAAATAACCCGTACCGATGCGCGCCTCATCGCTCATCAAACGAATGTCGCAAGCCAGCGTCAGTCCGCAGCCCGCGCCCACCGCCGGGCCGTTGATGGCGGCGATGACCGGCTTGTCGCAACCAGTCACGGCGATGACCCAGCGGCCTACCCAATGCAAATCGTCGAGTCGTTCAGCGCGTGACTTTTTGCGCGCATCACGCATGGCTGCGACGTTGTCGGGCGAAAGTTCAAGACCCGCGCAAAAGCCACGCCCCGCGCCCGTGAGAACGACGACGCGCACGGCGTCATCGGCGTTGGCTTCGTGCAGTGCGTGCGGCAACTCTTCGGCCAGTTGCAGGTTCACCGCATTCAGTTTTTCAGGACGGTTCAGCGTAATCGTTCGCACGCCCGCCGCCGTCGTTTCGCAAAGTAAATGTTGATAAGTCATTTTCGTCCTTTGGTTCAGTATTTGATTTGTGCCAGCGTCGCTTTGCCTTTGGCGTAAATCGTCACCATATAAAGGTTGTCGTATTCACTGTCAGGAATCGTCACTGGTTGCGCTACGCCCAGTTTAGCGATGATCGCGGGCGTCGAATTTGAATGGCCTACGATCAACGCGGTCTGTCCGCCGTTTTGTGAAATCGCATCGCCGTAATTTTTCAAGGTCAGCGGACTCAAACTCGAACCTGCCATTTGTCCCGCCGGATTTTGTACTGACTCGACTTTGATCTCAGTCGCGGTAAGTCCTAAGGCTTGCGCGAGTGGGGCGGCGGTTTGTTTGGTGCGTTGAAATTGCGACGTATAAATCGCTTTCACGCCCGCCTTTGCCAACACCTCCGCCAAACGTTTGGCGCGCTTGTGTCCCACGTCGGATAGCTCGGTATCCGTCGCGTTGGATTGCTTCTCGGCGTGGCGTACCAAAAACACGGTCGTCACTTTGAACGGCGCATAAGCCGTCGCTGCGGTTCCGAACAGCGCGCAGAGCAACGTCGCGCAGAGTAATTTTTGCGTGTGAATCATTTTGTTTCTCAGGGAATGCCTAACAACTTATGGGTTTGCAAACTCAGTCGCCAGCGCGGATGCGTCAGACAATAGGCGACGGCTGCTTGCGTATGCGCTTCACGTTGCGCGCCGTCCATCGGCTGTAAAAAGAAGTGCTGAAAATCCAGTGCTAAAAACTTTTCGGGTTCAGCGCCCGCTTGCGGATAAATCAGTTTCAGTTCGTTGCCGTGCGTGATCGCTAATTCAGTATGGGCTTTGGGACTGACGCAAATCCAGTCAATGCCTGCGGGCGCGGGTTGCGTACCGTTTGTCTCAATCGCAATTTCAAAACCGCGCGCGTGCAAGGCTTCAATCAATGCTTCGTCGAGTTGCAGCAAAGGTTCGCCACCTGTGCAAACAACGTAAGGCTTGCCTTGTTGCAAGTCAGGCCAGCAACGCGCTACGGCATCAGCGAGTTCGTGAGCCGTGACGAACTTGCCGCCGCCCACGCCATCCGTACCGACAAAATCAGTATCGCAGAACTGACAGATAGCCGTCGCGCGGTCAGCTTCGCGGCCTGACCACAAGTTGCAGCCAGCGAAACGGCAGAACACGGCAGCGCGTCCGGCCTGCGCGCCTTCGCCTTGCAGCGTGTAAAAGATTTCTTTGACCGCGTAACTCATGGTTAAGGCAAAAGGCAAAAGGCAAAAGGCAAAAGGCAAAAATGGAAAGAAAAAGTCTGTGCCGCATTCTGAATAAAGAAAGCGAGATCTGACCTTTTGCCTTTTGCCTTTTGCCTTTTGCCTTTTGCCTTATTGAACATCGTTTTGGTATCTCACTGGGTCGGTAGCGCCTGCTTCGGCAAAGCCTTTCAGCCGCAACAAACACGAATCGCAGCGTCCGCACGAAAGGCCTTCGTCCTTTAGACCAGAGGGTGGGTCATAGCACGAATGTGTCAACGAATAGTCTACGCCGAGCGCCAGACCGCGCTGGATGATTTGCGCTTTGGTCAGCGCGATGAGCGGCGTATGAATTTTCAACCGTTGCTCGCCCGCGACCCCTGCCTTTGTCGCAAGGTTCGCCATCTGTTCATAAGCCGCAATATATTCAGGACGGCAGTCAGGATAGCCGCTGTAATCAAGCGCGTTCACGCCGATGAAAATATCGCTCGCGTTAAGCGTTTCGGCATAAGCCAGCGCGAACGAGAGAAAGATCGTGTTGCGCGCGGGTACGTAAGTGACGGGAATGTCGCTTTCCATTTCGTCGAGCGAACGACCTTTGGGTACGTCAATGTCTGCTGTAAGCGCCGAACCGCCAAAGGCGCGCAAGTCAATGGTGGCAATGATGTGATGGGCTACGTTTTGGTTTTGGGCGATGCTTTGGGCGGCGGCGAGTTCAACCTCGTGGCGCTGACCGTAGCGAAAGCTCAGGGCGTATGGCTCAAAGCCCTCATCCTTAGCGATAGCCAACGTCGTAGCGGAATCCAGCCCTCCGCTTAATAAAATGACCGCAGATTTGATAGCCATAGGCACGCATCGTAGGCCACGCCCCGGCGTTGTTTCAAGAGCCGCATTTGCCACCCGTTCAGAGATTTAATTGAAGACCTATTTGTTGAAATAGCAACGGTTAGCCGGGCGAACTGTGGCTATCCCGTTTGGTTGGTTGTGGATGCCAAAAGCCTGTGCTAGCCTCCCGGCCTTGATTACAGCAAAGGCGTCCGGCTTTCGCTCTCCCGATAGTGATTCCGCGACGTTGCAGGAGTAGCAGTTTTTCAAACAACATATTGATTAACTAACTTAAGAACAACCAGCCGGAGCTATGTGTGCCCTATCTTGTCCCCCAAGACATAAAGATATGTTCCGGCTAAGGAGTCAAAGCAAATGAAGGAAGATAAGCGCTTTTACACTTTTGTGTTTGCGCCTACCGCTAGCTCCCCTTTACGAAAACTCGCAGTCCCACACAATGCTATTTACGTGGTGCTTAGTCTGGCCGCTGTCGGTTTGCTAACCATCGCGTTTGGCGCTTACAAGCTGTCCCAACAAGCTTACGTCGTAGCGAAACTCAACCTGATGCAAAACGAAAACCGCAAGCTCAAGGAAGAGAATTACGCCGTCAAAAACAACATGGATCAGTTGCAAACGCGGCTGGTCTCAATTGAAACCACTTCGCGCAAATTGGCTGAAGCTCAGGGCCTTGCGCCCTCTTCGACCGCGAATATGGGCAGCGGCGGCCCCAGCGAAAGCGGTTTACTGACCGATCTCGAAAACACCACGTCATCGCTTGAGTTGCAATTGCGCCAACTGAAAGACGCCTTTGATAAGAACCAAGTCAAACTGGCTTCGACGCCGAGCGGCTGGCCGGTGCTGGGTTACATCACCGACGGTTTCGGCTCGCGCGCGAATCCGTTCGGCGGCGGCGGTTCTGAATATCACGGCGGTCTCGATATTTCTGCGCCGTTCGGCACGGGCATTAACGCTACGGCGGATGGCATCGTGATCTTTGCCGGAATGGCCGGCGGATACGGCAACGTCGTGGTCGTAGATCACGGCTATGGCGTAACGACGCGCTATGCACATATGTCCCGCCTTGACGCGAAAGTCGGCGAACACGTGAGCAAAGGCAAGCAAATCGGAGCCGTCGGCAGCACCGGACGTTCGACCGCGCCGCACTGCCATTATGAAGTGCGCTTGCAGGATCGCGCCGTCAATCCGATGAGTTACGTCGCGGCAGCTATGCGATAGTTGATGGGCGCTAGTTGACGGGCGCTAGTCGGAGTTTGATAGACAGAAAAATCATAGGCGAGGCTTCATCCGCACTGGCAATTTTTCAGGCGAATGAAGCCTTTCTTTTTGCGGCCAACGCGCCTTGACACATTTAGGCCTGACGGCTATTTTCCCCGCTACCTCAAGAGCCACCACATTTTGAACAGAACAAGGAGTCACGACATTGGCTAAAGGGCAAGCAGCAGCAGGGTTGAAACACGACCCGTTATTGGATCAATACGTAAAGGTCAGCGGCAAGGTCAAAGAAAACTCCCGCAACCTGACGAACATTTTAATCGGCGTCGCCGTCGTTGGCGCATTGGCCTTGATCGGTTGGTTGATCTATTCGCGTCGCGTGAACAACGCAGCGGAAGCGATGGCTGAAGGGTTTCGCGTCAACGACGCCGTAGTACAGAACCCGATTCCGGCGGGCGTGCAGGGTTACGCTTACACTACGCAGGACGAAAAGCACCGCAAGGCTCATGAAGCTTTCAGCAAAGCGGCGAACGAATACCCGTCATACAACGGTGACTTGGGACGTTATTACGCCGCCACGCATCAGTTGGCTTTCGAGCCGGAAAAGGCCGAAGCCACGTTGAAAGAACTCGCCGCGAAAGATTCGCCCATCGGTTTGCAAGCGCAGATGGCGTTGGGCGGACGTTATGAATCAGCCGGAAAATTCGACGACGCCGTGGCGACCTATCAAAAGCTGGTAGCCAAACCGGGCGACCTGTCGGTTTATTTGCTCAAGCTCAAACTCGCGCGCAGTCTCGAAGGCGCAGGCAAAAGCAAAGAAGCGGCTGACGTATATTTTGAATTGGCAGGCGCTGATGACGTACGCGAAACGGGCATCGGCACCGAAGCGACTTCGCGGCTCACGATCATTGATCCTGATCGCGTAGAAAAACTGCCCGCTCCCAAACCCAAGCCAGGCATTGGCGGTTTGGGCGGTGGCGCACCGATTTCGGTACGCTAACCACACAACCGAATGCGATGAAACCACACGAGTGGCAAGTGATAACCGCTTGCCACTCGTTTTTTTTTGAGGGAATCGCTATGGGCTTAACCCCTTCGATGAATTTATCCGGCTGGTTGAAAAGCGGGCTGTGGTTGAGCGCGCTCTTGTTGTTGGCGGCTTGCCGCCAGGCCACCCGCACTCCGGTGACGCAAGCTCCTGCCTCAATCAATGCCTCGTCTATCGCAGCATCATCTCAAGCGGCGATCAAACATTCAGACATTGGTTTTGCGTCGCATAAAAAATGGCTCGATCATTTCGACAAGCACGGGCGCGAATTCGGCAAGATCGCGGCGGATGAGTATTTGCGGCAAGCGCAAATGCTACGCGACCGTGCGGTGGGCGGCGACGTGCTTGAATCGGTGCGACGCGACGGCGTAGCGACGCGCTTCGATAAACAGTCTGGAGCGTTTCTGGCGTTCAACCGTGACTTGACGATTCGCACCTATTTCAAGCCGAATGACGGCGCAAATTATTTCTGGCGACAAAGTAAACGTTGAGTATAGAGCTTGAGAGGAAACAGCTATGAGCAAGCACGATTCGGTTGAGAGTTATTTGGTTGAACGCGGTTGTCCGGCGGCGGTGGTCGAGGGAGGCTTCGCCGGATTGATCGAACAGTGGGAAGCCTTAGTCACGGCAGTGGAGGAAGGTTACGGCTTAGAGTTGGACGATTATTTGAACGAGGTGGACGTACGCCAACTGCTGGCGGACGCGCAGGCCAACGCACCGCAGGAAGAAACGCAGGCGTTCACGGAACCGTTGCAACGCGCCGACGAACAGTTTCTCTCGCTCACGCAAACGACCGAGGGCTGCCTGTGGGGCGCAGAAGTCGCCGAAGAAGAAGGCTGGTCGGCGAAAAACAATTTTTGGTATTACCGCCGTCCGCGTCGCGGCGACGCAGACTTCCTCGCCGAAATCAAAGAGGCGCTGGGCGAATATGAATAGCCCGGCTGAGTCGCCCAATGAGCCTAAAGACGCACTATGAATTTGCACGAACAGTTCGGCGAGATTGATATTTATTTGTTCGATCAATTGCTCAAAGGCCGCCTCACGCCTGCGATGAAGATTCTCGATGCGGGCTGTGGCGGAGGCCGCAATCTCGTTTATTTTTTGCGCAATCGCTTTGAGGTCTTCGCGGTTGATGCGCATCCGTCAGCCGTCGAACAAGTGCAACAACTCGCGGCGCACTTGGCTCCTCACTTACCGCAAACCAATTTCCCAACCGCCGACATCGCCGCGCTGCCCTTTGCCGATGAACAATTTGACGTAGTGCTTAGCAACGCCGTGTTGCACTTCGCTCATAACGAACAACACTTCAATCAAATGCTTGATGAGATGTGGCGCGTATTGAAACCCGGCGGGATGCTCTTCGCGCGGCTCGCTAGTTCTATCGGCATTGAGACGCTCATTCAACCAGTTGGCAGTGGCTGGTACGCCTTGCCCGATGGATCAGAACGGTTTTTGGTGAATGAGGAAAAGCTGGCAGCCCTCACCGAACGTTTAGGCGCTACGCCGCTTGAGCCATTGAAAACGACGAATGTGGCGAACCTGAGATGTATGACCACTTTGGTTTTGAGTAAGCGGCTTCGCTAGTTAAATAAAGGCTTGCGCGATATGCGTTACATCTCCGCGATTTATGAAGCTGCGCGCAGCGGCAAAACCATCAAGCTGTAACGTCACGTAATCCAACTTTTGGCAATCTAGCAAGTGCGTGCTAGATTGCCCGCCCTGTCGCAAAGCGCGGCAGGCAACTACCAACCATTAATTGACAATTGAACAAGCCGACGAATGCACGGGAAGTGTGGTGAAAGTCCACCGCTGTCCTCGCAACTGTAAACGGTTACGAAATCCCATCATGTCACTGGCGCGGTTCTGGTTATGTTGCTCCCCGCAACACGGCTGGCGCGTTTGGGAAGACGGGAAACTAGGTTTGATACCGTAAGTCAGGAGACCGGTTCGCGCGGCGTTTTTGATTGCTCCTTCGAGTGAAAGGATTCGCAGATGACACACCTGTCTCTATTTTCTTCCGTTTCAAAATCTATCTTCTTCCTTTTCTGCTTGTCGCTTTGTGCCTTCGCGCAAACGACTGAGTTGAGCGGACGTGTAACTGACGCCAGTTCGGCTGCCGTAGCCAACGCTCGTGTGACGTTGCGTCCGCGTGCGGGCAATGGCGCAACGACAGCGCAGACCGATGCGCAAGGCGCTTATCGTTTCGCCCGCGTATTGCGCGGCGAATACGTGCTGACCGTTGAAGCGCGTGGCTTTGCGCGCTTCGTGCAAACGCTTGATGCGGCTAACGCAAGCAAGCAAGACATAACGCTTTCAGTCGCCAACGTAAGCGACACAGTTGTCGTGACCGCTGCGGGTACGCCGCAAACCGTAGACGAAACCAGCAAGTCGGTCAGCGTCGTCGAAGCCAGCGAGATTGCGTTGCGCGATGAATATTCATTGATCGAAGCCTTGCGCCTGACGCCGGGCTTACGAGTGCAGCAACTCGGCGGGCCGCAGGCGCTGGCCGTCATCAAGACGCGCGGCTTGCGCAACGAAGACACCGCCGTATTGATTGACGGCTTTCGCTTTCGTGACGCTTCGGCGATTGCGGGCGATGCTTCGAGCTTCTTGGCTGACCTTTTGTTCGTCAATCAAAACTGCCTTGAGGTCGTACGCGGTTCGGGTTCGTCGCTTTATGGCACGAACGCTATCGGCGGCGTCATCAACGTCGTCAGCGACGAAGGCGGCGGCAAGCCGCACGGTTCGTTGCAAGCCGAAGGCGGACAACTTGGATTCTTTCGCACGCGCGGCAATATCGCGGGCGGATTCGCCAATGATCGCATCGTTTATAACCTCGGACTCGCGCATCTCAACGTTGTCAACGGTTTGGACGGCGACGACGAAGCGCGCAACACCAGCGCGCAGGGTTTCGTGAAATGGAACGCGACGACGGCGGCTTCGTTAAGCGCGCGGCTGTTCGGCAATCGCGTAAACATGCTGTTGAACGACAGCCCTTACAACGCGCCCGCCGCGAATCTGCCGACGACGGGCATCGTGCCTGCGCGTGCGTTGGCGCTTGAGCAACAGCGTTTGCTCGAAGCGGGACAGACTTTCGCGTTGGGCAATGCGACGTTCATCCCTGGCTTGAACGACCCTGATTTTCGTCGTCGCGCGCATACGTTGGCCGGAGCCTTGCGCTGGCAGCACGCGCTGAGTTCGTCGCTGAGTTATCAACTTGGCTATCAGGGGTTGACGACCTCGCGCGCTTTTCTCGATGGCACGCGCGGCAGGCGTTTTGAGCCGTCATTCAATAACCGCAACGATTACGACGCGCGCATTGACACGGCGAATGCGCGACTGGATTGGCTCGCGGCGGGCGTCAATCAATTGACGGTCGGTTATGAATTCGAGCGCGAAGGTTATGACAACCCTTCGACCGATGAGAACCCGAACCTTGCGCAGCGCACCAACGCGCGCACGACCATCAATCAACGCAGCCATACGTTTTATGTGCAAGATCAATTGCGCTTGCTGGCTGAACGGCTGCAAGTGTCGCTGGGTTTTCGCACGCAAAACTTTCAGTTGTCGCGTCCGCAATTTTTCGGCGGAGCGCCGCAATACAACAACGCCACATTTGCAGCGCCGCCGACGGCTTATACGGGCGACGGTTCGGTGGCTTATTTCATCAAGTCATCTGCTACGAAATTTCGCGCGCACATCGGCAACGGCTATCGCGCGCCTTCGTTGTATGAACGTTTCGGCACGGGCTTTTTCGGCGGCAGCTTTAGTGCTTATGGCGACCCGCGCCTGCGGCCTGATCGTTCGATTGCGTTTGATGCGGGCATTGACCAGCAACTTTTCAAAGGCCGTGTCAGAGCCAGCGCGACTTATTTTTATACGCGCTTGCAAGAGGTGACGACCTTTGATTTCAGCGGCTTCATCAATCCGGCGACTGATCCGTTCGGACGCTTCGGCGGCTATCGCAACACGGGCGGCGGACTGGCGCGCGGCGCTGAGTTTTCAGTGCAGGCCAAGCCTACGCTGACCACCGATGTGATGCTGTCTTACACGTATACGAACTCTGACCAGCGGCGGCCTTCATCAGTCGCGGGTTTCATTCCAGTGTTTGGTATTTCTGACCACGTGACGACGGCATACGTGAATCAACGCATCGGCAAGCGCGTAGACGTGACCTTCGATCTGTTTGCGACGAGCGATTATTTCGTACCGCTGGGTTTTCCTTCGCGGGCTTTTCAATTCGACGGGCCGGTCAAGGCGGACTTGGGCGCGAGTTATACGTTGCCGTTGGCGAACGATCATCGCGTGCGTTTTTACGGCAAGGTCGAGAACGTATTCAATCGTGAATACTTTGAAAGCGGCTTCCGCACGCCGAAAGCCATGTTCATCGGCGGCGCGACTTATCAGTTCTAACAACGTGTGTCCGTAGCCCGACCGTTAGACTTGTCATTACCCAAAACTTTTCACGAAACGTGCGGTTGGTTTTCAGCCCGCGAACGCGGGCGGCAGCATAAAGC
>JAYSVR010000394.1:0-14860 GCA_043718445.1 Acidobacteriota bacterium | reverse complement strand
GTGACGTGATTCGATCAGTTGTCCCATCTCGGTATTCGCGCTGACCTTATGCAATTCGCCCGCAAACTCACGCTTTTTGACGCGACGATGATCGTCATTAGCGGCGTCATCGGTTCCGGCATTTTCATCAACCCTTATCTCGTAGCCCAATCGGTCAAGACTACGCCAATGATTTTGGCCGTATGGCTAACCGGCGGACTGGTCGCGTTGGCAGGCGCATTCGTGTTCGCCGAACTGGCGACAGTGATGCCCAAAGTCGGCGGGCAATACGCTTTCTTCCGCGAAGCCTTTCATCCGCTCGTGGCCTTTTTGCATGGCTGGTCGCTGCTGTTGATTATTCAATCAGGCGCGACGGCGGCGGTGGCAATGGCCTTTGCGCAATACTGGATCAAACTTTTCAACGTGAATGCGGCTTACGCGATGCCGTTGGCGATTGCGATTTTGTTGGGACTCACCGCCTTTCACGCACTGGGCATCAAGCCCGGAGCCATCGTCATCAACATCGTCACCTTCGGCAAAACGATTGCGATTGCGGCGTTGATCGTCGGCGCTTTTATTCTGACGCGACGCAGCGGCATCAGCTTCACGCCGGTCATTCCGCCCAATTTATCAAGCGGCGGATTGCTCTCAGCTTTCTTTGCGGGAATGGTTCCGACGATGTTTTGTTACGGCGGCGGGCAGAACCTGAACTTCGTCGCCGAAGAAGTGAAAGACCACGAACGCACGATGCCGCGCGCGCTGTTGATCGGTACGCTATGCATCATTGCGATTTATGTGAGCGCCAACGTGGCTTACGTTCACGTATTGGGCGCAGAAGGATTGGCCGCGACGACGACGCCAGCGGCGGATATGGCGCGGCAACTGGCCGGACGTTTCGGCGAACAACTCATCAGCGCATTGATCGTGGTTTCAACGTTTGGGTTTATCAATTTGGGCTTGATGACTGCGCCGAGGGTTTATTACGCGATGGGCGCTGACGGCGTATTTTTCAAATCGCTCGGCAAACTCAGCCCGCGCTTTCAAGTGCCGACAGCCGCGATTGTGCTGCAAGGCGTATTGGCTTCGCTGTTCGCGTTGTCGAATCGTTATGACAAGTTGGTGGGTTACGCGGTCTTTGCCGACTGGATTTATTTCGCACTCGCCGGAGTCGCGCTGATGGTCTTTCGCCGCACGCTGCCCAATGCGCCGCGCCCGATGCCCGCGCCGCTTTATCCGCTGACGCCGTTGTTTTTTACGGTGATGGGCTTGGGCATCGTAGCGAATACGTTTGTGGCGGATGCGCAAAACGCTTTGATGGGCGCGGCGATTATTGCGTGTGGCGTACCGGTTTATTTTTTGTGGCAGAGAGGCAAACAATGAAAAACAGCGTTTACATGACTTGGGCGAAGCATCACGCGGCGGCGCGTTACAACCTCGCCAACAGCGGCATTCTCGGATGCACGCTTGACGACGTATCGCTCACGCTCGACGACCTGCAAATCAACGGCGCGAATCACGAAGGCTACGCGCCGCTGAAAGAGTTGATCGCGCAAACTTACGGCGTGACAACCGAACAGGTCGTGACCTCGCAAGGCACTTCGATGGCGAACTTTCTGGCGATGGCTACGATCATTGAACGCGGCGACGAAGTGCTGATCGAACATCCGGCTTACGATCCGTTGCTGGCGGCGGCGGAATACCTCGGCGCGAATATCAAACGCTTTCATCGCAAACCTGAAAACGGCTGGCAGCTTGATTTGAATGAATTACGCGAAGCCATCAACGAACGTACGCGCTTGATCGTGCTGACGAGCCCGCACAATCCCAGCGGCATCGCGGTCGAACGCGCAGCCATGATCGAACTCGGCCAGCTCGCGCAACGTCACGGCGCTTATGTTTTGGTGGATGAAGTTTACCGCGACATTCACTTTGAAGCCGCGCTGCCCGTCGTCACCGCGCTCGGCGAGCAGTTCATCACGACGAGCAGCCTGACCAAGTGTTACGGCTTGAGCGGTTTGCGTTGCGGTTGGATTCTTTGCGCGCCTGCGTTGGCCGAACGCATGCGCCGCTTGAACGATCTGTTCGGCGCTGTCGGTTCGATGCCCAGCGATGCTCTGGCTGTGGCCGCTTTCAAACAGTTGCCCGCGTTGCTTAACCGCACACGTCACATCATCGAACCCAATCAAACCCTCATCAAAAATTTTCTGACCGAACACGCCGACTTGCTCGATTGCGTGGTGCCTGACCAGCCCGCGATGACGGTGTTTCCGCGCTTGCGTCTCGAAAGCGATAGCACGGCGCTGCACGACCGTTTGCGCGCGGCTGAGACTTCGATTGTGCCGGGCAAGTTTTTTGAGATGCCGCAACACTTCCGGCTGGGCTTTGCGGTAACAACTGATGACGTAGCCGCAGGCTTGCGGCATCTAAGCCACGCATTGCGGCATTCCGCAGCGACTGTGTAAACTGCGAGCGTTTCACCGCAATCACAAATGCCTGCACCTCCGATCAAAAAAATCGGCGTCGTCATCGGGCCGCAGAAGCCAGAGGCTTTGGCGGTCTTGTGCGACTTGCAGGATTGGTGTCGTGAATTCGCCATCGAAATGCGCGCGCTCACCGAAACCGCCACGCAGTTGAATTGCGGTGAGTTGCAAGTCAGTGATGGCGAGTTGACCGAGCCGCTCGACTTGCTGATTGCGTTGGGCGGCGACGGTACGATGCTCGGTGCGGCGCGGTTGGTCGGTGCGCGCGGCGTGCCGGTACTCGGCGTCAATTTCGGCTGGTTGGGTTACCTGACCGAATTCCCCCTCGAAGAACTTTTTCCTACGCTTGAGAGCTTGCGGCACGGCGGTTACGCGATTGACCAGCGGATGCTGTTGGATGTGCATGTCGAACGCGCAGGCGAACGATTGATTCAACCGCGCGCGCTCAACGAAGCCGTCATCAATCGCAGCTATCCGGTGCGCATGATCGAATTGGACGCTTACGTCAACGATCAATTCGTGAACAGCTTTCGCGCTGACGGGATGATCGTGGCGACGCCGACGGGCTCGACGGCGTATTCGTTATCGGCGGGTGGGCCGCTTGTGCATCCTGAAATTTCAGCGATGCTGTTGACACCGATTTGCCCGCAACTGCTCTCGAATCGTCCGGTCGTCGTGCCCGGCGATAGCGTGATTGAGTTCGTATTCAAACGTGCCGACGATGAATTGCTGCTCACGCTCGACGGACAAGTCGGCTTCCCGCTGATGGCTGACGACCGCGTAGTGATTCGCCGCAGCGAAACGACCTTTGACCTGATTCGCCCCCCACAACGCAATTACTTTGAAGTGCTGAGAACCAAACTGAAATGGGGAACACGTTGATCGCAGAATGCAGATTGTGGATTGCAGATTTCGATCGGCAATCCGCTTCTGCTAAATCTGCAATCTGCAATCTTCATTCTGCAATCCAAAGGGGAACCATCAATGTTAATGCCGCTGGGAGATGACAATTCAGATCGCACGATTACGCCGTATGTGACTTACGCGCTGGTCGGAATCAATGTGTTGGTCTTTGTGTTGTTACAGCAAATGGGCGAGAACCAATTCACTTATGCGTGGAGCTATGTGCCACGCGAGATTACTACGGGACAGGATTTGATCGGCGCGTTTCGCGTAGGCACAGGGCAAGTGCAACTCTTTGACAGCCCTTCGCCAATTTATCTGACGTTGCTATCGGCAATGTTTATGCACGGCGATTTCATGCATTTGGGCGGCAACATGCTTTACCTGTGGATATTCGGCGACAACGTCGAAGACCGCATGGGACATGCTAAATTTTTAGCCTTCTATTTGCTGGCGGGCTTGATCGCCAGCATTGCGCAAATCGTCATCGGGCCGAGTTCGATCATTCCGAACCTCGGCGCATCGGGCGCGATTGCGGGCGTGCTGGGTGCTTACCTGATTCTGTTTCCGAAAAAAGGCGTCCGCGTGATGATGGGTTACAGCGTAACGATGGTTCCCGCCATCGTCGTCGTAGGGCTTTGGGGCTTGCTGCAATTCGTCGGCGGATTCGGCCAACTCGGACGCGAAGGCGGCGGCGTAGCCTATATGGCACACGTCGGCGGCTTTATCGCGGGCATGGTGCTGGTCTTTTTGTTTCGCAACGGCGTGCGCCCGATGCCGAACAGTTACGCCGCGCGACACTTTCAACAGCGGCAAGATTACGAATAATCAAATCGCGCAGCGTGTCCGAGCCAGTCCGTTAGCGAGGGCTACCTTCACGCTGCGCTTGATGATTCCGAAGGGCGCAACGCCGAGGTAGCCCTCGCTAACGGTCGGGCTACGGACACGCTGCGCGCCCAACTTAGAAATGAGCTTTTCTGATCACATCGCATTACCAACGCATTTCGACTGACGCTGAAATCAGCCAAGCGGCGGCGGCCTTGCGCGGCGCACCGTTCATCGGACTCGACACTGAAACCACCGGACTCGATCCGCATACGGCGCGTTTGCGGCTGTTGCAACTCGCTACGCCCACGCACAGCTTTATCATTGACCTCTTTCAAACGCCGGTCGCTTCGTTGCAACCGTTGCTGGCTTTGCTCGCCGCACCACAACCGATCAAGGTCTCGCACAACGCCAAGTTCGAATCGAAATTTTTGCTCAAACATTGCGGCGTAAGGTTGCAAGGCGTCTTCGACACTTATCTCGCCAGCCAGTTGATTGCGGCGGGCGACGAATCAATCCGCCACGGTTTGGCCAGCGTTGCGCAGCGTTGGCTCGGCTTCACGCTCGACAAAGAAGAGCAACGCAGCGATTGGTCATCCAGCACGTTGAGTGAGTCGCAGTTGGATTACGCCGCGCGCGATGCTCAGGTGTTGCTGCCCTTGCGCGAACGCCTGCAAGACAAGCTAGTCGAACTCGACCTGACGCTCGTCGCGCAAATCGAATTTGACGCCGTGCTGTCGCTCGCCGCCATGGAAATAGCAGGCGTATATCTCGACGCCGCCCAATGGCGCGCGTTGATCGAAGAAGTGCGCGGCCAACACGAAATCGTCGGCGACGCTTTGCGGCAAGAACTGGCGGCGACCGCGCCGCAACAGAGCCTGTTCGACGAACCGACCGCGATCAACCTTGACAGTCCCGCGCAATTGCAAACGGCGCTCAAACAACACCTCGGCATTGAGTTGAACAACACGCGCGAGGGGAGCCTGCAAAAGCTGGTGCCGCAATATCCGATCTTGGCGCAGGTGCTGGAATATCGGCACCTGAGCAAATCGCTTTCGTCTTACGGCGAAAACTTTCTCGAACACATCAACAAAGCGACGGGGCGCATTCACGCCGAGTTTCGCCAGTTGGGCACGCCGACCGGACGAATGACCGCGACGCAACCCAGCTTGCAACAGGTTCCGCACGACGCGGCTTATCGTTCGTGTTTCGCCGCGCCCGCCGGACGCAAACTGATCGTGGCTGATTATTCGCAAATCGAAATGCGCATCCTCGCCGATTTCGCCAACGATGAAGCCCTGCTCACGGCGTTCGCTTCGGGCGCAGACTTGCACCGCACGACTTCGGCGCAAATGCACGGCCTCAAACTCGAAGACGTGACGCCGCAACAACGCGAAGCGGCGAAGCGACTGAATTACGGTTTGGTTTACGGCATGGGGGCTGAAGGGCTGGCGAGCCAGATCAATTCGTCAGTGAAAGAGGCTGAGTTGCTGATCGAAAAATACTTCACGGCTTATGCGGGCGTAGCGCGTTGGCTGCGCGCGGCGGCTGACACGGCTACGCGCGAAGGCCGCAGCCGCACCGCCAGCGGACGCTTGTGGGTTTATCGCCTCGATCCGCGCGATCCTGAAACCGGACGCCAGCAATTCGGCGCGTTGCAACGTGTCGGCAAAAACACGCCGATTCAAGGCTCGGCGTCGGATATTTTCAAACGCGCGATGACACTCGTGAACGCGGCGCTCTTGCCGCACGATGCGTTTATCGTGAACAGCATCCACGACGAAATCGTCGTCGAATGCGCGGCGGCAATTGCTGAAGCAACCAAGTCCCTCGTCGTTGAAGCAATGACCGCCGCAGGCCGCGAGTTTTTGCCGCGTGTGCCGGTCATTGTCGAAGCCATCGTGGGCGATGCGTGGCTGAAGAAATAGACCATTTACGTCACTTACGCCTCACGTTATTCTGCGCACGAATTCCTAACTTCCTAATCGGAGACTTACGACATGCCAACCCATTCAAACTTGCAGCCGGTGCTGCAAGACGCTTTCGACTTCGCCCAACAGCAAGTCGCGGCGTTGCTCAAAAAATATCCCGCTGACTATTACCCGATGTATACGGTCAAGGGTGAGTTCGGACACGACCGCAAACGCTGGACGCATTGGTGCGACGGGTTTTATCCGGGGATGATGTTCATCTTTGCCGAAGCGACGGGCAAGCAGGAATGGCTGGATAACGCTGTCGCTTTTTCGACGCCGTTGGCAGAGCGGCAATACGACCGCGCGGTGCATGATTTGGGTTTCCTGTTTTTCTCAACCTATCTGCGCTGGCTGAAACTCGGCGGGCCGAAAGACCGCATCGAACCCGTATTGATGCAAGCGGGCAAGACGATGGCGATGCGTTTTATGGAACGCGGTCAATACCTGCGTTCGTTCGTCGAACCGGCTTCGCTGTTCATAGACATCATGATGAATGTCGGCACGATCTTTCACGCGGGCCAGCAAACCGGTGACGCTCACCTGCTTGACGTAGCCCATCGCCATTGCCTCACCACGCGCCGCACCATCGTACGTGGTGACGGTTCGACTTCGCACGAAGCGATTTTCGATCTCACGTCGGGCGAATGTTTGCGACAGTCTACGCACCAAGGCTATCGCGGCGATTCGTGCTGGAGCCGCGGCTTGGCGTGGTCGTTGTATGGTTTCACGCGCTCTTATCAACAAACCTTGCGCGCCGAATATCTGACAACTGCGCAACTGAACGCTGATTACTATTTGGCGAATACGCCGCCCCACGTTTTGGATGGCGTGACGCCGTGGGATTACGACGCGCCTGAAAGCGGGGCGTTGGCGCGCTCGCAAGTGGACACATCAGCTTGCGCGATTGCTGCATCTGGCTTGCTGGATTTGGCTGACGCGACCTCTGACGTCATCAAAGCAACGGCCTATCGCAACTTCGCGCTGATGTCGTTGCAAACGCTCTCGCAAAAATACCTCGGTCGTCTGACGCCCAACTTTGAAGGCATCCTAAACGGCGGCGTTTATCACATTCACAAAAACCTCGGCGTACACGAAGCCGTTCTGTTCGGCGAATACTTTTTTGTCGAGGCGTTAGACAAAGCGTTAAAGACGCTGCGCCGCACGCAAACACCAACGCAGGTCAAACCCTATCCCGAAACTTCGTTGCCCGCGTGGGCGCGCACCTGGGCTGACGGCCCGACGGAAGAAGAGATGCCCGCGCCGGAGGCAAATGCATGAGACCTGTTTCAATCGTCACCGGCGCAGGCCGTGGCATCGGACGCGGCATCGCCGTCGAACTCGCTAAACTCAATCACGCCGTCGTAATCAATTACGCAGGCAATGCGGCAGCGGCGAATGAATGCTTGCAACTCGTACGCGCAGCAGGCGGCGAAGGCATCACTGTGCAAGCTGATGTCGCCATAGCAGAAGACCGCGCGCGATTGGTGCAGACTGCGTTGCAGGCTTTCGGTCGCATTGACCTGCTCGTCAACAATGCTGGCGTAGCGCCCAACGTACGCGCTGACCTGCTCGAAGCGGGCGAAGAATCGTTCGACCGCCTCATAAACATCAATCTCAAAGGCCCTTACTTCCTCACGCAACTCGTCGCGCGTCAGATGATCGAACAAGTCGAACGCAACGAAACCAATGCTTTCGGCTTGCCCCGCATCGTGACAATCACTTCAGTGTCGGCTTATACGGCGTCGGTCAATCGCGGCGATTACTGCGTCGCCAAAGCCGGACTGGCGATGATGACAGCGCTGTTTGCCGCGCGGCTCGCCGAACACAGCATCAATGTTTATGAAGTGCGCCCAGGCGTAATCGAAACCGATATGACGGCGGGCGTGAAAGAAAAATACGACGGATTGATTGCGCAAGGCGCGTGGCCGTTGCGGCGCTGGGGTAAGCCCGAAGACATTGGCCGCGCAGTGGCTGCCATTGCACGCGGCGACTTTCCTTTCTCAACCGGCGAAGTCTTTAACGTAGACGGCGGCTTTCACCTGCGCACGCTCTAACAAGCAATTCTCACAGGCAGAAACGGTAGCGCAATCTGCCGAGATTGCGCGGCTTCACTCGTCGAAACCATAAAGCTCACAGTCGCCATCAATGTCGTAAATGACAATGCGACGCAATCTCGGCAGATTGCGCTACCGTTTCACCACTTTTCTTTCAACGATTGGGCGGAATCGAATACGTCACCGTAGCGTGTGCGACGGGTTCGTCTTCGCCGTCGGAATACATCGTGACTTCACCGACGGCAAGGCGCTGGCCTAACTTGAGCAACTTGATGTCGGCGATGAGATCGGCGGGCGCAGGCTTGCGCAAGAAGTTGATATTGAGATTCGTCGTGACGGCTAAGGCTACCGGGCCGATGTGCGCGAGCAACAAGATATATATGCCCACGTCAGCGAGCGCCATTTGCACCGGCCCTGACACCGTGCCGCCGGGACGCAATTGCCCTTCGTGATAACCCATGCGCAAGCGCAACGCGCGCGGCGCAAGCGCTTCGATCTGCAAGCGCATCTGGTCAATTCTGGGGAAGTGTTCGGCGAGAAAGGTTTCGATCTCAGCGACGGTCATTTGCAGCATGACAGGATTACCTCAATGTTTTTTGACGGCTGAGTCGGAAAGCAGAAAGCACAGCGCGAGTACGCACACCATTACGCCTTGCGCGAGCAGGATGCGCCGCAGCGAGTAATAATCAGCCAGAAAGCCCGTCAGCAAAGCGCCGAGCGGCATGCCGCCGCGAAAGGCCAGCATATAAATGCTCATCACCCGTCCGCGCATATCGTCGGCCACCAGCAATTGCACCAGTGAAGCAATCGAAGCGAAGACGCACATCATAAATACGCCCGCCAGAAAGATCATCGGATAGGCGATGCGAATGTCGGTCGTCAGCGTGAAACCGATGATCGTCAGGCCAAAGGCGAGTTGCATCATCATCGCGCGGCGGCCTTTGTTGGGCAGGTTACCGAGTCCGGCCATCATTAGCGCGCCGACCACCGCGCCCGCGCCTGAGATGGCGATCATCGTCGCATTGCCTTGCGCGCCGGTATGAAACAGGTTGCGCGCAAAGGCCGCGAAAAATTGCGACATCTGAGCGCCGAAAAACGTCGAAGAAAACGCGAGCAAGGTCAGCGAGCGCAAGCCTTCTTGATGCCAGACAAACGACAAGCCTTCGCGCATCGCGCTTTGCATGTTGCCAGTGGGAGCAGGCGGCAGGTGTTTAACGTTCAGCGCATACAAGGCCACGATCACCGCCAGAAACGACAGGCTGTTAAACGCGAAGCTCGCGCCGACCGCTACGAATTGATCGCTGAACCAGAGGAACGGCAACGTGCCGAGCAACGGGCCGACGAAGCGCGCCAGATGAAATTGAATCGAGTTGAGCGAGATCGCGTTGGGCAGGTCTTTCTTTTCGACCAGCATCGGCACCAGCGATTGATAGGCCGGGCCGCCAAAGGCTTGCGCGCAGCCGACCACAACCGACAGCATCAGCGCGCTCCACACCAACACCATCGGCGGAACTTTGGCGAACGCCAACACGGCGAGCGCCAGCGCGCAAGCGAGTTGCGTCCATTGCGAAGCCATCAAGATGCGTTTGCGATCAATGCGGTCGGCTAATACGCCGCCGATCAGCGTGAGAAAAAGAATAGGAGCCGTGCCGAGAAAACTGTTCAGGCCGAGATAAAGCGTCTTGTCGGTGAGCGAGATCAAGATCCAACTCAACGCCGCTTCCTGTAACCAAGTGCCCGCGCTCGACGTGAACGAGCCGAACCACAACAACCGAAAATCACGATAAGTGAACGCCGCAAATAACGTTTCGAGTTTGCTGCGCGGTGGAGCGGCAGCGGTTTCAGACGTAGCGACGATTTCTGACATGTAAGAAAGGGGAAAGGCTGATGTGGGACAAGACGGGCATCTTGTCCCACAAACAAAAGGGATTAGTTGGTGATGACCTGGTTGCTGCTTTGATCGCGCGCGAGGTTATAGACTTTCAACCACTCAGCCCGCGCCGGATGGCCTTCATAAGCCTTGTGCGCGGCTTCGTTTTCAAACTCGATGGCGAACGAAGAAGTATAAGGCGCTTCCGGCGTACCGCCCTGCGTTTTCGTGCTCTTGATCCAGATGTTTTTGATGCCCGGAACTTTGGCGGCCATTGTGGCGACGCCATCCAACGCGTTCTTCTTCGCTTCGGGCGTAGCGTCGGCTTTCCATCTCAGCGAAACAACGTGGATCACTGATTTGGGTTGAGCGAATTTGCTTTGTCCGAGCGTGATGCCCAGCGTGAAGACGGAAATGAGTGAAAGCGCCAACGCAGCGCGACGAATCGTGGTGTTCATAAAAATGTTTGCTCCTGTTAAATGATGATTGAACTTGATGAGAACCTGTTGGGGACGGTTCCCTGAAAGGGAGATGACGGCAGCGCATATTACACCGTCGTCAAAATGCGGCTCAAGACGGTGTTATTTTTTCGTAGCCTTAAACGTGCCGGTCGCTGCGCCCGCCAGATCAATCGAGCCTTTCATCGTTTTGCCGCTGACCGTGCCTTTATAAATGACAGTGCCTTCGACCTGTCCGCTGACCTTGAACGAGAACTCGACCACGTCGCCTTTGATCGTACCCGTCAACGGAAACTCGCCGAGTTGGCCTTTGTAAGTGCCGGTGAGTTTGTCGCCTTCCTGTTTCAGCGTCAGCGTCGGCGTGCCGCTGCCCGCCGAGGTTTCGACTTCGCCATCCCACGTGCCGGTGAGATCGCCAGCGGATGCAGGTGCTGCCGCTGCCGCAGGAGCCGCAGGTGCTGCCGCTGCCGCCGCGCTGGCACGTTTGCCCGACCATTCGTCTTGCGCGAGTCCGCCGAAATCAACCATGCCTTTGACCGCATCGCCTTCGATAGTGCCAGTCATCGTGATTTTCATATCCATCTCTTGAAACTTCACGCTGTAATTGAACGAAACCTCTTTGCCTTTGGCCGTTCCCGTCACGGGCAAGCCTTGCGGCGCGTTGCCGCGTTTGAGTTGGCCTTTGAGCGTTTCGCCTTCGATGATCAGTTCTGCGCGAAAGTTTTGCGCACCTTGCGGCGTATTCATTATCACGTCCCACGCGCCGTTGGCGGGCGAGCCGTTCTGGCTTTGGGCAACCGGCGCAGCCGCGACAGCATTCGTTGCGCCGCTCACGCGCTTGGCATTCCACGCGCCCTGAAAGCTGCCGTTGTTGATGTCAGTCGTGGCCTTGATCGCATCGCCTTCGAGCGTGCCGAGAATCAGCACCGGCAAGGTGCTGTCGTTGTAATTCAGCGCGTACATCAACTTGATCTCTTTGCCTTTCAACGTACCGCTGATCGGATATTCGCCGCGTTGCCCTTTGATCGTACCCGCGAGCTTTTCGCCGTCGGCAGTCAGCTTGAGTTGGTAAGGCGTGGTGCTGCCGCCCGGCGTTTCCATTGCGGCATCCCATTCGCCCGCCGCTTGCGCGAACGAGGCCACCGACAGTGCGGCTAATGCGCACAAGGCCATCATCAAATGTTTCATTTGGCGTTTCATAAAAACTCCTTTGCGAGAGAAAAATTGTTGTGGAGGTTTGAGTGCAACGGCGGAAAGACTACGCTGGCAGTGCGGCGCGTTCAAGCGAGCTTGTCATAATTGAAACCGACACACTATGCTCACGGTCATTAACACCGTGCGGCCTGTCAATGCCCACACCACACTTTCGTAAAGGAACTTCATCATGAATTTTTGGCGTACCCGTTTCACCGCGCTGTTTTGTGCGGCGTTGGCACTCAACGCTTCGTTCGTTTTTGCGCAAACCGAAAAGAAAAAGAACAAGAAAGCCAAAGCGGCGGCGGTGGCTACTGCGGCGGCTACCACCAAAGCAGCGAAGCCACGTTTGGTCGTCAGCATCGTGATTGACCAGTTGCGCCACGATTATTTGCAACGCTTCGCCGACCAGTTTAGCGAAGGCGGATTCAAACGCTTTTTGAATCAAGGCGCAGTCTTTGCAAATGCTAACTACCTTCATTCGCCTACGGTGACGGCCTGCGGACACGCGACGGTGTTGTCGGGCGCGACGCCTGCGTTGACGGGCATCATCGGCAACGACTGGTATGACCGCGAACTGGGCAAGAACGTTTCGAGCGTGTCGGACGATCACAAAAAGTTCAAAACGTTAGGCGCAGACGAAACCAAACGCGCCGCTGCGCCGCACAAGTTGTTGGGCACTTCGTTAGGGGATGAGATGCGACTGGCGACCAACGGACAAGCCAAAGTCATCGGGATGTCGTTCAAAGACCGCTCGGCCATTCTGCCCGTAGGCAAACGTCCGCACGGCGCATATTGGTTCGACGACGACCAGGGCAATTTTATTTCCAGCTCCTATTACTTCCCCGCCCTGCCCGCGTGGGTGGCGAAATTCAATCAAGACCAATCGCCCGCGCGCTATTTCGGCAAGACGTGGGAGCGCCTGTTGCCCGTTGAGGCTTACGCGCGTTCGACGGCGGACGACATGCCATACGAACGCAAAAACAAAGCGGGCGCGACCTTTCCTTACACCATCACGCCCATAGTGGGAGAGAAAGACAAAAAGACGTATGACATGTTTGAGACTTCGCCGTTTGCGAATGAACACCTGCTGGCCTTTGCCAAAGCGGCTATCGAGGCCGAAGCGTTAGGCGCTGATGAAGTGGCTGACCTGCTCTCAATCAGCTTTTCGGCCAACGATCTGGTAGGCCACGCTTATGGTCCTTACAGCCAGGAAGTGCAGGACATGACCTTGCGCACGGATCGCGTATTGGCAGACTTGTTCAGCTATCTTGATCAACGCATCGGTATGTCGAACGTCGTCGTCACGCTCACCGCCGATCACGGCGTCGCGCCCGTACCTGAACAAGTCATGGAATACGGTTACGGCGGCAGGCTCGTGGCGAAAGACGTGAGTGCAGCGGCGACCAATGCGCTCAATGCGAAATACGGCGAAGCCGCGTGGGTCAAGGCGCTCACTTCCGGCAATCTTTATCTCGACCTCGCGTTGATTGCCGAACGCAAACTCAATCTGGCCGAACTCGAAGCGACGGCAGCGGCGGCCATGGCCGCGATGAACGGCATTCACGCGGCTTTCACTCACACGCAACTGGCGCACGGCGACGTGCCGACGACTTATGTCGCACAAGCGGTCACGCAAGGCTTTTATGCACCACGTAACGGCAACGTGATCGTCGTCGCACAACCTTTCTTTATGTTCGGCGAAAGCAGCAACACTACGCATGGCTCGCCTTACAGTTACGACACGCACGTGCCGGTGCTGTTTTTCGGCGCAAGCATTTTGCCCGGCACTTATCACGCGGCGTCGAGTCCGGCGGATATTGCGCCGACGCTCGCGGCGATACTTCACCTGCAAGCGCCGAGCAACAGCATCGGACGTGTATTGCAGGAAGCCTTGAAACCCTAACTGAAAACTGGAGAACCTTCTGATGAAACTCATGACTTCGTTTTGCCTCACGCTGTGCCTGGCGCTGTGCGCCGTCGCGCAAACCAAACGCACCACGCTCGACATTTATTACATTGACGTTGAGGGCGGTGCGGCTACGTTAATCGTCACGCCTGCGGGCGAATCCATTCTCGTTGATGCAGGCTGGCCGGGCTTTGAGTTACGCGACGCCAAACGCATCGAAGCCGCGATGCAACAGGCTGACCTTACGCAAATAGACCATTTCATCATGACGCACTATCACACCGATCACTACGGCGGGATTCCGCAACTGGCAGCGCGCGTTAAGATCATGAACTTCTATGATCGCGGCCCGCTGCTGCCTGAGATCAAAGAATACCAAGACAACCCCAAGGCTTATGCCGACTATCGCGCGGCGACGAAAGACAAAACGACGACGCTGAAACCGGGCGATACGATCAAGCTCAAACGCGCCAGCGGATTGCCGCCCGTCACCTTGCAAGTGCTGGCCGCCAACCGTGAAGTCATTGCCAGCAAAAGCATGGCAGGCGCGAAAAACCCTGCCTGCGAAGCCGTCGCGCTCAAAGCAGAAGACCCCTCAGACAACGCGCGCAGCGTAGTTTTCCTGCTGCGTTACGGCGCATTTGATTTCTTTGACGGCGGCGACCTGACCTGGAACATCGAACACCAACTCGTTTGCCCCGCCAACCTGATCGGCGAAGTTGATCTTTATCAAGTCACCCATCACGGCGCTGACACGAGCAACCACACCGCGCTGTTGCACTCGCTCAAGCCTACGGTGGCGATCATGAACAACGGCCCGCGCAAAGGCGGCAGCGCCGATGTCATTAGCGCGATTCGTGCGCTGCCTTCGATCAAGGCTTTTTATCAAGGCCACCGCAATATCACGCTCACGGCGGAACAAAACGTCGAAGAGAAATTCATCGCTAACCTTGAGGGACAAAATGACGCGGCGAATATGATTACGGTGGCGGTGGATGCGGGAAAGAAATCGTTCGCCGTAACGAATGGGAGGACGAAAGAGACGAGTTCCTTTGCCATCAAATAGTCGGTTGCCGGTTGCCGGTTGTCGGCAATCATCGTTGGATGCGAAACTCCGTACTTCTTATTCTGGAAACCGACAACCGGCAACTGACTACCGACAACCAGCCATTCGTGCTTTAATGCCCGCCGTCAACGAAGTATCAAACCTTATTC
>JAYSVR010000393.1:0-1594 GCA_043718445.1 Acidobacteriota bacterium | reverse complement strand
CGATGATTGCGCTGCTCGAACCTGAAGTCATCATCCTCGGCGGTTCGATGGCGCAAGCACAGGACTTGTTCGGCGTGCAGTTCAAAGAAAAACTTGCTGAACGCGCCACGCGCATTGCATTTGCTGAGCTCGACGCCGCCGCCGGTCTGATTGGCGCAGCGGCTTTGCATTTCGGATAAAGCATCTTGTTCAAGATTACGTTGCCTGATCCCTCGTTGATTCTTTTGCTCGGCGCAGCCGGTGCGGGCAAAAGCACTTTCGCGCGTCGCCACTTTCAACCGACCGAAATCATTTCTTCTGACCATTGCCGCGGGCTGATTTGCGACGACGAAAATAACCAAGCCGTCAACACTGAAACCTTCGCCTTGCTGCATCATCTGACGCAACTGCGATTGCAGTCGAAGAAACTCACAGTGATTGACGCGACGAACTTACAGACTGCGGCGCGAGAGACGTTGCTAAACATCGCGCAAGCCGCTGACGTACCCTGCGTTGCCATCGTCCTCAACATATCGGCTGCGCGTTGTGCCGAACAAAACCGCAGCCGTTCGCAGCGTATCGTACCCGACGAAATCATCGAACAGCATCAACGCGAGTTAAGCGAAGCCCGCGCACGATTGCCGCACGAAGGTTACGCCGCGATTTATGAACTGAGTGAAAGCCAAATTACCGAAGCCGGTTTTGAGCGTAGCTTTTCTCGCAAATCGCAATAGCCTCAAAAAGATATTTGCGCTGAAACAAAATTTATCTGGAAGTTGTTCTGCATTCGCAATGTTATTCACTTGCCTAGCAAAGAAACTAGCTAGGGGCCAGGGCGAGCTGCGAGGGGCTACGGCACCAGGCTCAGGCGGCTCGCCTTTTTCATGTTTCTCCATTAGGAGTCGTTGCGTCCTCACGACTGCTAACAACAAACCGTAGTCCGTTTCATTCTTTTGTTTCGAAACATCTGCGAAATTCCGCCGTGGCACGGCGCAACTCTAACCACTGTGCAAACAGCGTTGGGGTTTGTAACCAGACTGTGAGCCACTGAACGATTTCGGCTTGTTCGAGACGACGATGAGTGTCGTTGCGGTTGTCACTGGCGGCTTTGGTCGTTTCCGCCTTTCCTTGTAAGGCAGCTTGGCGCGCATAGCGCACACCGGTTTTATCACCGCGTTGTGCGAAATGCCGGTAATGCTGGTCAAGTTGATAAATAGAATGTTCGGCTTCTTCCAGCGTCGTCCAGCCTGGCAAAGCACTGAACAGGTTTTCGTAACGCTCGCGTAAGGTCGCCATACGAAAGATTTGCTCAAAGCGTACGGGCAAGTCTTCATTGACCAGGATGCGAGCGATTTCACCAGGCTCCATAGCTCCGCCTTCCCCATACTCGGCGATCAGTGCTTGGTTGATAATGGCAATTTCGCGGGCGGTAACGTCACCCATCGCCTCGCGGTCGTAAATATCTAGTACCATTGCCCGTTTATCTTTTCGCTTCATTGGTCGTTTCATTACTTGGTTTCCTCGTGGGAATTATGGCGCGTAACGCGAGCCGTTGGCTTGTGCGTTTCGACGTGCCTTCACCGCGCGAGGCGTGAGGTGCCCAGCGTCCCGTCGG
>JAYSVR010000392.1:0-14892 GCA_043718445.1 Acidobacteriota bacterium | reverse complement strand
GGGCCAGGTCTTTTTACCGCCAATGGTAATGGAAGCGGGGTAGCCGCCGGTTTCTTACTGAAAATCAGACACGATGGAACACAGGCTTATGAACCGCTATTTGAATTTGACACAACGCAGCAGAAATTTGTGCCGCGTACCGTGGGTTTCGAGCGAACCGACGAAGATTACTATCTGGTTTTTTACGGTACAGGCATTCGTGGATACCAACAACCAGAAGTATTTATTTACGGAGGTAGTAATTTGGGTCAGGTGACGTATGCCGGAAGCCAGTTGGGGTTGGCAGGGCTAGATCAGGTCAATATTCGTTTGGCAAAAGAGGCGGCTGGCAGCGGTTTGGTCAGTTTAGGTCTAGTTTTCAATATTCCTAACAACCCGGCTGCCTATCGCCTTACCAACATCATTGAGGTGAAAATTGGAGGCGTCAGAGCTACCAACTGAAGTTCGTGATCGTTAAATATCAAAGGCGCAAGCGAGTGAGTTCATTCGTTTGCGCCTTTGCCGCAATTTTCCTCATCTGCCATAATGCGCGCCTTATTTCGCAACCCATCAACGCATAATTCATAACCGAAAGCAGAAGCGATAGGCGTTTCTGCCGCGAACGGTTTTATCCAAATCAATCTTAATGGCAAGCAGCAAAACATCCAGAGCATTACGCGAGGCTAGGTTCGTAACCAAAGCCCTCGCTTCGACCAAACACCCTTTATTGGCGCACGTGATTCCGATGCGCCGTTGCAATCTGGCCTGTGGCTATTGCAACGAATACGACAAGACGTCTGACCCCGTCCCGCTCGAAGAAATGAAACGCCGCCTTGATCGGCTGGCTTCGTTCGGCACGGCGGCGATTACGATCAGCGGCGGCGAACCGCTTTTGCATCCGCAAATTTTTGAGATCATCGCGCACATACGCTCGCACGGCATGATCGCCGGACTCATCAGCAACGGCTATTACATGACCCGCGAGAATATCGAAAAGCTCAACGACGCCGGACTCGAATACCTGCAAATCAGCATTGATAACGTCACGCCCGACAAGGTTTCGCAAAAGAGCCTGAAAGTATTGGAAGGCCGTTATCTGCCGAACCTGTCGAAATACGCCAAGTTTCACATCAACATCAATTCGGTCATCGGCGGCGGTATCAAGAACCCTGAAGACGCGCTGACCGTAGCCAAACGCGCGGTTGAATTCGGCTTCGGCTCAACGCTCGGCATCATTCACGACGGCGGCGGGCAGTTGAAACCGTTGAGCGGCAAAGAAGCCGAGGTCTATCAGCAACTGCGGCGTTTCGGCAAAAAGAAATTCGGCTGGCTGAATCAGTTTCAAGACAATCTGGCGGCGGGACGTGAGAATAACTGGCGTTGCCGCGCGGGTGCGCGCTACTTGTATATTTGCGAAGACGGCCTGGTGCATTACTGCTCGCAACAGCGCGGTTACCCTGGAATCCCGCTGGCGGAATATACGACCGAACATATCGAAGCTGAGTTTTACACCGAAAAGCCCTGTGCCAAGTTCTGCACTATCGCCTGCGTTCAACAAGTCGCGGTCGTAGACAACTGGCGCGCTCCGCAAAGCCCGTTCAGCGGGTTGCCCGCGCAAATCGGCAAACGTCCGCATCACGCACCGGTCGAAGTTGTTTCGGATGAAGTCGTGATGAGTGCCGAGTCTTAATTCAGTCAGCGGCTTGACGGCTCGCGAATTACGCGAAAACCAATATCGCCGCGTCCTTGTTCAGGGGGCGCGGCGTTTCTTTCAAAGGCTCGCAACGCGCGCCCGGTGACAGAAGGTGCGCCGCCGCGAATCACACGGCCAGCGGGTGTTTTACCTTGGCTGACGGTTGGCTTTAACGCAGGCCCCTGCGGACTCAAGCGATCTTTCCGCTGATAGTATTCAGCGTCGTACCAATCCTGACACCATTCCCAAGTCACACTGACTAAGAAACTAACGCTTCCGACAATACGAGTGGCGCGCTCCCATTCCGCTTCGGAGGGCAAGCGGTAAGTGCCACCCGCTTCGCGCGAAAGCCACTGGCAAAAAGCCTGCGCGTCTTCCCACGTAACGCCAACCATCGGCGCATCGGCTTTGCCAGCCGGGAAGTCGCGGCCTTGCCAGCCGGAAAGCTGTGGGTTCGGAGCAGCGTGATTCGTGGCGTCGAGAAAGGCTTTATAAAATTGATTCGAAATTTCGCGGCGCGAGATTTCAAATTCGCCCAGCGAAACCGCGTGCGCCGGACTGGAATCTTTCGGCCCCTTGTCATTGCCCATTGTGAATTCACCAGCAGGCACGCGCACCAGTTGAGGACTGATGCCCGCGACCATCACGATTTCAACCGGACGAGTTTCGGCGACATTGACTTTGACTACACTGCGCGATTCTTTGAACCCTGACTTAACTGCGCGTAGTTGATGCGTTCCGGGCAGCATGCCTTCGACGGTGATCGAACGCCCCGCGACACTTTTCACACTCAGCTTGTCGTTGATGAAAACGTCTACGCCGGGTTGATTGACTGTGATGACCAAGGTGCCGGTCGTCGCGCGCCGCTTGAGCGAAACGCTGAAATCAGTGACAGCAGTTTTGGCTTCTAACGAACCGCTCCACGGTTCATATCCGTCCGCCGTAACTTTGAGCGAATGAACGCCGAGCGGAACTTCATTCAAAACCAACTTGCCATCCGGCCCGGCGACGCCGCTCATTTTTCCAGCGAGTTCGATTTGCGCATTGGGCGCAGCCGTTAATGTGACACGAGATGCAGTCGGCACAGGCGGTGGCGTTTTCTTCATTGGCGCAGCGACCGGCTTGCTAACGACGGTTTTCACCGGATTCGTTTTTTTCACGACCTTGGGTTTAGCCGCAGCTTTGACCGGAGGCTTAGGAATGGCTGCGGCCTTAACTGGCGCGGGCTTAGGCGTAGCCGCTTTGACCGGAGCCTTTTTATCGGTGTCGCGTCCGGCGGCATCTTGTGCATACGTTGGCGCATAAGCCGCGCCGCAGCAACCAAGCACTAAAACAAAAATGAATAATTGACGATTCAGCATGGCTTTCACGATGGGGGAACAGAAAATTTAAGGGAGGTCTTTGGCACACCGAAATCCGGTTTTGGGATATGGTTTGCCCGTCTTCACTGCGCCGCGATACGTCGTGGTCGCGTAATCTTTCGGCGAATCAAACGCTCCGCCGCGAATCACCATCACGCCTTCTTCCAGCAACTCCTGCGTGCCATAAGCGCGCAACTGGCTGGAAGTCCATTCCCAAACATTGCCGCACATATCCACTACGCCATAAGGACTGGTGCCAGCGAGATTGCGTCCGACTTCGACGATTTTGCCGGACTGGCTCTGTGCCGTATTAGCAAAGCTCGGCTCCCACGTATTGCCCCACGGATAAAGCCGACCATCCGTGCTGCGCGCGGCGAATTCCCACTCTTCTTCTGTTGGCAAACGCTTGCCCGCCCACAACGCAAAGTCGCGGGCTTCTTCCCAAGCAACATTTACCACGGGCAAATTCGCTTCGTTGGGCAATGGCTTGCCTGCGCGCCAGTGGCTGGGCGCAGATCGTCCCGTTGCTTCGACAAAAGCCAGATACTGTTGATTGGTGACTTCGGTGCGGTCGAGAAAGAAGGGCTTTAGTTCTAACGTGCGCAACGGACGCTCTGTCGGTGTGCCATCGTTCCGTCCCATTTCGAACTTCCCGCCCGGCACATAAACCATTCCAGCGGGCGTCACGGGCGGAGCGTTAGTCGGCGGCTTGCTAGCGGGCTCGGCCATTCCAACGGGCATCGCAGGCTCAATGCTGACCGGCTGCTTGTTAGCGGGCTGAGGAACACTCTGGGACACCGCCGGGTTGGTGGATCGCGCTTTCATCCAAATGCCAACGAGCAAAAACGAACCGAGCAATACACCACCCAGCAAGAGCGGGACGTGCCAACCCGACCGACGCGAAAGGCCTGCTTCCCCTACAAAAAGCGAGAGTGGTTGCGTAGCGGGTTTGGCAGGTTTAGCCAGATTGTTTACCAGATTGTTTACCAGATTGTTTACTGGATAACTTGGCAGTGGTTCTGCCTCAACAGACGGACTCACCGCAGCGCGCCACGATTGTGGCTTAGTTACTTCAGTGCCATTCGCTTCGGCGCGTTCTAGCGGCAAGATCGCAACCTGACTGGGAGCGGAAAGAAATTCTGTCTCGCGCGGTTTCTCTACCAGGCGCAGTGGCGACGGCGTTCGAGCGGGTTCAGTCACAACGGCTGATCGGGCGTCTGCGTTTATCGAAACTGAAGGCGCGTTTTTTTTGCTCCCCTCGTCTAACGGATCATCAAGCAACAAGTCATCTAAACGGCTCAATGAATCATTGTCTTCGCGGTCTTCGCGCACAGTCACCGACGAGGTTTTTTCTGCCTCCTGAACTTTTACTGCGGCTTGCTCTTTCGGCGTTTCCGCCGCCAGACGCATGCCGCAGTTATCACAGAACAATGAGAACGGTTGCGTAGCGGCTTCACAATAAGGACACGGAACCCGCATATCAGGCACTTCGGTTTCGAGCGTATTTCTTTTGGCTACGTTTTGCTGGTGCGTTGGAGTGGCGTTGGGCTGCAAGGCTTGTTCGCTGTCTACGCCGCAGCTTTTGCAGTATTGCCAGCCGCTGCGCCAATAGGTGTTGCAGTTCTGGCAAAGGCCTACGACGGTTTCCTGCCCTGCGCCTCCCACGCGCGTACCGCAGTGTTGGCAGAACTTTTCTCCGTGAATGACGCGCGCGCCACAACGTGTGCAGCAGACTGATTCTGTCGCGCGTTCGCCCAACGCGCGCACCAACGTCTGCCCACAACGCCTACAGAAGTTGAGGTGATCGGGATATTCCAGATTGCAGGTAGCGCAGAACATCGTTGTTAGCCTTATCGGTAAACCCTAGCTGTCACAAGTGCGGGCATCATACTGTCAGCGAATAAACAGGCGCAAGCATCGCAGCTTAACGCTGAAGCCGTTCCCCGCCACATTTTTTGCGCACATTGCCATCACATTTTCCGACTGTTGCGTTGACGAAACTTTTTCTAAAAAACCTCTTGCCTGTATCTCGAAGCTGGCGTAGTATGCGCTCACTGTTTCACGAGCGAAACGCAAATCGAAAGAGCCGCTTGCCGTAGAAATCAGTTGCATCACTTTTTATAACACCGTAATTCAATAACGTCAGCGTAAGTCGAAAAGGCGACTGCTCGCTTATCGCACTGACGCTGCGCTTTCAGGGTTTTTCTCAAAAGGCCACACGGCTAGACGAGAAAGTGCGTAGCGACAGCTTTTGCTAAAACTACGTCAAAGCCCTTTGGATGCTGCATATTACTATATGTTTCGTGGCGCGATTCAGCTTGGGATAACGCGCGCCGCGAAGCAGTTTGAAAACAGGCTAACGCCCTTTCCCTCCTGAAGCATCACCACACATGCCTCAGCCTGGGTTATGGACTGCGCTGCTGTTGTGCGCTTGTTGCATGCGACGGAGCCAGTTCTAATCCATGCCCGGCAATCCATGCTTCAGGCTTTTTTTGACCAACGGTGTTTCGTTGACGGGACAATATAGTTTTATTTCGCCAACGGCACAAAAGGCATTCGTAGAAGCAAAATTTCACAGAGCAAAGGAGAGCAAAATCATGGCGGAAATCACGAAACACGTTGCGGGCACGTTTTGTTGGATCGAACTGGGGACGACCAACGCGACGGCAGCCAGCAGATTTTATGGAGAAATGTTCGGTTGGCGACGCAGCTTCATGCCCGTCGGCCAGGGGAACTGTTACACGATGTTGCAATTGCACGGCAAAGACATCGGCGCGGTTTATGAAGTCTTTGAGGAAGAAGCGTCCCCTGGATTCTCGCCTGCGTGGCAGTTGTATGTGGCTACGCCGGACGTAAACAAGACGACGCAACACGCCGTCACGTTGGGCGGTAAGGTGTTGATCGAACCGCGCGACATCGAAGACATTGGACGCATCGCCGCTATCGAAGACCCGACTGGCGCGCGTATCGCGTTGTGGCAGGCGCTTGATCACATCGGCGCTGAAGTCATCAACGAATCGGGTTCGCTCGCGTGGCAGGAACTTGTCAGCAGCGATTGCGATACGGCCAAGCGGTTTTACGGCGAACTGTTTGGCTGGCAGGTGCAAACCGTCAGCGCCGGAGCGCGCGTTTACACCAAGTTCAAACCAAAACGCAGCGAACATCCTTCGGGCGGACTCATTCCGCTTGATCAAAAACACGAAGGCGCAACGGCTTCTTCGCATTGGCGGGCTTATTTCGCCGTCGAAGATTGCGACCGCAGCGTCAAGCGCGCCATGACATTGGGGGCGCAACTCAAGAGCGCGCCTGCTAATTTTTCCGGCCTGGGGCGGTGCGCGGTGTTGAGTGATCCACAAGGCGCGACGTTCTCATTGGTACAACAACTCGAAACCCGTTACGCAGCATTTGCGGCAGCGGCTTAGTCCCCTTCCCTCAAACCAAAGTTTTTACCAGTTAGGGAGGCAGGGGGCGTTAGTCGCGCAATCACACGAACTCACGTAAACACTACGACGACTGACGTCGCCTGCGTCCTTAAACAATCAATAAGGAGATCAATCATGTCAGCAAAAGAACCAACCACGACCGCCGAAGTCCTCGACGATGTCACACGCAAAGAACACCGCGAAGCCTGGGATCGCACCATTCTCGGCATTGCCGTATTTTGCGGCATTGCCTCGTGGGTGCTTGTTTACTCGCTTTTTCCTGGTCGTCACGCAGTCCTGCGCGTCGTTCTCGCTACGTTGTATGTTTACGCAATTGAAAGAGTCCTTCTGCTTTTGCGTAAAGGGCTGATGACGACCTATGAAACGCAACGTGAAATCAACACTGCGATTGTCGGGATTCTCGGACTTTTCGCCGTCATTGCCATCAACGTCGTCTGCCATTTCGCGCAACAGATGGCGGGAGCCGAGTTGAACCCTTACCTGATGGAATACTTGCGTTGGGGCATGGTCATCGTCCCTGTCGCGGTGATGGGGTTGGGTATTTGGCTGCAATCGCAAGACCCTGAAGCCCGTCGCCAATCGCTCGAACGCCGTGAACGTGGCGAACGCGCTGAATTCAAAACCAATGCGCGCCGCGATGCCTTGTTGCATCCGACGATGGTCGCCACCAAAACGCTGATCGCCGAAATCACTGCGGAAGCGATGGCCGAAGAATGGATTGATGAAGTTCGTGGCGAACTGCCCGCCGTCGTGCGCGCGCGGCTTGACGCGAAATTGCAAACGCGCGAACAGCGTAACAATCGCTACACCGAGGCTTACGCGCCGGCATACGCGAACGGGCGCTTGCCATACGGAGAAGCGCGGGGAAAAGCGTAGTGCCGATGGCTCAGGCGGAAGACTCCTTCCGCGCTACGATGCACGTTGCGTTGCCTGACGTGTATGGCCCATCGGCACAATCATCAACTCAACTCGAACCTGTTTATCAGGAACGTGGTTACTTCCCTGCTTCAGAAACGACTGTGCGTGGCTTTAGCCCTAGTTCGCCAACGTTCGCGCCTCACAAGGCGACGACCGTGGTGAGCAATGGCGAATCGGTAGCGCAAGCGGTTGCCGCCGCGCCAGTTAAATTCGAAGCCCCCATCGCGCGTAAACCCGTTGCGCCGAAAGCTGAGAAAGCTATGAACGTATTGCCTGGTACGAAACCACCGCGCGTAGGCGTCAACATCGAATGGGTGCAAAAAGGCGTAGGTTGGGATTGCCGCGAAGTCTATTATGTCGGCAAGAAACGCCATCGTCGCCATCTCGGACACATCGGTCGGCAAAAATGGGAAGACATGCAACAGCAGTTTCAGGGTACGGAACTGGAGCGCGTTCTCAGCGAGTGGATCGAAGAACGTCGCGCCGAAAAAAGCATGAATCTCAACAACGCACCTGAATAAAACGAACTCCGATCTTTGAAGGTAAAAAGGACTGATTGATTGATCGCCTTGGGCAAGCTGGCAAATGGTTCGGCGTCGGTTTGCTTAACTTCGAGTGAGAGAGAATGCTTCGCGCATTCTCTCTCACTTCTTTTTTCCTTTTGCAATTTTGGTAGGACAGGTTCGTAACCTGTCCTACCAAAAAATCAAGGAGCGTTCTCTATGCTGGATGGAACCTGGACTCTCACCGCCGCGACAATCAACGGCGCGGCGCTCGTTGACGACAAATTGCCGCAAACCAAATTGATCGTAGCCGCTGACACTTACCTCACCTTCGTCAACGGCACGCGCGATGCCGGACGTGTGGCGATCAATACGACTGTGACACCGCACGTGCTGGAAATCACCGGCGTCGAAGGCCCCAATCAAGGCCGCACGATTCACGCGATTTTTCAACGTGAAGGCGACGGCTTGAAAGTTTGTTACAGCTTTGACGGCAAGGCTCCGGCTGAATTCAAAGCGGAAGCGGGTTCCGGTTACGCGCTGATGATTTATCAACGATTGCAGCGCGTGACGGGCTTGGGCGGAATCTTTTTCAAAGCACAGGATGCGCCGAAATTGCGCGAGTGGTATCGCGTACATTTTGGGTTGAACATTCATCCGAGTTATGGCGGTACGTCGTTCCGCTGGCGCGCAGACGACGATCCACAAAAGATGGGCGAAACCGTCTGGTCAATTTTTGACGCAGACACCAAGTATTTCGAGCCGAGCAAGGCGAGCTTCATGCTCAACTATCGCGTAGCTGATCTTGACGGAGTGCTTGAGCAATTACGCGCCGAAGGCGTCTGGATTGATGACAAACGTGAAAACAGCGAATACGGGCGCTTTGCCTGGATTCTTGATGGCGAAGGCAACCGCATCGAACTGTGGCAGCCACCCGCCGGAGGAGTTTGTCCATGAAGAAAAGTTTGATCTTACTGGCGCTCGTGGCCTATTTCGTCATTGGCGCTTATTCCGTTACGCGTACGAAAGGCTCTGCGTTTAACGCGGCGAACGCGCAACCATCCAACGCGAACTTGCCCGCAGTGCAGTTCAGATTGTTCACCCAACAACCTGAAGCCCTGATGAAATTTTATAGCGCAGCTTTCAACACCGACTGGCAAGCAGTTGAAGGCAGTTATCAAGGCGAAGTGCTGAACGCCACGGTGCAAGTCATTCCAACCAAAACGAAAAATCGTACGCGCCGCGTTACGTTACCGTTGCGAAGTGATGATCTCGAATCACATACAAGCAACTTGCTCACGGCTGGCGGCAGCGTCAGAGCGCAAGGCGCGAGTTACGTTGTCAACGATCCTGACGGCAACCTTATCGTGTTAGGACGCCAGTGATTCCCTGCCCAACCCGGTTTGTCCGGGTTGGGCAAAAGAGTTTCCGCACTTTTACCTCAAAAATGTCCGCCGCCTTGATTGGCACTACGCCTTCACATACAACTCCGCTCCCGCCTGCTTAAACTGCTCTGACATTTCCTGCATTCCGGTTGTCAGCGCCGCTGCTTCATCTTCTTTTTCTTGCCGCGTAATCGTAGGCAAAGTTATCAACGAATTGCGCGCGCAACTCACCGATAAATACGTCACGCTCGAATTGACTGACGCGGCGCGTACGTGGCTGGCGGAAAAGGGCTACGACCGGCAAAACGGCGCGCGTCCGATGGCACGGCTGATTCAATCCAAAATTAAAAAGCGATTGGCAAACGAGATTTTGTTCGGCAAGCTCGAAAAAGGCGGGAAAGCCATCGTGGATGATAAAGGCGGGGAACTTGAGCTTGCTTACGGCGAGTGAGGACAGCCAAGTTGTCATTCTTTTGGTTAAGCCACCGCGCTTCTTGTTGGTAACGCAATTTTATGACGATGCACAAAACGAGCCTTAGCGTCGTCGCGTTTTCTTCGCAGCCTTTTGCGCCATCTCTGCCAGCGGTTCGGTGTATTGGCGATATAACTCAAAGAGGAACTCAAGTCTTTCGAGATCGTTCTTGAATGGGGTTGAGCGATAGCAAGCCTCAACGGCAGCATCCAGCGCGTAGTGCGCGTTGAGCAATTGCTTTGGCATGGTGTTTGGGTCGTAAAGGTCGGCGAGCGTCGAACCGGGAAAAGCTGCGCGAGCGTCCAGCACGGCTTGCGCGCATTTTTCGACTTTAGCTTTTTGCTTGTCGGTGGGAATTTCAGGCCAGGGGAAGTTGTTGTAAACGATCACGTTTGAGTATCGAAATCTTCCTTCAAGCCTTCCGCAAATTTGTCGTGTCCAAGCCATGTGCATTGCCGAGGTCAAAACCCCAAACTGAAATAAAGTAGCATTAGGGATAATCGAGACAAGGTTATTGACAATGGCTTTGCTCGACATGAAACCAATGGGCACATAGTTTCTATGTTCAGAAGAAACTAGTGGAACAAGCAAATATTCTTTTTCTGGCTGGCGAATTTCAGCGAATAAATAGGGGATGTTAGCTAGTTTGACGGTGGCAGCTTTTTTGCTTCGCTGGCGAAATTTTCTCACCCCTTCAACACGCTTCATCACTTCAGGCATTGCCCGCAATTCAGCCGGTGAAATATCTTTTAGCCACAAGCACCAACGACTTTCACCATTGATAAATTCTTGCGAGCCAAGAATAGGGCGTACGAACTTTTTCGCATTTGGCTCTTTGCTCAATAGTGCCGCTCTTTCTTCGTCAGTCAAAAACAAATTTCCATCATCAACAGGCTTATTTCCATAGATCATTTCGGGTACATCACATAGAGGCGCTTTGCGGCTAGGAATAACTATGTCGGCTGCATCCACTAGATACGGATTGATGTTCTCGACCAGCAATTCCATCGGCTCTGCGGTCACGGTTTCGTAATCGTAAAGCCGTTTGCTGTTTCTTTCAGTTAGGTCGAATGCGCCGAACCCGATGATGACGCAATAAACCTGCGCATTGCCGCGCGCTTCGTTCGACCATTTGAAGGTGCGGTGAGCAAAGTGAATTTTGATTTGTTGATTGAGCAAATGTGACCAAAGCGCCGCGACTTGTTCGCCCTGTGTTATTGAATTGGTCGAGACGAAAGCCGCTTTAATGCGTGTCCCTCTGATAAACTCAGCGGCTTTGACATACCACGCGCAAACGAAATCAAGTACACCAGAACCATTCAATTTGCCGCAAACCAGTTGCATATCAGCTTTCTGGTTAGCGTCCTGATTAGATTTCCCCACGAAAGGTGGGTTACCGAGAATGAAAAGGGTTTGTTCATTTGGTTCAGGTTTTGACACAAACTCTGCCCAATCCATTCTGAGTGCATTGGCGTGTTTGATGTTCGCGGTCTTGCGCAACGGCAAGCGCCAAAACGTCGCACCGAACTCAGCGGAAAGTTGCTGGTTCATCTGATGGTCTACCAGCCAAAGCGCTACTTCAGCAATGCGGGCGGGAAACTCCTCCAGTTCAATGCCGTAAACCGCGTCTACGTCTATCAAAGAAACAAACAGTTCTGCTTGCGCGTTGCGGGAAAGGTGACGCAGTTGTTTGAGTATCTCAATTTCCAGCCGCCGCATTTCTCGATAAGTGATAATTAGGAAGTTGCCGCAACCACAGGCTGGATCAAAAAAACGCAATCGCGCCATTCGTTCGTGAAAAGCTTTCAAACGCGCGGCATTATTTTTAACCTTCTCAAACTCGGCGTATAAATCATCTAAAAACAACCCTCGTACCAATTTCAGGATGTTTTTTTCTGAGGTGTAATGCGCACCCAGATTGCGCCGTTTTGTCTTGTCCATTACCGCTTGGAACATTGAGCCAAAAATCGCAGGCGAAACCTTGCCCCAGTCGAAGCTGCAACATTCCAGCAACACCTTACGCATCTTGGTGTCGAACGACGGGATCGGCAGCGGTTCGGCATAAAGCGTGCCGTTCACATACGGCAACAGTTTTAAATCATCATCAAGTGTGCGCGAACGCTTTTCTTCAGCCGTGTTGAGTACCTGAAAGATAGCGGCAATGTTTTGCCCAGTGTCTCTGCCGTCTTCGCGCGTGCGGTCTTCGATAAAGTAGCGAAAATGGTCTTTCGGAAAAATACCCGTGTCGTCGGCGAATAAGCAGTAAATCAGCCGCACCAGAAACTGCTCCAACTCGTGGCCGCTGTAGCCGCTTTCAAGCAAGGTGTCGTGCAATTCGCCCATCTTTTCGGCGACGGCAATGTTGACCGGGTCTTGATCTTGATAAGTGCGTTTGGTGTAACCGGAAATGAAGCCGAACAGGTGCGTATGGTCAGGCAATTCGGCCAGCGTGAATTCGTGTTGCGTGCTTTCTTCGAGGTCATAAAGCCGGAAGCGCGCGAAGTCAGAAACCAACACGTATTTCGGCAGGTCTTGATCTTTGAGGCCGGGGAAGTAATCAAACGCCTGTTGCACGGCTTTGTCGAGGTCTTGGCCTTTCGACTTGTGTTCAACCAGCAGCGTGCCTTTCCAAAACAGATCAATCGAACCGCGTCGGTCGCCTAGCTTTTTGACTGGTTCTTCAAAGCTGGCAATGCGGCGGCGATTAAAACCGAAGATGTTGAAAAATTCGTTCCAGAAAGTTTGTGCTTCAGCGCGTTCGCGGGCATCAGCGGCCCACTCATTGGCGAATTGATAGGCTCGGTCACGAATCTCTTTTTGACTGAGTGGCATAGAATTAGTTCTTAACTTTTGTCGAATTCAGATTGCCTGTTTGGGCGCAACCAAAAGATGTATCCCAAAAGCATCAAGTGTTGTGGTCAAACTTGGCAATTCACGATTGCTAGCCGTTGCGGTGACGGATTGCGCGCCTTGTGTTTCGGCGACGTGTTGCAAAGCGAGTCGCAAGGCTTCCGGGTCATTTTCTTCCAGCACGGCGCTCAGATATTCCACAGCATACTCTGGCGAAGCCGCCAAGCGTTCTTTCAACGAATCTTCCCATTTTCTCACGATGTTCGCGGCCCCTTTCCTTTGCGTTGATCTGCTTGTTTCAATTTCTCGTCAGCATAAATATAAATCACTTCGCCGGGTTGGATGACCTTTAGCACTTTCAGCGTCTCGTCCATGAGTGGAAGCAATTCGCTGTATCGGTTTTTGAAGGCGCGCAGGACGAGGACTGCAAGGTTGAAGTTCGCCACTTTGTTCTGATGGTAAAGGTTGTTGTCGGTTGTGACCATCACGTCAAACTCGTGTTGCGCCACTTCCAACAACTCGCCGTTTTCGAGCAAGTCCCAGTCTTTTTCTTTGGTCAGCGCGACAACGTGGGGCGAAAAATGCGGCCTGAGTTTGCGGCTGACGTTATGGTCAAAGAGGATTTTCATCAGTAATCCACCGGTTCAGCGAGCCAACCTTCGTCTAGCGCCGCTCGAACTTTTTCCAATGCGCCGCGCGTTTTCGCGGGGTCAAGCTCGAATTCATCAATAAACTCCGCCAGGCTGTAACCATCCAGCAGGTAATCAATCATTTGCACGACGGGCATTCGTTGAATGCCGATGACCGGGGTGCCGCTCATCCGCTGCGGATTGATCGTAATCGGTGGAGCCGTCTTGGCGAGTTCCTTGAGCCGTGCGAGCTTTTCTTCCAGCGGTTCCGCCGTAGCTACGGGTTGAAGTTTCTGTATTGGCATAACGACTTCCTTTGCGTTTGTGCGGCAGAGTTTATCTCAACCGTGCCGCGTTACTTTAGCCCTGGCTGATTTTTGCCACAACTTGTGGCAAAAATCAGCGAGCTAGATGTCGCACAACCTGTGCAACATCTAGTGGCTATGCTTTCACATACAACTCCGCCCCCGCCTGCTTAAACTGCTCCGACATTTCCTGCATCCCCGCCGCAATCGCCGCCGCTTCATCCAATTCCTTTTTCGCAGCGTAATCGCGCACGTCCTGCGTGATTTTCATCGAGCAGAAATGCGGGCCGCACATCGAACAGAAATGCGCAGCCTTCGCGCCCTCTTGCGGCAGCGTCTCGTCGTGGAATTCGCGGGCGGTGTCGGGGTCGAGCGACAAATTGAATTGGTCTTCCCAGCGGAATTCAAACCGCGCTTTACTGATGGCGTTGTCGCGCAGTTGTGCGCCGGGATGACCTTTCGCCAGGTCAGCCGCGTGCGCTGCGATCTTGTAGGCAATCACGCCGTCTTTCACGTCTTTCTTATCAGGCAGTCCGAGGTGTTCTTTGGGCGTGACGTAACAAAGCATCGCCGTGCCGTACCAGCCGATCATCGCCGCGCCGATAGCCGACGTGATGTGGTCGTAACCGGGCGCGATGTCGGTTGTGAGCGGCCCCAGCGTATAAAACGGCGCTTCGTGGCATTCCTTGAGTTGCTTGTCCATGTTCTCTTTGATGAGGTGCATGGGCACGTGGCCGGGGCCTTCGATCATGGTTTGGCAATCCATTTCCCACGCGATTTTGGTGAGTTCGCCGAGCGTTTCGAGTTCGGCGAATTGGGCTGCGTCGTTGGCGTCGGCGTTTGAACCGGGACGCAATCCGTCACCCAAACTGAAGCTCACATCGTAAGCGCGCATGATTTCGCAAATTTCGCGGAAGTGCGTGTAAAGAAAACTTTCTTCGTGATGCGCCAGACACCATTTCGCCATGATCGAACCGCCGCGCGAGACGATGCCCGTCATACGCTTGGCCGTGAGCGGGATGTAAGGCAAACGCACGCCCGCGTGAATGGTGAAGTAATCTACGCCTTGCTCGGCCTGTTCGATCAGCGTGTCGCGGTAAATTTCCCAAGTGAGTTCTTCGGCTTTGCCATTCACTTTTTCGAGCGCCTGATAAATCGGCACCGTGCCGATGGGGACAGGCGAATTGCGGATGATCCACTCGCGCGTCGCGTGAATGTTCTTGCCGGTGGACAAATCCATCACCGTGTCAGCGCCCCACTTGGTTGACCAGCGCATCTTTTCGACTTCTTCCTCAATGCTCGAAGCCACGGCGCTGTTGCCGATGTTGGCGTTGATCTTGACCAGAAAATTGCG
>JAYSVR010000391.1:0-14953 GCA_043718445.1 Acidobacteriota bacterium | reverse complement strand
GACCGCTGGTGTTGTTATCAATCGCGCCCAACAAAAACGTAGCCCATTCGTGACCGGTGTTATTCAAGTCGGCATTCGTATTCGTGCCGGTCGTCAGGGTTTGACGAAAGTTCAAATTGATCGGCTCGAAGCGCGCGCCCTTGCCTTTGTCTATGCGCACCTCGCCGCCGAATTTGAGTTGATGATTTCTGATATACCAGTTCATGCGCGCCGAACCGCCCCAGCCTTGCGGACGTTGCCAGAACTCGCGTCCGGTGCGGCCCAGCCGATTGGCGACGCCGCCGGTCGGCACGTCTACTGCCGGATAATAAATCGTGTCGCGCGTGAGCAACGACGAATACCACGGATTATTCGGCCAGAGATTCGCCAAGCCGTCAGCGCCTAACAACGCCGTAGGCACGGCGGCTTCGTCGGTTAAACGATGGAAGTTGCCGCGCAGGTTCAGCACTTTCGAGGCCGAGATCGTATAGACCGAATCTGCCGCGACGCTGATGCCGTTGCGGTTGCTGCCCGTGATGGGAAACAGCTTGCCGGTCGTGCCGTCGGGCGGCGCTTCGAGCAGCGACGTTTTCATGTGGCCGTAACGCACAAAGGCCTTGAGCTTTTCGTTGACGTTCCAATCTACGCGGTTCGAGAGATTCCAATAGGCTACGTTTTCAGTTTTGGAGCCCTGCCAATTCAAATCGCTGCCAGGCAAATTGGGCAGCGGCACTTCAGCCAGCAACTTGATCGCGGTCGGATCGAAACGATTCATCGGCACGATGTTGTTGGCAAACGCAGTGCGTATGCCGCCCGTGCCGGTCGCGGTAAACGGATCGAAAACAGTGCGCGCGCATTGCGTGAAAGGCCCGGTCGCCGTCGGACGACAGGTGCGAACGGACTGGCTGAAATCGCCGCGTCGTTCGAGCGCCGTCGGCAAGGTGAGTTTCACCGAGATCGGACGCTGATCGTCCCAGTATTCATACGAACTGAAGAAGAAAACTTTTCGCTTCACGATGGGGCCGCCAATCGTGCCGCCATACATTTTTAGATTCGTACCGCGATTGATCGTTTCATCTGCGCCCGCGACGCGCACGAGTGTGGGGTCGCCGAACGCATTCAATTTCGGATTGCGGTTGTGGATGTAACCCGACCCGTGCCAGTTGTTCGTGCCCGATTTCATGTTCAGCGTGACGATGCCACCCGCGCTGTAACCGTATTCAGAATCCACCGCGTTCTTTTGAAACGACACTTCCTGCACGGCTTCAATCGAAGGCGTGTAAGAAGTCTTAAAGCTCGACGTGAGCGGTACGCCGTCGAGTTGAATGTCGTTGGCGCGAAACGTGCCGCCGCCCGCGTCGAACTCATTCGCAAAAGCATGGTGATAAGGACGATTTTCGCCGGCATTGTTTTCGCCGCCGTTGATCGTCGGGTCGAGCGTCGTGATGTTAAACGCATTGCGTCCACGAATTGGCAACTGGCTGATGATCTCGTTGCCGACGGTCGTGGTGTCGCTCGATGAATTGAATTGCACGGCGACGGGCGTGTCTTGAATCGTGATGACCTCAGAGACGCCGCCGACTTCGAGTTTCGCGTTGACGGTCAGGTCGCCGCGATTTTGCACGAGGATGTTGCGCTGCTCGAATTTCTTGAAGCCCGTCGCTTCGACCAGCACGGTGTAAGTGCCCGACTCGACGAAATCGAAAATAAAGTTCCCTTCGCCGTTCGACACGCGCGTGACTTCGACGCCCGTGCCGTTGTTGCGCAGCATGACTTTGGCGTTCGGGATCGCGCCGCCGCTGGCGTCTGACACCAGGCCTTGCAACTTAGCGCGATAGTCTTGCGCGAAAATCAAACTGGCGCACGCCAGCAACAACGTGCCGACCAAGCCAGTGAACCGTTTTTTAGAGAATGGATTCATACGACCTCCTGGGGGGTGGTAGCGCAATCTGCCGAGATTGCGCTGTTCTGGCATTTAGCCCTTGCGTAACAACGGACGCCGCGTGGAGGCAGACATCACAATGCACGCTTGATAATAAATGTGTTTGATGGTGAGCGGCGCAATCTCGGCAGATTGCGCTACCGTTACTTGAATAGCGCGCTCAATTCCGGCGCCACTTTGACCAATTCCGCCGCGACCAGCTTGCCGAACGTCACGCTGCCCTTGCGCGACAAATGCGTACGATCAGGCGAACCGTCCGCATTCTTCACATCGAACTCCGCCGCTTTCGTCACGCCAATTTGGTTGAGCAGCGCAATGCTCAACGCGCTCAAATCAATCAGCGGTACATTTTTCTCAGCAGCGACTTCGCGCGCCGCCTTCGCATACGTCGTCAAAACATCCGCCGCGATTTGCCCGTCCTTGAAATTGCGCCGCGCCAGCGAACTCACCAACACCGGCTTGGCATTGATCGCGCGCGCTTCGTCAACATAGCGGCGCAAAAAATCCTTATACGTCGTCGCCGCGTCGGTCTCGCGTTCAGTCCCTTTGCCCGGTTGATCGTTGTGGCCGAACTGAATCAACACGTAACGCGGTTTTTGAGCAACTACTTTTTGCCAGTGGCCTTCGGCGATGAAGCTGCGTGAACTGCGTCCGTTGCGCGCGAGGTTGAGGCATTCGACTTGGGCGCGGCATTGTTCACGAAAGCCTATGCCCCAGCCTGAGCCTTCGGTCACGGTCGAATCGCCGACGAGCGCAAGGCGAACCGGCGAGACGCCGTTGATCCTCACATTGCTCAACGCGACATCGTGCGCGTATTCATAAACACTCGCGCGCGCTACGTTATCGAAAGAACAATTCTCAAGCCGCACATTCGTGATCGGCGCTTTCTCAAAGCCGCGCAAATACAAAGCGTAATTGCTCTGCTTGCTCGTCACATCCCTCACGCTCACGTTGCGCACCGTAGGCATGAACTCGCCCTTCGCGCCTTCTTCATAAGTGAAATCAATCGAAACAACAGCGTCGCTGACCTGCCCGAAGGTCACGTTGCGCATGTGAATGTTTTCAAGCGTACCGCCGCGCACGGCATTCGTTTTCAAGCGCAAGGCGCGTTCGAGATGCGGGCTGTCCATTCGGCAATTTTCAGCGAATACATTGCGCACGCTGCCTGAAATTTCGCTGCCGATGGTCACGCCCCCGTGGCCGTCTTTCATTTCGCAATTTTGGATGATGATGTTTTCGCAGGGCGTGTTGACGCGGCGTCCATCGCCGTTGCGTCCTGACTTGATCGCAATGCAATCGTCGCCCGTGTCGAAGTAACAATCTTTGATTAAGACATCCGAGCACGACTCTGGGTCACAACCATCGTTGTTCGGCCCGTGCGTATTGATGCTTACGCCCAGCACCGACACGTTGCGGCACAGCACGGGATTGATCTCCCACATCGGCGAATTGATGATCGTGACATCGGCGATTAAGACGTTTTGGCAACGGTAAGGCTGAATGAAATTGGGCCGCAGGTAATGGCCTTCGCCAAACTTACGTTCGCTGACGGGCACGTTCTTTTCGCCCATCGAAATCAATTGATCGCGCGCTTTGTCTTGACGCGGCTCGCCCGCTTTCCAACCGCAATTGGTGCGGCCTTCCCACGGCCACCAGTGCGCGCAATCAGCGTTGCCATCCAGCGTACCTTTGCCGGTGAGGGCGATGTTGCGTTGTTCAAAGGCGTAAATGAACGGCGAGTAGTTCATCAACTCGACGCCTTCCCAACGAGTGAATACGAGCGGCAGATATTGTTTGGTGTCGCGGCTGAACTTAATCGTAGCTCCCGCGCTCACATGCAAATTCACATTGCTCAACAAATGAATCGCGCCCGTCAGCCATTCGCCCAGTGGTACGACGACTCGCCCGCCACCGGCTTTGTTGCAAGCGGCAATGGCCTTGCGAAAGGCTTCGGTGCAATCGCTGCCCACGATCGCGCCAAATTTCGTAATCACAAAATCGAGTCTCGCAAACACCGGTGCTTTGATGCGACGCAAAATCTGCGGCACTTGCGCCCACACATCAGGCGCAACAAACGGCTTCACAAATAACGGGGCGGGCAACTCCGGCAAAACCAGTGCGCCCGCCAAACTCAATTTCAGAAATTCACGACGGTCTTTCATTTGTCTGGCATTTGTCTGGCGGCCCAAGAAATGTGGCAAAAGAATGGCGGCAAAAGAATCTTATTCCTTTGCCGCCATTCTTTTGCCATTGCCTTAAAACACGAACCTCAGCGACAACTGCACGCGGCGCGCGTAATTGGCCTGATTGCTCGCTACGATGGAACCGAATGCTGCCGACGTGACGCCGGTGGTCGGGCCGGGAAACAGCACGTGGTTAAACGCATTGATGAATTCGGCACGGAATTCGAGATTCTTGTTCTCAAAAATCTCGGTCTTCTTGATGATCGAAAGGTCAATGTTGTTGATCTGGTCGGAACGCAAAAACGGCAAGCGCAACGGAGCCGTCCGCACGTTGCTCGCCGGTTGAAACGTACCGTCACGATTGAATCCGGTCGGGTTTGCTAACGGCGTACCCGCACACGAAGTCGCGTTGTAAGTGGTTTTGCACGGGTCGTTGAAACTCACCCAAACCGGCGTGCCGGCGGTGTTGCGAATCACCGTCGCGCCGTTGCGCAGGGCGACGAACCCATTCGTGTTGAACCATTGCGCCACCGATTGCTGATCGCTCGGCAAGGCGATGTCTTTCGGGTCGCCGAAATAAAAGACGTTTCCGAATCCAATCGGTGCGCCGCTTTGAAACTGATAAATGCCCGACACCTGCCAGCCACTGATGCCCAGAGAAAGCGCCTTGTTCACGCTTGACCCCCACTTGCGGCCTTTGCCGAAAGGCATTTCGAAAATGCCACTCGCCGAAAAACGATGCGGACGGTCAGAACCCGAAATCGTTTCAGCCGGAGCCGGATCAGCCGCATTCAGGAACTCGACGGCTTCCATAAACTTCGACCACGTATAGTTGAAGCCCAGCGTGTAGCCTTTAGAGAAGCGCCGATTCATGCTGGTTTGCAGCGAGTGAAACCACGAATAGCCTTCGTTGGTGGAAGTGTTGATGTCACCGAATTGCGGGAAAGGACGCAGCAGTTGCGAACGCGCAATGGTGTTGGCGCGGAAGGCCGCACCTGAATTAGCCGGCATCAAGCCGACGAAAGGATTGGCGATCAAGGCGGCCAGGTAAGTATTGCGCGTGTCATCGCGGATCGTCGCCGTACTCAGGTATTGCAGCGGTAAGGCGTTGATGTTGCGACCCGTTTCGATATGCGTACCGCGATTGCCGACATAAGCCGCTTCAGCCACCCAGCCTTTGAATTCGCGTTGCAAACTCAATTCCCAACGCTGGTGATAAGGCGACAGCGGTTGCTGGTTATAGAAGCTGATGCCCTGGCCCAAAAAGGTTTGTGCGCCATCCGCCGCGCCGCGCACGGCTGTCAATCCGGTTTGGAAAGAAGCGAAGGGATTCGACAGCGTTTCGGTGAAAGTTATTCCGTTGTTGAGCGAGGGCGTAAACGGCGTGTTCGTCGAAAATCCGATCTGATTCACGTCGCCGCGTCGCTGTCCGAGAAAGCCGAAGAAGATGCCGTAACCACCGCGCACCACCATGTTGTCAGTGAGCTTGAAAGCAAAGCCCGCGCGCGGCATGAAGTTGCGCTTCGGCGTGGCATACAACCCACGCGGATTGCCATTCACCCCCGCGAAGGTCAAACCGCCACGAATGTTGAAAGCCGCCGCTGCGACTTCAGGCGTAGGGTTGCGAGCATAAGCCGCGCGTGCCGCCGCTTCCATCGGTTGTGCAGCAGCGAAATCGAAACCGCTCACGCTCTTGTTATAGCGTTCGGTCAGCGCGTTTTCATATTCCCAACGCAAGCCCGCGTTGATGGTCAGCCGTTGATTGAACTTCCAATCGTCTTGCAGGAAGGTACCCCACGTGATGGATTGCTCGGCATAATCAGCCGGTTGCTGAATTGCACCTGAAGCCGGTAATCCCAATAAGAAAGAGGCGAAGGAAAAACCCAAGCCCGTGGCGGGTACGCCAGCGGTATTCAACGGCCCGCGCACCCAAGTCGAATCAAACGTAAATTCACCCGTTTGGTTGTTGGCGAAAAGCCGGTTGGTCTCGCGGTAAGAGCGAAACTCCATTCCGTATTTTAACGAATGCTTGCCGACGACGTGATTCATCGTCGAGTTATACGCGTGGGTGTCAGTCGGGCGAAATTCACCTGCGACGCCCGTGCCTTGATAAGCCGTCACGTTGCCCTGTACGAAGTTAAAACGCGGGAATCGTCGAGTACTCTCACCAATCAGGTTGTTGTAATAAGTGGGGAAACCCAATGAAGTCAGATCGAAGCCACGATTGCCCGGATTGGAATCGTTGCCGCGAATGAAGCGGTTGTAGCCATAGCGCGTGTTCACAACCATCGTTGAGTTGATCGTCCACACGTGGTCAAACGCGCCTTGCCGCGACTTGAACAGGAACACATCGCCCGTCGCAATGTTGTTGTAGTAGTTGTTGTAATCGCTGTCGCGGTTATACCAACTGCCGCGTCCGAAGAGGCGATGCTTTTCGTTGATAACGTGGTCAATACGAATCGTGTTTGAAAGATACTTGATGTTTTCGAGCAAGGCTGGTTGCGCGAAATTGCCGGTGCCATCTGCCGCGCCGGTCGAGGTCGGCTTGGGCAGGAAGCCGTCTACGAACTTGCGCGCAATTGGATTGATGCGGTTCAAGGGAATGATGTTTCCGACAAACGGATCGCGGCGAATGTTGCTGCCGTCAACGCGCGCGGTGGCAGGGTCATAAAGCTGATAGCCCGCATTGACCGGCAGCAATTCAGAGAAATCGCCGTTGCGCATCTTCTCGGTCGGAATGTTCTGCGTGCCGTTGTTGCGCGGACGCGATTCGGGAATCTGCTCGACGCCATACATGAAAAAGGTTTTGTTGTGTCCGTCGTAAACTTTCGGAATCCATACCGGCCCGCCAATCGTTCCGCCTACACGACGGTAAGTGAAATTCGGCAACGGCGTGCCCGTGCGGTTGGCAAAAAAGTCATTGGCGAAAGTGCCCTTCGTCAGCTTCGTATAATAGGCCGTGCCGTGAAAGGCGTTCTGGCCCGACTTGATGCTCAGGTTGGTCACGCCGCCTTCGGTGTTGCCGAAGCTCGCGTCAAACGTAGCCGTTTGCACCTTGAACTCTTGAATCAAATCCTGCGGCGGCACGAACGAAGCGATGACTTCGTTGGCGTTCGCCGTCGAAGTGCTGGGTACGCCGTCAATCGTGATGTCGCTGCGATTCGCCACCGTGCCATTCATCGAATAACCCACGATGTGCGTCGGCTCAAACGGACGATCAAGGCGCGGGTCGCGCGTATAAGACACGCCGCCCGCCAGGCCGATCAGCTTGAACGGTTCGCCGTGCGGGATGGGCAACTCAGACACGCGGCGCGCGTCAACGACGGTGCCGAGCGAACCCGAACTGGTTTCCAAAGCAGGCGCATCGGCTGACACGGTGACGGTTTCGCCTACGTCGCCGATCTCGAGCGCGACATCAATCTCGACCGTATCGTTCACCTGCAAACGAACGCCATCGCGCACAGATTTCTTGAAGCCTTTCGCTTCAGTCTGAATGCGATAGGTGCCGGGCAACAGATAAGTCGCCTGATATAAACCCGCCGCGTTGGTCGTGATCGTGTTTGACGTACCCATTGCGACGTTCGTGATTTTGACCGTCGCGTTCGGTACGGCGGCTTGGTTGGCATCGAGTACTTTGCCGTTGATCGTGCCGCGTGCCTCTTGTGCGTAAAGCACCGTCGCGCTGCACAGCAGCAGCACGAAGCTCAGAATCTGTTGGGTGATAGTTTTGTGCATAGGTGGGTTACTACTCCTCGTATTTGCCGAATCTTTTTCCGCAGCCCCTAAGGCAGCGGGCGCAGGTCTTCCACATCTTGCGGTTGAAAGTGTTGATGGTAATCGTATGGAGTGGTGGATTAGGAAAAGCCCGCTCAGTGGTTGAGCCGAAATCTCTCTCTGGTTGGACGAACGCGCCATGCCTTGAGTCACAAGAGAATTGCCGTTGCGTTCAGCGAATCTTCCAAAGTGAATCAACGAAGTAAGACGCCTCATCGAAGAAATTGTGCGTCACCTCAAATCCGCTTTCGCGCGCCAGTTCTTCAATCATCGGCAGGCTGTATTTTTGCGAGATTTCCATAAAGATCGGCTCCCACGGGGCGAAGTGGAAGCTGCGATTCAGCGCGCCGATGGTTACATCCTGTGCGGTGCGGCTGATCAGAAAGGAACGCGCGGCGCATTCAGTCGGATGATAAACGGCGTAATGCGAAAAATTTTCGAGCACAAAATCGCCGTCCAGTTCGCGATTGATGCGCCGCAACAGGTTCAGATTGAATTGGGCGGTTACGCCTTGCGCGTCGTCATAGGCCGGCAAAATAACCTGCGGGTCTTTTTGCAAATCGAAGCCGACGAATAACAAATCGTCGTCATTGAGCGAAGCACGTAAGTGGCGGAAAAAATCAATTGCTTGCGGGCGCAAAAAATTGCCGATGTTAGAGCCGAGAAATAAAACTACCTTGCGTCGCCGCGAATACGACTTTAACGTTTCTAATATCTGAAAATAATCGCCGGTCTGGGCATTCATTTTTAAGCTGGGAAAGGCGGCGGCGAATTTATGCGTTAACGAATCAATCGCTTCCTGCGAAATATCAATGGGCGCATAAGTGAAATCAGCCGCCTGCGTGAGGAAGTATTCGATCAACACAGCGGTTTTGACGCCGTCGCCCGCGCCGAGTTCAATCAGATCGAAACCCGCATGAGACGCTGCCAGCGCGGCGTAAATATCCGGCCTTTGGCTTTCAAAAATCTCATGCTCGGCGCGCGTTAGGTAATACTCAGGCAGTTGCATGATCGCTTGAAACAGCCGCGAACCTTCGTCGTCATAAAAATATTTCGATGACAGCGTTTTCGGAGTAGACGACAAACCTTTATCAACGTCTTCAGCAAAAGCATTCAACGGATTTGTTTTCAGTGATTGCATATTTCGATCTTTCTACCAGCCAGCCATGTTACTTATGAACTAACGCGCCAGCCGGATGCCGGAAAATTGCCACCGCAACGGAGGGTGAAAGAAATTGCGATAGGTTTTGCGACTATGATTTGGCGGTGTCGCTATGCTTGCGCCGCGCAGCACTATCTGATTGACCATGAATTTCCCGTTGTATTCGCCCACCGCGCCGACTGCTTTCTTGAAATTGGGATAAGGCAAATACGCCGAATTCGTCCATTCCCAACGCAAGCCCCAATTCAACTGATCTGCGGCGGCTTCCCATTCAAATTCGGTCGGTAGCCGCATCCGCTTCCATTCGGCAAAGGCTGCCGCTTCGTAAAAAGACGCATGGCAGACTGGAGCGTGCGGCTGAATTTCACGCAAACCCGCCAACGTAAAATAGCGCCAAACACCGTCTTGCGAATGCCAATAAAGCGGAGCTTCGATATTTTTTTGATTAACCCAGTCCCAGCCTTCGGCGTGCCATAGGTTGAAATTTTGATAACCGCCGTCCGCGATAAACTCAAGGTATTCAGCGTTCGTGACTAACTTATTGCAGATCGCAAAATCATTGAGCTGCACCTCGTGCCGCGCGCATTCGTTATCGAAAGCAAAGCCGGTTCCGTTGTGACCGACCTGAAAATTGCCGCCTGCTATTTCGATAAATTCGCCCGAAGCGGTTTCACTTATTTCTTCCCGCCACTGGGTTGGGTCATAGACGGGAAATAACGAGTTGCAGCTAAAAATATATTTCAAATCCATCAGCAACAATTCCTGATGTTGCTGTTCGTGTTGTAAGCCGAGAGTTACTAAATCGGCTACTTCCGCAGGCAATTCAGTGGCTAATAACTCACCCATCGCTTCGTCAACGTAACGGCGATACTTAAATACCTCAGCCACGGTCGGGCGGGATAACGCGCCGCGTTGATCGCGCCGCGTGCGCGCGCCGACGGTGTTGTAATAACTGTTAAACAGAAAGCCGTAACTCGGATGGAATTCGCGGTAAGCAGGCGCATACGGTTTCAAAATCATTTCTTCGAAAAACCAAGTCGTATGCGCGATGTTCCATTTCGGCGGACTAACATCAACGATAGGTTGCGGAACGTAATCTTCGGTTTCGAGCGGCGCGCAAAGCTGTTCGGTATAAGCGCGAACTTCCCGATAAAAAGGAAGCAGTGCGGGCGGCGTCAAGTTCGCTACAGTTTGCATGCGGGCATTATAGCCACTGACCCAATGAATTCACCTCATTGTGCGACCAAGCGAATCTTCCCCAACAACCCCGAAGGCAGCGGTTGCAGATTTTCCATATCCTGCGGCTGAAAGCGTTCGCCATATTTCGCATGCACGTCTTTGTAATCAGGCAGCTTCGTCCCCGCCAAATGATTGATCGCTGTGTTGCCGACCACGATGCGAAGGCGATTCGTGCCTGCTTTGAGAAATTTCGTCACGTCCAACGTGTAAGGCGCGCACCACAACGAACCAGCGCGCTGATCGTTCACATAAACCATCGCCGCCTCGCGTATCGGCGCGTCATACCACGCTCGCATTCCATTTTTACGCGGCGTCACGGTTACGGCTTGCCCTTCGCCGAAATCGAGTTGATAGGACAGGTTTGACGGTCTGAAAGTCGCAGGCATTTCAAGCACTCTTTCATAAGTTGCCGTGCCTGAATAAAAGCGCTTGGCATTGTCTTCCGTCCACGAACGCAATGGCCCGGAAGTCGTTTTGCCTTGACCGATCGTGACAACCCAGCCGCTACTTAAATCTTGTAGACCGGCCACTGATGCGCGGTTTTTGTGAAAAGTGGAAGGGCGTCGAGAAAAAACCAATACCTGCGATTCATAAGGCGCAAATAAGAGCTTTGCCGTTACGCCTTGCAGGCTCCATTTAACGTAAAGCGGAGTGATGTCGCCGTTTACTGGATTCCACATTTCAGCATGCCCCGCCGTCACGCGAAACGTAGCGTTGACTTGTTGTGTTTGATTGGTCGAGTTCGCCAGAAAATAAATGTCGGCTTCTGGCGTGCGGCGATGAATGAAGCCAATGTCTTTCACGGCTGGCGTGAGTTTCACGTCGGGTTGCGTCAACGCGGCGAGTTGGCTGCCCAGTTGTTGATCGTCCGCGACGAAATGTGCGCGCGGTTTTTCTCCGCCGAAGAGTTGATCGGCGAGTTGTTTGAATTGCGTTCTTTCTTCGGCCTTCACGTTGTAAGCAGGCAAGCTCGCGGGCTTGTTGCGCGCGGCGACGACAATGCCGCCCGCGCGCGCGAACTCATCCAGTTTTTGCAACGTTGCCAGCGGCATCTTTTCTACGTTGGGCAACACGATGGCTTTGTATCGGTTCGTGCCCATCGCCAACGCGCCGCCTTCGATCTTGCCGAGCTTGCTCAATACGTCATCGTCAATGAAATCAAGATTGAAGCCTGCTTCAAGAACTTGCGCGACGGCGTGTTCGCCTACGCGATCTTTGAGGGCTTCGATCATGTAATGCACTTTCGGACTGGTGAAACTCGCCCACGCATCGCTGTTCGGCAGATAAAACGCGACATCGTTCGCCGGTTGCCCTTGGCGCATCAGGTAACTCAGGCGTTGCAAGTACTTTGAAATCTCAGGCATCGCAATGAACCACGGATTCTTTTCGTTGAAATTCGCCGCCGCATATAAACGCCAGCCCGGATATTCAATTCCTTCGCCGGTATAAGGCCAGCCGTGGCCGATGATCTGGTTGATGCCTTGCAAGAAGTGCAAATCGGCTTCGGCTTTCATATCGAGCGGCGTCGCGCGGAACGAAGGCGAGTGCAACCACGTCCACGTTTCTGATGAAGTGATGTTGCGTCCGAACAAGTGATTGGCCGACGAAGCCCAACGCGCGGCGCGCAAAGTCTTCCATTGCCAGCCTTCGCCTTCGGTCAAGTCGGCGAACTCGTTGCTGCTAATCGTCGCGGGCGGAATGCCGTATCCCTGAATGCGAAAGCGCGTGTTGTGTTGTTTGGCCCACTGTTGCAGCGGCGCGAGAAAGCGTTCGTTGAGCAATTCAGTCAGAGTCTGTCCCCAATCCTGACGAATCGCATCACGATGCGGAAAGCTGTCATCAACCAACGCAGGCAACAACGGTTTCAAGTCATAGCCGCGCCGCTTTTGAAACTCGCTCAGAAAATCAGTTGACCAATCAGAACTAAACACCTCAAGGCTGTCGCAAAAGATCGCGTAAGGCGGATTCGCGCCAAAGGCTTGCAACAAAGGTTCGCCGACTTGTTTGAGATAATTGTCGAGCGCCGCGCGGTCATAGTGATCGAGCACGAAACCTTCACCGCCAAAGCCTGCGCGTTTAACCTGTTGGCGCGTGCGGCTGGCGATGAAATACGTAACTTCATGCGGCAACGAGACGTTGGCAGGTAGCGCGACCGAACCGTCAGTATCTGTTTTCAGTTGATCTCGTCCGGCAAAGGCCGCGATGAATTGCTCGCCTTCGCCAAGTTTAGGAAGCGCGACGCGCGCCTGAGTGGCTTGCACGCGCTGCACGCGCAACTTGCTGGCGGCTTGCGTGATCGGAACCTGCGGCCCGCCGAACGGCCAGCCGCTGCCGAGCGTGAGGTCAACGCGCATGCCGAGTTCACGCGCTTTGTCGTTGGCGAATTTCAGACAGTCTAAAAACTCCGGCGAAAGAAAGCGCAGGTTTTTCAAACCGGTCTTTTCGTCATCAATGGCGAGCGGATAAACGGCCTGAATCTCTACGCCGCCGATGCCTGCGTCTTTCATCGTGCGCAACTCGCGTTCGATGCCCGCTTTGGTCACCGCCGGACCGAACCACCACCAACGCATCATCTGACGTGCATCATCGGGCGGATTCTCAAATCCTTTTTGAATCGCGGCGATGCTGTTGGGCAGGGCGTCTGCGTTGCGTTGCATTGAGGCGTTAGCCTCTTTGATAGCTTCGGAAATAACTTCAAGCGGGTAAGTGAGATTCAGATAGTTTTTCAACGAACTGTCTTTCAGCGCGTGAATACCTTCTACAACAGAAGCCGCGTTGCGCACTGCGCCCGCTGGCGAAGTATGCGTGTTGTCGGCTTCGCTGAAATAGTCGGCCTTGACGCGCTCAGGCGTCAGCGTTTCGTAATGCCGCGCCGTAATGTCATTCAAATCAATAAAGGCTACGTTGCTTTGCTGCGCGACTTCGCGCGACCACTTGCCGTAATCGTTGCTGGCGCGCGCGACTTTTCCGTCACGCCAATTGTTTCGCGGAACCAGTGAAAGCACGATGGGCGTCGCGCCTTTCGCTTTGGCATCGCTGATGTAGCGGCGCAAATACCAGCCGAAGCTGTAAACCGTTTCATGTTTTTTGGTAAGCAGGTTGTCTATCTCTTGCGTCTCTTCGCCGATGCCTTTGATCGAAGCGCGCGCGCGAAAGTTGTCATTGATCGCTCCGCCGTCGTTATGTCCGAACTGTATCAAGACAAAATCGCCCGGCTGCAATTTATCGAACACCTCTTGCCACAAGCCTTCGCTAAAATAGGTGCGGCTGCTACGTCCGCCGCGCGCCTTGTTTTCAATCGAGATTTTCCTGAGATCGAAAAATTCAGGCAACGCTGCGCCCCATCCCAACTGCCCGCGCGTCGGCGTGTTCACCGTCGAATCGCCGATGAGCCAAAGAGTGGGTTTGGGCGGCGCGGTTTGTGAAGACCCGAAAGATGCAGCTAGCATCAGCCAAGCGAAAGCGAACAAGCAACGTAGTTTCATAAGTGTTTTTGCAAATTGCCAAGCACAAGAGACCCGCGATAGGCTGCGTTTGCTTGAGCGCAATTCAAAGGAGTCAAAGCAATGAGTACAAAGTCTGAGCAGCCCAACGATCAGCCAGCAGCGATTGAAGCCATTCGTGAAGGACTCGAATCCATGCAACGCGGCGATGGCACACCGGCTCGTGATTTCTTTGCCGAACTGCGACGGGAATTCGAGATACCCGAACGCGAAGACGATACTTCTCTGGCGGCTCCGCCGCAGTGATGTGCGGAAAGGCTGTGCCTTTCCGGTAAGAGAAAGATTGATTTGGGGCTACGCCCCCGCAGTCATTTGTCGCGGACTGTTTTCGCCTGGCCCAACGACGCTTGGGGCGTAGCCCCATAGAAATAAATCGCCTACCGGAAAGGCACAGCCTTTCCGCACATCACTGCGGCGGAGCCGCGAAGACGAGTTATTTCTCAGACCGCGTTGATGCCGTGTTCGCCCGTGCGAATGCGAATCGCGTCTTCGACATCAAAGACGAAGATTTTGCCGTCGCCGAACTTGCCCGTACGTGCCGCTTGGCAAATACCGTCAATGGCTTGTTCGACGAGATCGTCGTCAATCACGAGTTCGAGTTTAAGTTTAGGGATGAACTCGATCTTGTATTCACTGCCGCGATAAATTTCGGTGTGGCCTTTCTGGCGTCCGAAGCCTTTGATTTCACTGATGGACATGCCCTGCACGCCGATGGCTTGCAGGCTCTCTTTAACTGATTCAAGCAAATGAGGGCGAATGATCGCTTCGATTTTTTTCATAGTGGTTGTCCTTATTGTGTAGGGCAAACTGAAGTCCGCCCTACGTTCCGCAGGCTGAAGCCTACGCTACGATTCGATCACGCGGTTGGCTTGATGCGCCGCCGAAAACTGATGTGAATTGCTAAACGAACCGCCGCCCGCTACGACATCGAAATCCAGGTTGTAACCTTCCTCGCCGTGCTGTGAGAGGTCGAGTCCTTGAATTTCGTCTTCGTCAGTGACGCGCAAGCCTACGAGCTTGTCGGTGAGAATGAGCAAGACATAAGTCGCCACCATGCTCAACCCAGCGCCGATCAACGCGCCGATGAGTTGATTGCGCAATTGAGTCGCGTTGCCTTCGAGCCAGCCGCTCGGTGTGACTTTGCCGCTGGCGTCTTTGAATACGCCATTGA